>JAFIEE010000137.1 GCA_020832705.1 Paracoccaceae bacterium
CGGGCTTTCGGTGTCAAACGGGATGCCGTTCTTGTTGCAGGTGATATGCGCGCGCCCCAGCGCCTTTTCGGTGGCGTTGCCCTTCACCCCCTTGGGGCGCAGGTCCACCAGCATCACATGCGTGTCGGTGCCGCCGGTGACGATGTCCAGCCCCCCCTTCATGAGCTGATCCGCCAGCGCCTGCGCATTGCTGACGACCTGGCGGGCGTAATCCTTGAACTCGGGGCGCAGCGCCTCGCCGAAGGCGACGGCCTTGGCCGCGATCACATGCATCAGGGGCCCGCCCTGGATGCCGGGGAAGATGGCGCTGTTGAACTTTTTCGCCAGCGCCGCGTCATCGGTCAGGATCAGCCCGCCGCGCGGGCCACGCAGGGTCTTGTGCGTTGTGGTGGTGGCGACATGCGCGTGCGGGAAGGGCGACGGATGCACCCCCGCCGCCGCCAGGCCGGCGAAATGCGCCATGTCCACCATCAGATAGGCGCCCACCGAATCCGCGATCTGGCGGAACCGGGCGAAATCGATCACCCGCGGGATGGCCGATCCCCCGGCGATGATGACCTTCGGCTTGTGCGCGGCGGCAAGGGCTGCGACCTGATCGTAGTCGATGCGGCTGTCCTGGCGCTGCACGCCGTAATGCACCGCGTTGAACCATTTGCCCGACTGGTTGACCGGGGCGCCATGGGTCAGGTGCCCGCCCGCTGACAGGTCCATCGCCAGGAAGGTGTCGCCCGGCGTCATCAGCGCGGTGAACACCGCCTGGTTGGCCTGTGACCCCGAGTTCGGCTGCACATTGGCAAAGCCCACGCCGAAGAGTTCGCAGGCCCGTGCGATGGCCAGTTCCTCGGCCACGTCCACGAACTGGCAGCCGCCGTAGTAGCGTCGCCCCGGGTAGCCTTCGGCGTATTTGTTGGTCATCACCGAGCCCTGCGCCTCCATCACCGCGCGGCTGACGATGTTCTCCGAGGCGATCAGCTCGATCTCGTCGCGCTGGCGGCCCAGTTCGCCGCGCACGGCGGCAAAGAGTTCGGGGTCGCGGCTCTCCAGCGCTTCGGTGAAGAAACCGGAATCGCGGTGGGTGATGTTCATGGCAGTCTCCTCGGGCAGGGTGGGCGTCCGGGTCTCCGGCGCGATCGGGCCTTGCGGGCGGACATAGCGCATGCGTCGCGGTTCTCAAAGCGCCGAAAACGACGCAGCAGCGCCCGCCTGCGGACGGGTGCGTGCATTCCGCACCGTTGAAGAGGGATGGCAGAGGGGTTGTCAATTCCCGGCGGGCGCGCGACAACACCGGCTGAAACCGCCGCAGCCCCCGTGTCCCGGCCATGCCCTTGCCGCGCCTTGCCTTTGTCGCCAGCCCCGCCGCGGACGCGCAGGAGGCCCTTGTCGCGATGATCGCGGCCTATGGCACCTGCGCCCCGGAACGGGCCGAGGTGATCGTCGCGCTGGGCGGTGACGGGTTCATGCTCCAGACGCTGCACGCCACCCAGGCCCTGCCCGCGCCGGTCTACGGGATGAACCGCGGCACCGTGGGGTTCCTGATGAACGCCTATGCCGCCGAAGGGCTGCCCGAGAGGATCGCGGCCGCCGAGGAAGCGCGGATCAATCCCCTGCACATGCGCGCCACCACCATGACCGGCCGGGTGATGGAGGCGCTGGCGATCAACGAGGTCTCGCTCCTGCGCGAGGGGCCGCAGGCGGCGAAGCTGCGCATCTTCATCGATGACAAGCTGCGGATGGAGGAACTGGTCGCCGATGGCGCGCTTGTGGCAACGCCTGCAGGGTCGACCGCCTACAACTACTCGGCCCACGGGCCGATCCTGCCGCTGGGCGCGGATGTGATGGCGCTGACCCCGGTGGCGGCCTTCCGGCCACGGCGCTGGCGCGGGGCGCTGGTGCCCATGGGCGCCGCCGTCCGGTTCGAGGTGCTGTCACCGCAGAAGCGCCCGGTCATGGCCGATGCCGACAGCCGGTCGGTGCGCGACGTGGTGGCGGTGGACATCCGCGCCGAACGCAGCATCACCCACCGGCTGCTCTTCGACCCCGGCCACGGGCTGGACGAGAGGCTGATGCGCGAACAGTTCAGTTGAGCGGCCACGCGCGGCATCCCGTGACCACCCGCGCAGCCGTTCTGCGTCCCTGCGCCAGCAGGGGCGGCGCCCGCGAGGCGGGTCGGGGCGGGTGGGTGGGCGATCCGCCGAGCGGGCGCCTTTGCCGTCGGAACAGCGGCGCCAACCCGCAGATGCCGGACCGCCCGTCGGCCGCACCCGGCCCGGACCCTTTCCGGCGCCGCTCAGTCGCGTCGTTCAGTCGCGCCGCTGGCCGGGCATGGCGTTGATCGTGTCGCGCAGCGCGTTGAGCTGGTCCAGCAGCGACTGCATCCGCGCCGCGCCGAAGGCGGCTTCCAGCTCCGCATAGGTGGCTTCCGAGGTCTCGACCACCGCCTCGAAGATGACGCGCCCTTCCTCGGTCAGCTCCAGCATGTGGCGCCGCGCATCCTCGGAGTCCACCGCCCGGGTCAGGCCGCGCTGGGTCAGCGCCCGGAAGATTCGCGTCAGCGACGGCGGCAGGATCACGCAGCACTCGGCCACGGTTTTTGCGTCCAGCGGCCCGCCCTCGGCCAGGGCGCGGATCACCCGCCATTGCGGCATCGTCAGATCATAGCGGTCGATATGGGGCTTGAACAGCCGTGCGCTGGCCTCGCGGGCGCGCAGAAGCGCAATGGGCAGGGACTGGTCGAACCGGCGCTTGGGGCGTTTGGCGCTGTCTGTCATCCGTCGACCCGTGCTTGTGCGCGCTCACCCTAGCAGCGTTGCGCATTGGTTTCAAACGGAAGTGTCTGGTGCGGGTCCGGCAAGGGGTGCATCGGGGCCATTCGTCGCAGACAGGGCAAGAAACGGGTTGGACCCCGGCGCCAAGTCAATTACACTTGTGAAATAAAGCGCATGACCCTCCCTGAATGGATTCTTCCATGGCCTCGACCGATGTGCCGGTCAGCAAACCCGTGACGGCGCAGACCCGTTTCCTGGACCGGACCACCCCGCCACATGTGCTGACCCTGGTGTTGCTGGCGGGGCTGGCGGCGCTGGCGATGAACATGTTCCTGCCGTCGCTGCCGTCGATGGCTGCTTATTTCGACACCGACTACCGGGTGATGCAGCTTTCGGTATCGCTCTATCTGGCGGTCAACGCGCTGTTGCAGGTGTTCATCGGGCCGATTTCGGACCGGTTCGGGCGCCGCCCGGTGTTGTTGTGGTCCCTGGCGGGGTTCATCATTGCCACGCTGGGCACGTTGCTGGCCACCAGCGCGGGGGTGTTCCTGTTCTTCCGGATGCTGCAGGCGGTGGTGGTGTCGACCATCGTGCTCAGCCGCGCAGCCATTCGTGACGTGATGGACGAAGCCGCGGCGGCCTCGCGCATCGGCTATGTGACCATGGGCATGGCGCTGGTGCCGATGATCGCCCCGGCCATCGGCGGGCTGCTGGACGAGGTGTTCGGCTGGCGCGGCAGTTTCGCGCTGATGCTGCTGGCGGGAATCGGCATTCTGGCGCTGACCTGGGCCGACCTGGGCGAGACCAAGGCGCCGGGCAATGGCGGGTTGCGCAGCACCTTTGCGGACCTGCCCGAACTGATGACCTCGCGCCGGTTCTGGGGCTATTGCATCACCGCGATGCTGGCGTCCGGGTCGTTCTTTGCCTATCTCGGCGGCGCGCCCTTCGTGGGATCCGAGGTGTTCGGCCTGTCACCGGCGGTGCTGGGCATCTATTTCGGCGCGCCCGCGGTCGGCTATGCCTTCGGCAACTTCCTGTCGGGGCGGTATGCGGTGCGGATCGGCGTGGACCGGATGGTGCTGTGGGGGTGCCTTGTCTGTCTGGCCGGGGTCGGCATGATGAGTGTCTTCTTTGCCGCCGGGGCGCAGGTGCCTGCGGTCTTCTTCGGCTTCTTCATCTTTGTCGGTCTTGGCAACGGCATGGTGCTGCCCAGCGCCACCTCGGGGATGATGTCGGTGCGCCCGCATCTGGCCGGAACCGCCAGCGGCATCGGCGGGGCGATCCTGATCGGCGGCGGTGCCGCACTTTCGGCGCTGGCAGGCGCGCTGCTCACCCCGGAGACGGGCGCCGCGCCCCTGCTGGGCCTGTTGCTGACGACCTCGTCGCTGTCGGTGGTGTCCATCATCTATGTGATCCGCCGCCGCCGCGTCATCGGGGCGTGATCGGCGCTTGACCGGCACCGCCCGGGTTTGCAAACCTGCGCTGATGCGTTTTCAAACCGGGGCCGGGTCTGCATGCCGCCAAAGAAGCTTTACGCCGGCGCCAAGCTGCGCGAGACGCGCACCCGCCTGGGCCTGACGCAAAAGGAATTCGCCGCCCGGCTGGGCATTTCGCTGCCTTACCTGAACCAGATGGAGAACAACAACCGCCCGCTGTCCACGGCGGTGGTGGTGGCGCTGGCGCGCGAATTCGGCATGGACGTGACCGAGCTTTCGGCCGGCGACAGCGAGCGGCTGGTCAGCGATTTGCGCGAAGCGCTTGCCGATCCGGTCTTTGCCGCCGCGATGCCCGCACTGCCCGACCTGCGCCTGGTCGCGGCCAACGCGCCCGGTTTTGCCCGCGCCTTCCTGGACCTGCACCGCGCCTACCGCGAGGGGCACGAACGCCTCGCTTCGCTGGACGAGGCGCTGGGGCATGAAGGCACGCCGCTGCGGGCCTCGCCCTGGGAGGAGGTGCGCGATTTCTTCCACTACTGCGACAATTACATCGACGCCGTGGACCGCGCCGCCGAGCGCTTCGCCGGGGAGGGGCGCGGTGACATCCTGGACCGGGCGGCGGAGCGGTTGCGGGCGCTGGGGGTCACGGTGCGCGCGGGGGATGCGGCGCCGTTGCGCAGTTTCGATCCGGCGCGCGGCGAGGTGCATCTGTCGGCCCGCGCGGCCCGGCCCACCCAGCGCTTCCAGCTCCTGCACCAACTGGCGCTGATCGCGCAAAGCGACCTGCTGCAGGCGACGCTGGACCTGGCCCGTTTCCAGAGCGACACCGCGCGCGAGATCGCCAGGGTGGGGCTGGCCAACTATTTCGCGGGGGCCGCGCTCATGCCCTATGGCGCGTTCCTGCAGGCCGCGCAGGATACGCGCCATGACCTCGAACAGCTTGCCGACCGCTTCGGCGCGTCGATCGAACAGGTGGCGCACAGGCTGTCCACGATGCAGCGGCCCGGCGCCAAGGGGGTGCCGTTCTTCTTTGTCCGGGTCGATCAGGCCGGGACCATCACCAAGCGCCATTCGGCCACGCGGCTGCAATTCGCCCGTTTCGGCGGTGCGTGTCCGTTGTGGAACGTGCACCGCGCCTTCGAGACCCCGGGCCGGTTCCTGCGCCAGCTGGCCGAAACCCCGGACGGTGTGCGCTACTTCTGCCTGGCCCGGGCGGTGACCAAGCCCGGCGGCGCGTTCCGCGCCCCGGTGCGGCGCTATGCCATCGGGCTGGGCTGCGAGATCGGCTGGGCCGGGTCGCTGGTCTATGCCGACGACATGGACCTGTCCCGTCCGCAGGCGTTCGAACCGATCGGGATTTCCTGCCGCATCTGCGAACGCACCGAATGCCATCAACGCTCGGTCCCGCCGCTGGAGCGGCAATTGCGGATCGATCACAACCGGCGCGGGCTGCTGCCCTATGCGATCACCCGCTGATCTGCGCGCCCGGTCGGGGCCGGGCCAGACATGACGGCGGGCCCGCCCATCAACTGACCCGCTGTCCCCGGCGATCTCTGGCGTGCGCCCGCCCAAGCCGCGCTTAACCGGACCCGTGTAGGCCAGAAGCGCATCCGCGCGGACCGGACGGGACGGGACGGCGGCGGCTGCATGCAGGCGGCAGGGCGCAGACCCCGCGCCCGAAAGCGGTCGCCGGAAATCGAGGGACGGGCAGTCATTGAGCAACGAAAACACCCCGCAACCGGGGGCGGCGGGCCAGAGCAGCCCGGCCGCAATCGCCGCCGAGCAGTTCGAGCGCGCGATGACGCGGATCAATCAGGTGCTCCGCGATCTGGAACAGGACCCCGCGCGCGCCGCGCGGGAGTTGATGGACGAGACGCGCCTTTTGCGCAAGGCATTGGAGAACATCTATGAAGAACGCAGACGCATCCGCGCCTTCGGCGGCGATGACGGCGCCACCGGTGGCGGTGACAAGCTCGACCTCGCCGCCGCCCGCGCCGAGATCGGGCGCCGCCTGGCTTGCCTCCGCGCCGCAGGCGACGGCGCATGATTTCCTTGCCGGGCTGGGCGACAACGCGCTTGCGGCGTTGCCCTGGCTGTTCGAGTTCTGGGCGCAGCCGCACCAGTTGCCGCCCCCGGGCGCGTGGCGGACATGGGTGGCGCTGGGGGGGCGCGGCGCGGGCAAGACGCGCGCGGGCGCCGAATGGGTGCGCGCCCGGGTCGAAGGCCCGCGCCCGCTGGACCGGGGCGCGGCGCGCCGCGTGGCGCTGCTGGGCGAGACCTATGACCAGGTGCGCGAGGTGATGATCTTCGGCGACAGCGGCATCCTCGCCTGCTCGCCGCCCGACCGGCGGCCACGGTGGGAGGCCACGCGCCGCCGCCTGATCTGGCCCAATGGCGCCACCGCCACCGCGTTTTCCGCCAATGACCCCGAAGCCCTGCGCGGGCCGCAGTTCGATGCCGCCTGGGCCGATGAACTGGCCAAATGGCCGAATGCCGAGTCAACGTGGGACATGCTGCAATTCGCCCTGCGGCTGGGCACCGATCCGCGCGCCATCGTCACGACCACGCCGCGCAACCAGCCCGCGTTGAAGCGGCTGCTGGCCGCGCCCTCGACCGTGACCACCCACGCGCCGACCGAGGCCAACCGCGCCTTTCTGGCGCCTGCGTTCCTGGCCGAGGTGCGCGCGCGCTACGCGGGCACGCGCGAGGAGCGGCAGGAACTGGACGGCGTGCTGCTGGATGACGCCGAGGGCACGCTCTGGCCCGCCGACGTGCTGGCGCGGGCGCGGCGGGGTGCAGTGCCCGCGCTGGACCGGGTGGTGGTGGCGGTGGACCCGGCGGTGTCCGCGGGGCGCAACGCGGACCTGTGCGGGATCGTGGTGGCGGGCGCGGTGACGCGCGGGCCCGTGCAGGCCTGGTGCGCCTATGTGCTGGAGGACGCCAGCCTGCGCGCGGCCTCGCCGGGGCAGTGGGGGCGTGCGGTGATTGACGCCGCGCACCGGCACAATGCCGACCGTGTGGTGGCCGAGGTCAACCAGGGCGGCGACATGGTGGCCGAAGTCTTGCGCAGTCTCGAGCCGCTGGTGCCGTTCCGCGCGCTGCACGCGCGGCAGGGCAAGGGGCTCAGGGCCGAGCCGGTGGCCGCGCTCTATGAACAGGGGCGCGTGTTCCACACCGGGCGGCTGGGCGCGCTGGAGGATCAGATGGCGCTGATGACCGCGCAGGGGTTCACCGGGCGCGGCAGCCCCGACCGGGTGGATGCGCTGGTCTGGGCACTGCACGAGTTGATGATCGCCCCTGCACGCCGCCAGATGCGCCCCGGGGTGCGCAGCCTCTGATCCGGGGCGTGGCGCTTTCCCACGTTCAGAAGGCGCCCGCTCAGGGAGCCCCGCCCACCCACCCCGTCCCCCTTCGCGGGCGCCTGCCCCTGCGTGCCGCAGGGGCAAGGGGCGCAGGGGCAAGGGGCGCGCCCCGTCGGGCGCCGGGGCAGCCATAGCCCCGTGCGCGCGCGCGCCCCCGTTGCGTGCGGCCGCCGGGGCAGCGCACGGCGGGGCCAGCGGATCGCAAGCATTGCCCGGCATAACCGCTGACACCGCCTTGCACGCGCTTGCCGCGTGCCCGCGCCCCGCAGTGACCAAGGAGGCCCCCGCATGTTCGATTTTCTGCGCAAACCCGCGGCACCCGCCAGCGCCGCTCCTGCGCCTTCCGAGGCGAAGGCTTCGGCGGTGGGGCCGCTGAACGCGGGACTGCCCGCCGCGCGCGGCATGATCACGGGGCTCGCGCGGCCCGGCCAGGGCGCGGCGCGGCCCGGCGCGGCAATGGTGCGCACCGGCTTTCAGGGCAATCCGGTGGGCTTCCGCGCCGTGCGGCTGATCGCCGAATCGGCGGCCGCACTGCCCCTGGTGCTGCAGGACGCCGCGCGGCGCTACGAGGTGCACCCGCTCTGGGATCTGATCCGCCGCCCCAACCCGGCGCAGGGCAAGGCCGACCTGTTCGAGGCGCTCTATGCGCAGCTTCTCTTGTCCGGCAACGCCTATGTCGAAGCCGTGCGCGCCCCCGAGGGCGTGCTGCCGCAGGAGCTGCATGTCCTGCGCTCGGACCGGATGTCGGTGGTGCCGGGGGCGGATGGCTGGCCGGTGGGCTATGACTATACTGTCGGCAACCGCCGCCACCGCTTCCACATGGGCGCGCCGGACACGCCCGGTGCACCGCCGGTGCTGCATATCCGCAGCTTCCACCCCGCCGACGATCATTACGGCCTGTCGCCGCTTGAGGCCGCGACCACGGCGATCGAGGTGCACAATGCCGCCGCGCGCTGGTCACGGGCGCTTCTGGACAACGCGGCGCGGCCCTCGGGCGCCATCGTCTATCGTGGCCCCGAAGGGCAGGGGACGATGACCGCCGAACAGTTCGACCGGTTGCAGGCCGAGATGGAGGCGCACCATCAGGGCGCGCGCAACGCGGGCCGCCCGATGCTGCTGGAAGGGGGGCTGGACTGGAAACCGATGGGCTTTTCGCCCTCCGACATGGAGTTTCACCGCACCAAGGAGGCGGCCGCGCGTGACATCGCCATCGCCTTTGGCGTGCCGCCGATGCTGCTGGGCATTCCCGGCGACGCGACCTATGCGAATTATCAGGAGGCCAACCGCGCCTTTTATCGCCTGACCGTGCTGCCGCTGGCCACGCGGGTCACGGCGGCGGTGGCGCACTGGCTGTCCGGGCACGCGGGCGATCCGGTGGAACTGCGCCCGGACCTCGATCAGGTGCCGGCGCTGGCACCCGAGCGCGAGGCCACCTGGCGCCGCGTTGGCAGCGCCAGCTTCCTGACCGAGGCCGAGAAACGCGCGCTGCTGGGGCTGCCGCCCGTGATGGAGGAGGGGTGATGGAGGAGGGGTGATGGAGGGCGGGACGGCGGATGGCTGAGCGCGGCGGGCTGGCGCGGCGGTCGGTGGGGGGCTCGCGCTTCCTCTATGACAGTTTCGACGCCGCGCAGGCACGGATCGAGGCCAGCGAACGGGTCGCCGAGGCGCGCCGCGAGGCGCTGGATTACCGGCTGGCGCGGATCGAGGCAGGGCTCGAGCGGCTGGAGCGGCGGCTCTGGCTGGCGGTTTACGGGGTGGCGGCGGCGGTGCTGCTGCACGGGGCGCTCGCGCTGCTGGACCTGGCGGGATGAAAAGCCGCCTTGCCCCGGGCCGGGGGGGGTCGCCCCCCCCCCCCCCCCCCCCCGCCGGGGCCGTTTCGTGCACAGTTCACTCGCGCCGAACACGGCGCTCACACA
>JAFIEE010000138.1 GCA_020832705.1 Paracoccaceae bacterium
TTTTTTCTTCGCCCCCGTTCTGTTTGGACGGGCAGCGCCCGCGCCGCGTGTGGGGTTAGTTTGGTTGGGGGGGGCTGGTTGCGGCCGGCGCGCGCCTTCTGGCGCTTCGCGCGGCTGAAGGGGGCGTGCCGCCCCCTCACCGGCCCCGCACGGGGGCCGCTTTCACCCCCTTGTGCGCCTGACGCGGCAGACGCGCGATGATGCGGCGGCTTGCACTGATGGCCGCGGTTCTGGCCGGGATCGCCGCCGCTGCATTCTGGTGGCTCACGCGCCCCGACCCGCTCGACGCGGCCACGCTGGAGCGGCTTGAAGCTCTGGATGCCGATCCCGCCCGCGGCGCGGGCGTTTTCTGGGCCGGCGGGTGCGCGGCCTGCCACATCGCCGCGGATGCCGAGGACACGGACCGCCCGGTCCTGTCCGGCGGGCAGCGGTTCGACACGCCGTTCGGCAGCTTCCTCGCGCCCAATATCAGCCCCGACACCGGACACGGCATCGGCGGCTGGACACAGGCCGAATTCGCGAATGCCATGCTGCGCGGCATCTCCCCCGCCGGACAGCATTATTACCCGGCCTTTCCTTACCCCGCCTATCTGCGTGCCACGTTGCAGGATGTGGCCGACCTGCAGGCCTTCATCGAGACCCTGCCCGAAAGCGACACGGCGAACCGCCCGCATGACCTGGGCTTTCCCTTCTCGGTGCGGCGCGGGCTGGGGCTGTGGAAGCGGCTGAACATGGACGATGGCTGGGTTATGGCCGACGCCCCCACTCCGGAACTGGAACGCGGGCGCTATCTGGTCGAGGCGCTGGCCCATTGCGCCGAATGCCACACCCCGCGCGACCGGTCGGGCGGGCTGGACCGCGCGCAATGGATGCGCGGGGCACCCAATCCGGCCGGGCGCGGGCGCATCCCCGACATCACCCCGGGCGGTCTGGGCTGGTCGGCCGAGGATATCGCGCTTTACCTCGACAGCGGCTTCACCCCGACCTTCGACGTTGCCGGGGGCTCCATGGCTGCCGTGGTCCGCGCCATGGCGCGCCTGGAGCCCGCGGACCGCGCGGCCATCGCCGCCTATCTGCTGGCTCTGGACTGAGCGGCCGCATCATCGAGGCAGCGCGGAAAAGGCGCGGGCGGGTGATCCCCCGCCGCAACGCAGATGAAATCTGCGACAGTTGCGGGAACGCGCGGCGCAGGCCGGGTCACGGACCCTTGCCTTGCCTTCCCCGGCGCCGCATACTTGAGTGAAGGAGCATCCGGAAACCATCAGGGATGCAGGCCAAGGGCTGCCGATGAACGACACACACACCAGCGCACCGCCGGGGCCACCCGCGGGACCCGGCGGTTTGCCGACCGGGCCCCTGCGGCTGACCTTCGGCGAGAAGTTCCGGCTGCAGACCTGGCTCATGGGCATCATCGCCTTCGCGGTTGTGCTGTTCCTGCTGGTGCAGGCCAAGTTCATCCTGATCTCGCTGGCCATCGCCATCATCCTGTTCTCGCTCACCTCGGACGCAATCAACTCGATCTCGCGGCTCAGGATCGGCAGCCTGCGGATCACCAACTGGCTGGCCTCGATCGCGGCGGTGTTCCTGATCGCCTCGGGGATCCTGACGCTTGCGGGGCTGGTGCTGTCGCAGATCAACACCGTGCTGACCACAACGCTGGCCTATACCGACGACGCGCAGCGCGCGGTGGCGCAGATGTTTTCATGGATGGGCGAGGATGTGGAACAGGCCGTGCTGACCACGGTGCAGACCATCCAGATTTCCGGCTACCTGCGGCAGGCCGCGGGACAGGCGGGCACGATCCTGTCGCATGCGATCCTGATCATCCTGTTCGTGGGTTTCCTCTTTGCCGAACGGGTCTGGTTCGGCACCAAGCTGGAAAACCTGATGTCCGACAAGGCCAAGGCCGAACGCGTCAGCCGCATCATCGCCTCGATCATCCGCCGGGTGAACCGCTATCTGCTGGTCAAGACGCTGGTCAGCGGCGTGACCGGCGTGGCGATCTTCCTGATGATGAGCTTCTTCGGGCTGGAATTCGCCGTGGCCATGGGGCTTTTGACCTTCGTCTTCAACTTCATCCCGGCGGTGGGCTCCATCGCGGCCACTCTGGTGGTGACACTGGTGGCCTATATTCAGGTGACCGAGCCGCAGACCGCGCTGCTGATCTTCGTGCTGACGGGGATGACGCAATTCCTGCTGGGCAATGTCATCGACCCGATGCTGATGGGCAAGACGCTGCGGCTTTCGTCCTTCGGGATCATCGTGTCGCTGTCGTTCTGGGGCGCGGTCTGGGGCGTGCCGGGGATGTTCCTGGCGGTGCCGATCATGGTCGGCGCGATGATTGTCTGCTCGCACATCCCTTCGGCGCGTCCGGTGGCGGTGCTCCTGTCGCGCGAGGGGCTGCCCGAAGATGACGCCGAGCTGCTCGGCATCGACCCGGTTCCGACAGACCCGGCGACCGGCGCGGACCCGCCGCCGCGCAGTTATGCCGAGGCCGAGGCACGCTATCACGCCACCGTCGCCCCCGCCGAGCGCCGGGCGTCCTGACGCGACCGGCCGGCGGCCGGTGAAGGGCATGCGTGGCACCGGGTCCGGTCGTCGCAGGCGTCGGCGGCCCCGCGCGGCTCAGACGCTGTAGGCCAGGCCGTCCTCCGTCACCACCGCGTCCAGCCGCTCGTCGGTGCCCTCGCGCGGGACCGTATCCACGCGCTGCGCGGCAAAGGCGAACCCCACCGCCAGCACCGGCCCCGTCGCCCGCAACCCGGCCAGCGTGCGGTCATAGAAGCCGCCACCATAACCCAGCCGGTATCCGTCCGCGTCAAAGGCCAGCAAGGGCACGATCAGCGCGCGCGGGGTCAGCCAGTCGCCGCTTGCGGGCACCGAAGCGCCGAACGGCCCCGGCACCAGATCGGCCCCCTTGTGCCATTCACGGAACCGCAACGGCTGCGCCCTGGCGGCGATGACCGGCAGGCAGACCGGGCCGGGATGGGCGGCCAGCACGGGCATGGGGTCGATCTCGGACCGCATGGGCGCATAGCCCGACAGCACGCAACCGTCGAGCGCCGAGCCCAGGCTGTCGCGCAGGAACGCCCGCAGATGATCATTGGCCGCCGCGACGCGCGCGGCACGGTCGGGCTGCGCGAAGGCTTGGGCGCGGGCGTCCACGGCGGCGGCGCGGGCGGCCGTCTTGGCGGCGCTCAGGGTCTCTAGCTCGGTGGGCATGGCGGATCCTCCTGCAGGCACCTTCGGTGCCATGGCCGCGCGCGCATTGCCAGCCCGGAAACGACCTTCGCGCATCCGCCGCAGACGCACCCTACCGTCAGCGCCACGCTTGCGGCATAAGGGCGCTGCAGCGATTCGCGCTGCGGCCTGACCCGATGAGACGAGGTTTCCATGCACGATATCCGCGCCATCCGTGACAATCCCGCCGGTTTCGACGCCGCCCTCGCCCGGCGCGGGCTGTCGCCACTGTCATCCGAGGTGCTGGAAATCGACGCCGCCCGCCGGGCCCGGATCACCGAGGCCGAAACCGCCCGCGCCGAGCAGAACGCGGCGGCCAGGGACGTGGGCGCCGCCAAGGCGCGCGGGGATGACGCCGAATTCGCGCGCCTGCGCGCGCTGGTGGCCGAGCGCAAGGCCGACGTCGCGCGGCTGGAAGAGGCCGCGCGCGCCGAGGATGCGCGCCTGCGCGAGGTGCTGCTGGGCATCCCCAACCTGCCACTGGCCGACGTGCCCGAAGGCGCCGACGAGGACGACAACAAGGAAATCCGCCGCTGGGGCACCCCGCCGGCGTTCGACTTTGCCCCCAAGGAGCATTTCGAGATCGCTGGCGTGGCGCGCGGCATGGATTTCGAGGCTGCGGCAAAGCTGTCGGGCGCGCGCTTCGTGGTGCTTTCGGGCGCGGTGGCGCGGCTGCAGCGGGCGCTGGCGCAATTCATGATCGACCTGCACACGCGCGAGCATGGCCTGACCGAGGTCTGGACCCCGGTGCTGGTCCGCGACGAGGCGATGCTGGGGACCAACCAGTTGCCGAAATTCGCCGAGGACAGTTACCAGACCACCAACGGCTGGTGGCTGATCCCCACATCCGAGGTGACGTTGACCAATCTTGTCGCGGGCGAGATCGTGGACGCGGCCACCCTGCCCCGGCGCTACACCGCGCATACCCAGTGCTTCCGCTCCGAGGCGGGCAGTGCGGGCAAGGACACCGCCGGGATGCTGCGCCAGCACCAGTTCGAGAAGGTCGAGATGGTCAGCATCACCCGCCCCGAGGACAGTCTGGCCGAGCACGAACGCATGACCCGCTGCGCCGAAACCGTGCTGGAGCGGCTTGGCCTGCCCTATCGCACGGTGGTTCTGTGCACCGGCGACATGGGCTTCGGCGCGCAGAAGACCCATGATATCGAGGTCTGGCTGCCGGGACAGGGGAAGTATCGGGAAATCTCCAGCGTCTCGGTCTGCGGCGATTTCCAGGCCCGGCGCATGAATGCGCGCTACCGCCCCGAGGGCGGCAAGCCCGACTTCGTGCACACACTGAACGGGTCCGGGCTGGCGGTGGGGCGCGCGCTGATCGCGGTGCTGGAAAACGGCCAGACCGCCGACGGTGCGGTGACGCTCCCGCAGGCGCTGCACCCGTATCTGGGCGGGGCCAGCCGGATCACCGCCGAGGGCGCTCTGGCCTGATCTCCACCGGCGGCCCCGGCGCGGCACCGGAAAGCGCCATTGCGGACATGAAAGAACCCGGACCGTTTCCGGTCCGGGTTCCCGCTCTCGGGCTTTTCAAGGGAGGAGGAGAGGATCAGCCCTTCGAGAAGTCCGGATAGGCTTCCATACCCAGTTCGGTGGTATCGAGCCCGGTGATCTGCTCTTCATCGCCGACGCGGATGCCGAGGATCGCCTTGAGGATCAGCCACATCACCAGCGAGCCGCCGAACATCACCGCGCCAATCGCCACGATGCCGATCACCTGGTTGACGAGGGTCGCGTCCGGGTTGGTGAGCACCACCGCCAGCGTGCCCCAGATACCTGCGAACAGGTGCACCGGGATGGCGCCGACAACGTCGTCGATCTTGAGCTTGTCCAGCATCGGAATGGTCAGCACCACGATCACGCCACCCACGGCGCCGATCAGCGTGGCCATGCCCAGACCGGGGGTCAGCGGCTCGGCCGTGATCGACACCAGACCTGCCAGCGCACCGTTCAGCACCATGGTCAGGTCCGGCTTCTTGTAGAGCAGTTGCGACAGGATCAGCGCCGCCACGGCCCCGCCAGCGGCGGCGGTGTTGGTGTTGGCGAAGATCCGGCTGACATCGGCCACGTCGGACACGGTGCCCATGGCCAGTTGCGAGGCGCCGTTGAAGCCGAACCAGCCCAGCCACAGGATGAACATGCCCAGCGTCGCCAGCGGCAGGTTGGACCCTGGCATCACGTTGACCTTGCCGTCCGTCCCGTACTTGCCGTAACGCGCACCCAGCACGATGGCACCGGCCAGCGCGGCCCAGCCGCCCGCACCGTGCACGATCGACGACCCGGCGAAGTCCAGGAAGCCCATCTCGTCCAGCCAGCCCTCGCCCCAGCTCCAGGAGGCCTGGATCGGATACAGGATGCCGGTGATGAAGACCACGAAGATCAGGAACGGAAACAGCTTGATCCGCTCGGCCACGGCGCCCGAGACGATCGAGGCGACGGCGGCGCAGAACATAAGCTGGAAGAAGAAATCCGACCCGATGGAGGCGTATTCGACATCATCAAGTTCGTCGAAAGGCACGCCCACCGGCTCCAGAACCGTGGGGGCAACGCCGCCCAGCCAACCCTCGACCACCCAGTCACCAAGCGGATACATCAGGTTGAAGCCGATCAGATAGTAGGCAATCGCTGCCAGCGAAAACAGCGCCACGTTCTTGGTCAGCTGCATCGTGGCGTTCTTCGACCGCACGAGCCCGGTTTCCAGCATGCAGAAACCGGCGGCCATGAAGAACACCAGGAAGCCGCCGATCAGGAACAGCAACGTATTGAAGATGAACACCATCTCCATGCCAAGCATTTCAACGGCGTCGATGCCGTTCGCGGCCTCCTCGGCCTCCTGGGCCAGGCCGAGGCTGGGCACAAGCACAGCCGCGGCCACCAGGGGAAGGTATCTTGTCAGTTTCATCTGATACGAGTCCTTGTCTGTTGTGTCAGTGAGCCGCGCTGCCGTTACAGCGCTTCGTCATCGGTTTCGCCGGTGCGCACGCGCATGGCCTTGGCCAGATCAAGCACGAAGATCTTGCCGTCACCGATCTTGCCCGTGGCGGCGGTCTTGCGGATCGTCTCGACGACCTCATCCGCCATGGCATCGGGCACGCCGATCTCGAGCTTGACCTTCGGAACGAAGTTCACCGCGTATTCGGCGCCACGGTAGATTTCCGTGTGCCCCGATTGCGCGCCGAACCCCTTGATCTCGGTAACCATCATGCCGCGCACCCCCAGAGCGGTGAGCGCCTCGCGCACCTCCTCGAGCTTGAACGGCTTGATCGTGGCGATGATGAATTTCACGTGTTTCCCCTTCTGTTGCAGCCGGGACCTCGTGGGTCGCACAGGCCGTATTCAGGCTGCTGCGGCGCGGCATCGCAACAATTCGCAGCAGTTTCTGAAGCCCAATCACGGGGAGTTTGCGTAATTTTTGCACTCTTGGCGCAAATTGCATGTTTTTTGCGCACATGCAGGAAGCGAATCGCCGGAGCGCCACCGGAACGGCCACCACCAAAAGGCAGCGCACACCGGTGGCGGTCATGGTCGACAGGGTGCCGGGCTTGCGATACGGTTGTTGAAAAAATATGTGAGCAGCAATCAACGCATGTCGGGGCAATTTTTCCGCACCGCGGTCACGGGCGCAGGACAGAACAAGGCATGAAGGATTCCGATCGCAGGTCCCGCCCCCTGGTCGCCGAACGGCGCGCCGGCAACGGGAGCGCCACGCGCGGGCGCAAACCGGCCAAACCCGCTACAGCGCGCGGGCGCAAACAGGCGCCGCGTCCCGCACGCCGCCGCGGCAACTTGGTCACGCGCTTCCTTGCCGGGCTGATCGGATTTGTCTGGCGGGTCGTCTGGGCGGTGACCTGGCGGGCCGCCGCGGTCGTTGCCGCGATCCTTGGCCTCGCCACCTTCTACTATGTCACCACCCTGCCGCCGCTGGACGAATTGCTGGACGGTCGCGCGCGCGGGTCGGTGACGATGATGGATGTGGACGGGCAGGTGTTCGCCTGGCGCGGCGAAAGCTTCGGCGGCACCATCACCGCCGACACCGTGTCCCCGCATCTGAAGAACGCGATCATCGCGGTCGAGGACCGGCGCTTCTACAGCCATTTCGGCCTGTCGCCGCGCGGGATCGTCGGGGCAATCCGCTCCAACATGGCCGCCGGACGCGGTGCCTTCCAGGGGGCCGGCGGTTCGACCATCACCCAGCAGGTGGCGAAACTGCTGTGTCTCGGCGTGCCTTTTGATCCGGACGAATGGGCGTCCGAAGCTGCCTATGAAGCCGACTGCCGCCGTGGGTCGGTCTGGCGCAAGCTGCAGGAACTGCCCTACGCCTTCGCGCTGGAATGGAGCTTTTCCAAGGACGAGATCCTGACCATCTACATGAACCGCGCCTTCCTTGGTGCGGGCGCGCGCGGGTTCGAAGCCGCCGCCCAGCGCTATTTCGGCCGTTCCGCCAACGAGGTCAGCGCCCCCGAGGCGGCGATGCTGGCCGGGCTGCTGGTGGCACCATCCTACTACGCGCCGACCCGCAACCTCGAACGCGCGCAGGCCCGCGCCAATCTGGTCATCGGACTGATGGCGGATCAGGGCTATCTGACCGATTACCAGATCGCCGAGGCCCGCGCCCACCCGGCCACGCTGTCGGAAAGCGCCCAGCAGCGGCAGGGCGGGTATTTCGCCGACTGGATCATGAGCTCGGCGCCATCGTGGCTGACCCGCGAAACCACCGAGGACGTGCTGATCCGCGCAACCTTCGACCCACGCATCCAGACCGCAGCCGAAGAGGCGCTGGCGCATGTGTTCGAAACCCGTGTGCGTGCCGGATCCGAGGCCGAGGCCGCGATCGTGGTCATGTCCGCCGATGGCGCCGTGCGTGCCATGGTCGGCGGACGCGAGAACGTCATCGGCGGCTTCAACCGCGCCGCCCAGGCCCGGCGCCAGACCGGGTCGGCCTTCAAGCCCTTCGTCTATGCCGCAGCCCTTGAAAACGGCTTCCAGCCCTTCGACATGGTCGAGGACGCGCCGCTGACCCTGAACATCCCCGGCTCCGGCCCCTGGTCGCCACGCAACTACAACAACGAATTCAGCGGCATGGTCACCCTGACCGATGCGCTGGCACGCTCGCTCAACATTCCTGCGGTGCGTGTTTCCGAAGCCATGGGCCGCGAACAGGTGCGCAATGTCGCCAACCGCTTCGGGCTGCAGAGCGAACTGGCCGACGGCCCGGCGCTGGCACTCGGCAGCTCGGAATCAACCCTGCTGGAGATGACCGCCGCCTATGCCGGCATCCTCAACGGCGGCTCGGCGGTGCGCCCTTACGGCCTGACCGAACTGCGGCTTCTGGGCGATGCCGAACCGCTGATGGGGCGTGCGGGCGGGATCGGCGAGCGGGTGATCTCGGAGGACTCGGCGCGCAGCCTGACCTGGATGATGCATCAGGTGATCGAGAACGGCACCGGCGGGCGGGCCCGGCTGTCCGGCTGGGACGTCGCGGGCAAGACCGGCACCACCCAGGGCGCGCGGGACGCATGGTTTCTGGGCTTCACCGCGGACTACGTCACCGGCGTCTGGATGGGGTATGACGACAACTCGCCCCTGACCGGGGTGACCGGCGGCGGTCTGCCCGCCAGCATCTGGGCCGAGACCATGACCCGCGTGCATCGCGGTCTGACCCCGCGCCCGCTGCCCATGGATGTGCCCGCCGAGCCGCAATGGGAAGCGCCCGTCTCCGACGGTGACCCGCAGGACTGGTATGTCCCCGAGGCCGACCCGCAGGGCTGGGGCGACCCGTGGCAGCCCACGCCCGCCACCCCGCCAGCCCCGGCCACCCCGCCGGGCGACCGCGGCCTCGGCGGCGCCATCGAGGACACCATCCGCGGCATTCTCGGCGGGGTGATGGGCAACTGAGCGCCCCGCACGCCGCGCCCGTCACGCCCCTGCCTCACATCATCTGTGCCCAAATATCCTCAGGGGGGGCCGCCCGCTACGGGCGGCGGGGGCAGAATGCCCCCTATTTGCGGCGCGGGGGTGCCCCCCCCCACTGTTCGTATTTGGCCCACCCCACCGGGGTTGCCCGGGCGGCACGCGACCCCCCCCAACGGCCCGGGCCGGCCCCACGGCCGGCCCCGAAGCCGCCCGCCCGCCCATCCGCCCGCG
>JAFIEE010000139.1 GCA_020832705.1 Paracoccaceae bacterium
GGCCCGGTGGTGGGGGGGGGGGGGCGGGGGGGGCGGGGGCGTGGTGGGCCGGGCGGGGTCGGCCCCCCCCCCCCCGCGGGGCCCGGGGGGGGGGGGGGGGGGGCGGGGCGGGCTGGGGCGGTTCGGCCGGGGGGGGCGGCGGCTCCGGTGCCGGGGCCGGCGCTTCGGTGGCCGGTCCGGATGCGGCCGCGCCGGACCCCGCCCGGTTCGACAGCCCCAGTCGATGCACCTTGCCGATGACGGCGTTGCGGGTCACCCCGCCCAGTTCCTTGGCAATCTGCGAGGCCGATTGCCCCTCGCCCCACATTTTCTTGAGCAGTTCCACACGCTCGTCCGTCCAGGACATGGCCGCGCCTCCGGCTGGCAACCTCACCGCCACGAACCGCGACGGGGTTGGAGAAATTCATTTGCCCCCTATTCTAGGGACAGCGGTGCCGGATACAAGGCGGCACAGGGAAATGCAAACCGGTAATCGGACCAACCGGCGGCACGGGGGGCACAAGGCAGCGATGAGCATGGCAACACGACAGGACCGCACCCGACACCCCGAAGGACGCGCCGCCATGGGGGTGCGCCGTTTCGGGCGGGTCAACTGGCTGGGGATGCAGACCCTCGCCGTGCGCGAGACCCGGCGCTTCCTTGTGGTCTGGACCCAGACGCTGGCCGCGCCGCTGGTGACGGCGGGGCTGTTCCTGGCGGTGTTCGCACTCGCCATCGGACCCACGCGCGGCGAGGTGATGGGCGTGAGCTTTCTGGCCTTCCTGGCGCCCGGCATCCTGATGATGACGGTGATCCAGAACGCCTTTGCCAACACCTCGTCATCGCTGGTGATCTCGAAGGTGCAGGGCAATATCGTGGACACGCTGATGCCGCCGCTCTCGCCGATGGAACTGGTGGTCGGCTTCATGGCGGGCGGGATCGCGCGTGGCGTCATGGTCGGGGGCTTCATCGGGGTGGCGATGATCCTTCTGCTGGGCCTGTCGGTCGCGCATCCGCTCTGGCTGCTGGTGTTCCTGGCCTTTGGCGCGGCGATGCTCTCGGCGCTGGGGATCGCCGCCGGGATCCTGGCCAACAAGTTCGACCAGATCGCGGCGATCACCAATTTCATTGTGGTGCCGCTGTCGTTCCTGTCGGGGACGTTCTACTCCATCGCCACCCTGCCCCCGCTCCTCGAAGCGATCAGCCGTGCGAATCCGGTGTTCTATCTGATCGACGGGGCGCGCTACGGCATGATCGGCGCCTCGGACGCGCCGCCGTTGCTGGGGCTGGCGGTGGTGGCGGGCAGCACGGCGGCTCTGGTGGCGCTGTGCTGGCAGTGGCTGGCGCGCGGCTATCGGCTGAAGCCCTGAACGCGGATGTGAGCGCGTGCAGGCCGCGTCGCGGCTGGCGCCCGCGCGGAAATCCGCGTATGAAAGGGTGTGTGGTTGTGTGAGATGCCAAAAATGAAGCGTACCGTTCAGACGGCCCTGCTGGGGGCGTTGCTGATGATCCCCGCGCAGCACGCCATGGGCGCCGGGCAGGAGTTGTGGCGCGAGTGTCGCGTCTGTCACATGGTGGCCGCGCCTGATGGCACCGTGCTGGAGCGCGGCGGACGTTCGGCGCCGAACCTTTATGGCATCGCCGGGCGTCCGGCGGCGTCGGACCCCGGGTTCCGGCGCTATTCCGACCTGATGCAGAGCGCCGGGCGCGCGGGGCTGGTCTGGACCCGCGAAAATTTCATCGCGTATCTGCGCGATACCAACGAGTTCATGCGCCGCTACACCGGCGACCCGGACGGCCGCGGGCACATGAACGCCAGCCTGGCCGAGGGGGCGGGAGAGCTGTTCGATTACCTGGAGGGCCTGTCGCGCTGAGCACGGCATGACCGGGCGGCCTTGGGGCCCCGGCACCACGCGCTCCGGGGCTCGCAGGCCCAATCCTGTGCGAAACGGCGGGGTGAGGGGCTGGACAGCGACCCGACTGCGAATTGCTGCGGCTGCTTCCTTCCGGACCTGACCGGGTTCGCAAGGCAGACGCCCGCGCCAACCCCTCGCGGAGCAGGTAATCCCAACGCGCGCCGAATGCAAGAGACCGTTCCGAAGCGCACAAGCCCCGCGCGCGCATTGCGCGGCGCCAGAAGCGCGCGCCCCGGGGCAGGCCCGGTCGGCGCGCCGGACCGGCACGCTCCCCGCCGGAACAATCGCGGGTCAGCCGGCGCGCCGCCCCACCACGCCAGACCGCCTGCCCCGGTCGCAGAAAACGCGCTTCACGGCTTGCCCCCTTCGCGCCGGGCGCTCAGACATCGCGCCGATAGATGTCGGTGATCAGCACCTCTGCCACACCGGGCCCCAGGACCTCGCGCGCGGCCTCGGTCAATGCGGTGCGCAGTGTCGTCAGGGCATCGTTGGCCGTGAAAACGCCGGCGAACCCGCCCGCGTTGGCGTGATCGAACATCACCTGCAGGAACCGGTCGCGCAGGCGCGGCTCGCGGGCTGCCACCAGTTCGCCCTCCACCCCCGCCAATTCAAGGCTCAGGTTCACCACCATGAGGGCGCGCACGCTCCCGCCTTCGAGCACCGGGACCGCGAAATGGTCGCTCATGCGGATGATCTCGGTCTCGGCGCGTCCGGTCGCGCCGTCCATCCCGCCCCACGCAGATATGGCTTCGCCATCCTCGAAGGCTTCGGCGGCATCGGTGCTTTCTGGGGCGGGGCGCAACAGCATGCCCGCCCCGAAGCCGCCGAGGACCCCGAACAGGACAATCAGAACAGGTAGCAGTTTCGCCATCGGTTCGGCTCCGGCAGTTGCGGCGGTTGCGGCGCGGCGCGTGTCGCCCCGGGGTCAGGCTGCGGGGCGGTGCGCGGCGCCCCTTTCGGTCCCGCCCGGCGGCTCAGAATGGTGCCACGATTTCGGTGATCTGTTCGCCATAGCGGGGCTGCTGCACGGTCGAGATCATCCCGCGCCCGCCGTAAGAGACACGCGCCCCGGCGATCTTGTCATAGGTGATCTCGTTCCGGCGCGAGATATCCTCGGGGCGCACGAAGCCGGAGACCAGCAGATCGCGCAACTCGTGGTTCACGCGCACCTGCTGGCTGCCCTCGATCCGCAACACGCCGTTGGGCAGACGCTCCACAACCGTGGCGGCGACCCGCAGGGTCAGCCTTTCGTTGCGCTGGATCGACCCGCCGCCGGCGAAACTGCTGCTGTTCTGCGTCTCGATCAGGGTGCCCGCCCCGGCCCCCTCCGGCAACCGCCGGTCCAGAAGCTGCGGCAGTCCGAAGAAATGCGGCACGCCCATGGACTGGTTGCCGCTGCGGTTGCGCCCGGAATTGCTCGACATCTCGGCGCGTTCATCGATCTCGATCACCACGGTCAGGATATCGCCCTGCCGGCCGGCGCGCCGGTCGCCCAGGAGCGACCGCTGGCTGGCCGACCAGAGCGAGGCGCCATCCGCGGGCGCGCGCCGGTCGGTGGTTTCCGGCAGCGGCACGTTGTAAAGCGCGTGGTGCGACATGGTCCCCCCGGTGGGCGTGAACTCGGGGGCGCGGCCAACCTCGCCCAGCGGCTGGCACCCGGCGCTCAGCAAGAGCGCCAGCAGCACCGGCAGCAGGAGCGGCAGCAGGCGGGGCTGGGGATGCGGCCTGCGGGGCGTGGCAACACGCGGGCCGCAGGCACGGGCAGCGCCGGCGCCACAAGACGCCGCAAGGGATGTTCTGGTTCGGCCCATCGTCGGTGCCCCTTCGTCATCGGTTGCCAAAGACTTCCACGGTGCCGTCGCTGGTGACGGTGCCGGTCACGGTGCTGCGCGACGCCAGGTTCATCGCCCTGAGCGGCGCGCCCAGCGCGCCGCGTTCCAGCGCGCGCCCATCGGCCATGATCAGCAGCGCGCCCTGGCGATAGACCAGCCGCACCGGCTGGTTGCGCTCCACCACCGCCGCCGGAGCCAGGTCCGACAGCAACACCGGACGGCCCGGATAGAGCGCGACGCGCGCCTCGAACCCCAGCACCTGAACGGGGTCGGTGGCCGCGCCGGGAACCTGCGCGGTGGACCGCGTCACATCATCCGCGCCCAGCACCTCGGTCGCGCGCACCAGCCGGGTTGCCACCAGCGCCTCGGCCGCGGCCGGCAGCGCCAGAAGCAACGCACCCATCAGGGCAGCGCCGCCCAGGGTGCCCCCCAGAGCGCTATGCGCCCGGCCGAAGCACCCGGTGACACGAGGATCCGGGCGATCCATCAGCGCACCTGCGTGGTCGAGGCCATCATCTGGTCGGCGGCGGTGATGACCTTGGCGTTCAATTCGTATCCGCGCTGGGCCTTGATCAGTTCGGTGACCTCGCGCACCGCATCGACCGAGCTTTCCTCCAGATACCCCTGCCGCAGCGTGCCCAGCCCGTCGGTGCCCGGGTCGCCCTGAAACGCCGGGCCGGAGGCCTCGGTCTCGACGAACAGGTTGGAGCCGATCGCCTCGAGCCCCTTTTCGTTGGTGAAGCTGGCCAGGGCGAACTGACCCAGCCGTTCGGGCTGCACCCGGTCGCGGAAATAGGCCCAGACCTCGCCTTCGGCGTTGATCGAGAGCGAGCGCGCTTCCAGCGGGATGGTGATGCCGGGGGCGACCTCGAACCCGTCCGAGGTGACGATCAGCCCGTCGCCGCTGCGCTGGAGCGCACCGTCGCGGGTATAGGCCGCGCGCCCGTCGGGCAGCGTCACCTCGATATAGCCGCGCCCTTCGATGGCCAGGTCCAGCTCGCCCCCGGTCATCGCCGACGGACCCTGCTGGATGTGCACCGTGACCGCCGCCGGGCGCACGCCCAGGCCCACCTGAACGCCGGTGGGCAGCATCGAGCCGTCGGCGGCGCTGATGGTGCCCGCGCGGGTGAACTGCTGATAGTGCAGGTCGGCGAATTCGGCGCGGCGCGCGTTGTAGCCGGTGGTGGACATGTTCGCCAGGTTGTTGGCGATGGTGTCGACGCGCAACTGCTGCGCGCCCATGCCCGAAGCGGCGATCTGCAGGGCTTTCATGGCGTGGCTCCTTCAAGGGTGCGGGCAGGTCGGATCATCGGCGGACTCATGGCTTTCATCGGCCCAGGGTCTGGATCACGTTGCGCTGGCGCTCGTCCTCGCGTTCCAGAAAGCGCTGGCCCTGCTCATAGGCGCGCTGCACCGCGATCATGCGGGCGATCTCGGTCAGCGGCTCCACGTTCGAGGATTCGAGAAACCCCTGCACGATCTGCGCCCCGTCCACCGGCGCGGTCCCCCGTTCGACGGCAAACAGGCCCCCGGCCTCGCGCCGCAGGTCGGTGGGGTCGACGGGCGCGTGAAGGCCGATCTGCGCCAGCGGGCGGCCATCGGCGGACAGCGTGCCGTCGCGCGCCACGGCGATGGCGCGGGCATCGGGCGGGATGAAGACCGGCGCGCCCCCGGCATCAAGCAGCCGGTGCCCGTCCATGTTGACCAGGTCTCCGGCGGCATTCGGGGTGAAGGCACCGGCGCGGGTCAGCCGCTCGCCGCGCGGGGTCTCGACCATGAAGAACCCCGCCCCCTCGATCGCCAGGTCGAAGCTGCCGCCGGTCTGCTCCAGCGCGCCCTGCATCAGGCTGGTCTGGCGGGTATTGCCGCGCGCCATCGACAGCGATGCCTCGGCCCCGTCCAGCCGCCTGACGTATTCGGAAAACACCACGCCCTCGCGCCGGAAACCGGTGGTGCCGGCGTTGGCGATGTTGTGGGCGATCACCTGCAACTCGCGCATCAACCCGGCCTGCCGGGTCAGGGTGACGTATTCGGCGTTGTTCATCCTGCCCCCCCGGCCACCAGCGGCACGATCCGGTCCTGAAAGAAGGCCACCAGCGTGGCTGACATGAAGCTCATGGAGATCCAGAACACGATGACGATCGCCGCGAGTTTCGGCACGAAGGTCAGCGTCATCTCCTGGATCGAGGTGAGCGCCTGAAAGAGCCCCACGGTCACCCCCGAGATCAGCGCCGCCGCGAGGATCGGCGTGGAAATCACCACCGCGACCCAGAGCCCCTGGCGCAACGTGTCGAAGAAGACCGCCTCGGCCATGGCTCACACCGGCATCCGCAGGATTTCCAGATACGCCTCGACCACCTTGTTGCGCACGGTCACGGCGGTTTCGACGGCCAGTTCGGCCTCGGCCAGCGCGGTGACAAGCCGGTGCGGGTCGCCCTGCCCGGTCAGGGTCTCGGCGGCGGCGGTCTCACCCGCGCGCAGGGTGTCGGCGAAGCTGAGCGCGGCGCTGCCTGCGGCCTGGGCCACGCCGCCCCGGGCGGTGGCCGGGTCCGGCAGGGTCGCGCCCCGGGCGGCGCCATAGGTGCGGGCGGCGGCAAGTGCAGATATGTCCATTGAGGCTTCTCCTCGGGGCTGAACCGGTCGCAACCGGGCGTTCTGGGTCGGGGCCGCACCGCGTCCGTTCGTCCGGGTCAGCGCGGGGTCCATGGGTTCGCAATCCGGCCCCGCCGACCTGATCGGCGCGCGGCAGGCCGGGCAACGGTCAGCCGCTTTGCGTCTGCGCAGGTCAGACCACGCAGGTCACCGCCGGCAACGCCGGCCGGCCGGATCAGCCGGTCCGTGCAAAGGGGCCGCAGGGTGGATCAGGGCGCCGCGCCCGGGCGCGCCTTCGGCGGTCCGGTCACGGCACCGCGCCGGATCCCCGGACAGGCCGGGGCAAGGGCGCGCTTCCAGCGACCGGGCCATGCCGGGCAAGAGGCGGCTGAGTCAGGAAATGACAGGGTTCGGGCATCAATGGGGGTCCTTTCGAATATGGTATCCGGTGCGTCGGCATCACCGGCGCAGAAGTTCCAGCAGCCCCTGCGCCATCTGGCGGGTCTGGTCGAACATGCGCAGGTTGGCCTCGTATCCGCGCTGCGCCTCGCGCGCGTCGGCCACCTCGAGCATCAGCGACACATTGGAGCCGCGGTAATACCCGCTGTCATCGGCCAGCGGGTGGGCGGGGTCATAGACCTGCGCCAGCGCGCGCGGATCCAGCCGCACCGGGCCGACCTGCACGCCGGGTCCGGCGGCATCGGTGCGCGCGGTCGGCGCAGGACCGGCCCGGAACGCCACGGTCTTGCGCCGGTATCCGGGCGTGTCGGCGTTGGCTATGTTTTCGGACACATGGCGCAGCCGCGTGGCCTGTGCCTGCATCCCCGAAGCGGAAAGGGCGAAACTGTCGGCAAGCGGGTTCATCGCGCGCCCCCTCAGCGGCCCAGACTGGCGCGCAGGATGGTGCGCGCGCTGGCATAGACGGACAGGGCGGTGTCATGATCGATCCGGGCGCGGGCGGCGCGCATCATCTCATGCTCAAGCGAGACGGTATTTCCGTTGGGCTTGACCGTGGCGGGGCTGCGTTCGGCCCGCGCCTGAAGCTCTGCCCCCGCGCGCCCGGCCAGATGCCCCGCGCGCGTGGCCCGCAGCGCCGCACCGGCGCGTGCCTGCATCCAGGTGGCGAAATCGGGCAGGTCCCGCGCGCGAAAACCCGGCGTATCGGCATGGGCGATGTTCTGGGCGAACGCGCCCTGCCGGGCCGAGGCGTGCCGCGCCGCGTCCTGCGCAAGCTGCATGATCGATGGGGCAGAGATCATCGGGCTTCTCCCGTGCTGGTCTACACCAAGGATTAAGGGTGATTCGTTTAGAAACCGTAATCGCTGACCGATGATCGGCGCCTGACCACGTAAGGAACCCGCCCATGTTCGAAACCCTTTGCTCCAGCCTGCACGAGATCCGCCCCGTGGCGCAGTGCGGGCGGGTGAGCGCGGTGGCGCGCGGGGTCATTTCCGTCACCGGCCTGACCCATGTGGCGCGGCTCGGCGACCGGCTGCGGATCGACCGCGGCAGCGCCGGCCCGCTTGAGGCCGAGGTGCTCAAGCTCGGCACCGACAGCATCGCCGCCCTGCCCGAGGGCGCGGCGGAAGGGGTCGCGCTGGGTCAGGATTGCGTGCATCTGGGGGCGCGCGGGATCGCGCCGCAGGACGGCTGGATCGGGCGGATCGTCGATCCCCATGGCCGCCCGCTCGATGGCCGCCCGCTGTTTCCGGGACCGCAGCCCCGCCCGCTGCGCGCGCCTCCCCCGGACCCCGTGCAGCGCGGGCGGCTGGGCAGGCGGCGCGCCACCGGAATGGCGGTGTTCGACACGCTGCTGCCGCTGGTCACCGGCCAGCGGATGGGGCTGTTCGCAGGCTCGGGCGTGGGCAAGTCGCTGCTGCTGGCGCGGTTCGCCCGCGCGATGGAGGCCGATGTCGTGGTCATGGCGCTGATCGGCGAACGTGGGCGCGAGTTGCGCGAATTCGTCGAGGATACGCTGGGCCCCGAAGGGCTGGCGCGCACGGTGATCGTGGCCGCGCCCTCCGACCGTTCGCCGCTGGAGCGGCGGCGCTGCGCCTGGGCGGCGATGGCGGTGGCCGAGTATTTCCGCGACCAGGGCCGACAGGTCCTGCTGCTGGCCGACAGCATCACCCGCTTCGCCGAAGCACACCGCGAGGTGGCGCTGGCCGCGGGCGAACCGGCCAGCCTGCGCGGCCACCCGCCCTCGATCGCGCATGAGATCATGGCGCTCGCCGAACGCGCCGGGCCGGGGGCCGAGGGGGCTGGCGCGATCACGGCGCTGTTCACGGTGCTGGTCGCCGGATCGGACATGGAGGAACCGGTGGCCGACATCCTGCGCGGGGTGCTGGACGGGCACACGGTCATGGACCGCGCCATCGCCGAACGGGGGCGGTTTCCGGCCATCGACGTGCTGCGCTCGGTCTCGCGCAGCCTGCCCGGCGCGGCCACGCCCGAGGAAAACGCCCGCATCGCCGAGGCGCGGCGCCTGCTGGGCGCCTACGACCGGGCGGAACTGATGATCCAGTCGGGGCTCTACGAAGCCGGGTCCGATCCGCTGGTGGATCGCGCGATCCGGCTCTGGCCGGAACTGGATGCCTTTGTCGGGCGCGAATCGCCGGGCGGGATTCTGCAGAGCTTCGCCATGCTGGCCCGGATCCTTGACGCGCCAAGCGCGCAGGGTGGCGGATCGGCGGGAGGCGCGGGGCGGCAGGCAGGCTGAGCCGACACGGCATCCCGGCACGCCCGCGCGCATCACAACCGCTACCGGTGTGCGAAGCGCCCGCTCGGCGCACCGCCCACCCACCCTGTCTCTTGTTTTTGTGTCATGATCTGTTCGGCAGCGACCCCGTTCCCACCCTGGGCTTGAAGCCCGTCGGGCGGATTGGGGCGCTGCCGACTTCATGCCCAAGGAGCCTGCACAGTTGCTTGGGCAGGTCCTTAACCGGGTCGAGCCCGCATGACATGGCACAGGGTGGAGGGCGAAACGAAACCCTGCAGTGCAGGGTTTCCGC
>JAFIEE010000140.1 GCA_020832705.1 Paracoccaceae bacterium
CGAACCTGTTGGCAGATTGTAACGGCTTTTCGGGCTTCGTTGACTGCGCAAGGCTGGGCGTTGCCGACAGGCACCAGGACTTGGCACTGACGATGCGCGACATCGCCCATGATCTCGGCGAGGAATGGCTGCCTGTGTTTCTCAGGCACTACGGGATCTCGGCAGATGCGAAGAAGACTGCCTTTTTCCGCTTGCTCGACGAGTTCTTCTAGCGATCGCCCATTTTCGCTGTGAACTCAGGGGTGGATTTGGCGCCGATCGGAACAGCGCCTGAACCTTCGACAAACTGAGCCGCTATCGTATCGGGCCGGGATTGTGATTGAGGTATTGGCGCAGCAACGCGGCGCGTCGCGGGCGGAAGCTTTCCCTTGTCACAGCAAGGCCATGAATACGGTCAAGTCGAAAGGCCCGGAAATCCTGCCGCAGGGTGCAATAGGCCAGCACGATCAACACCCGCTCGAAGAACACCACCGAGAGCGGCCAGATGCGCCGCCGCGTCGCACGACCTTCGGCATCGGCATAGTCGATGTCGAGCGCACGCTCGTCCCACATAGCGGCGCGCACGGTGCCCGGATCGATGACCAGCGGCGGCTTCGGATCGACCCGCGCAGCGCGTAACCCGGCATGGCGTGCGTGATGACGGGCCTGTTCGGGCAGGGACGCCGTGATCTTGGCCAGCGCCTCGGTCGCTGCCTCTGCAAGCTCGGCATCCCCTTCGGCCCGCACGCAGGAAAGCCCGAGGATCACGGCCTCGATCTCCAGCCGCGACAGCATCTGCGGCGGCAGCGCGGAATCCTCGGTCAGCGTGTAGCCATAGCCCGCCTGCCCGTCGATGAGCGCACCGGCAGCCCGCAGCGCCGCGATATCGCGATAGATCGCGCGCTCGGAGACGCCGGACAGCTCGGCCAGCCGCGCGGCGGTCACCGGCGCGGGCCCGGTGCGCAGATGTTGGAGCAGGCGAAGCAGCCGATCGCTGCGGGGCATGGAGGGCTCCTGACGTATTATGTCAGGATGCCCGGGTTAGAAACCCCGGGCAAGCAACAAGGACCCCCCGATGCTGACCTTCTATCACGCCCCGCAATCCCGCTCTGGCCGCATCATGTGGCTGTTGCACGAACTCGATGTGCCGTTCGAAACCGTGCGCTGCGACATCCCCCGGCAGGACGGATCCGGCGCGCGCGATCCGCGCAACCCGCATCCCGACGGCAAGGTGCCCGCGCTCGAAGATGACGGCGCGCTGATTACCGAGACAGCGGCGATCATGCTCTACCTGACCGATCTTTTCCCGGACCGCCAGCTTGGCCCCGCGCCGGGCACCCCCGGTCGCGGCGTCTATCTGACCTGGCTCTTCTGGTACTGCGGCGTGGTCGAGCCCGTCTATATCGCCGAAGTGCTGGGCGTGGCCGATCATCCGGTGGCGCAGGCGACGTTCCGGGGCCGTGCCGAGATCGCCGCGCGGCTGATCCCGGCGCTGAAGGGGCGCGACTGGCTGCTGGGCGACCGCTTCAGTGCCGCCGATATCCTCCTGTGCTCCACCTATCTCTACTTCCCCGACGCCACGCCCGATCATCCGGACGTGCGCGCCTGGGTCGCGCGTTGCGCGGCGCGCCCGTCCTATCAGCGGGCGCTTGCGGATGACTGATGGCACCCGCGGACCGGTTCCCGCCACGCTGCTGCCCGTCCCGGACATGGAAAAGGCCCTCGCCTTCCGGACCGCCTGCGGCTTGACTGCGGCGACCGCAAGGCCCGGCCGTCGGCCCGTACCGTGCTGCGCGTGGCCGCAACGGCGTCGCGTCTGTCGGGGCCAGGAACGGGCGATCCGTGACGATCCGGAAAGCGCCTGGCGACTCCTGGTCGTACGCGAAGCGGATCCGCAGTGCCCGAAAAGGGACACTGCGCGAGGCACGGCAGATGTTGCCGGATCTCGAAGGTTGAAGCAGCCCAGACGGCTCGACCCGAACGAGGGGGCGGCATTGACACCCGGAACTGCCGGGGCACAAAAGTCAGGCCAAACGAAAGGAATTCGGAGATCAGACTGTGCAATTCACGATAGAGGCATACGATCCGGCGCTAAGAGAGCAGATCATCGCGCTGTCCCTGCGCGCCTGGGCGCCTGTCTTCGAGGCAATGAAACCGGCCGTCCCGCCCTTCGTCTATCGCAGCTTCTACCCGAACGGCTGGGAAGACCGCCAGCGAACGGATGTCGCGCGCTTTCTCGATGAAGAGGGTGAGCGCGTTCGGGTCGCGATCGCAGGCGGCAGGGTGTCGGGCTGGGTCGGTCTCCGCTGCCATGACGAGGATCGACTGGGCGAGATCTACATGCTGGCCGTGGCGCCGGGCGAACAGCGAAAGGGCATTGCCCGCGCGTTGATCGAACACGCCGAACACACCTTGCGCAGTGCAGGCATGGAATTGGTCATGGTAGAGACCGGCGGCGACCCGGGCCATGCTCCCGCACGTGCCCTTTATGAAAATGCTGGATATGAAACATGGCCTGCGGCGCGGTATTTCCGGGAGCTGTGACCGTGGCCACAGATGAACGCAGTCGGAGCCTCATTAGGATCGCACGGGAGGACGCTACCAAGCTCGGAGGCGATCCCGGTCATTATGGCCCACAAGATCGACCACGCATGAGAACCAGACGATGTCCAATCGGATCTCGCACGCCTGCTGCGTGACAAACAAGGTGAGTATTTGGCCAACGGCTTGACGACCGCGTCCGGATCAGCTGCATCCGGCCGCATGTCTTCCGGCAGCCTGCCCACGAGGGCAAAGAAATAGTCTTCGGGTATGCTCAATTTGCCGGAGAACTGCCGGATCAGGTGCCCCGAACTGGGGCTGCGTCGATCGTGCTCGATGTCGTTGAGGTACTGCGGGGAGATCGACCCGCCGCCCTCTTCCTTCATCACGCGCGCTGCGAGCTCCTTCTGGCTGAGACCGAGTGCCTTGCGGGCCTTCGAAATCGCCTGACCGAAGGTCACACCGTCGGCGGACATGGCCGGTTCATCGCTTGATCCACCTGTCAATCCGCTTGTTCGCAGATTTGCGAGTGGTTACTCCTTATCCACAAGGGAATGAACAGTGATGCTGGCTCGTGGCCGCGGCGCGGGGCAGAGGGAAAGGTGCGCTGTGGGTTGCAGGACCGCGGACTTCTTGATCAGCAGACGTCGCCAAGAAGCTGGGGCGCCGCCCTTCATTGGGCTCATTCCGCTAGATGAGACAGCGCGAGAGCGGGCCGTTGAGCGCACGCGACAGTTCTTGGGCGGTCGGCCCGACAGGCTGCAAGCGTTGTTCCGCGAATTTCCAAGCCTCGCGGCATGGCTCGTCACCCATTCTGACCTGCCCCCCGGAAGTTCCCTCGCTGTGATGTAGAGTCTGCCCAACCTGAAGGAGCAGACGACATGAGGAAAAGCCGTTTCACCGAGGCGCAAATTATCGGGATGATCAAAGAGCAGGAGGCCGGGCTGCCGACCTCCGAACTTTGCCGGAAGCATGGGCTGAGCCCGGCCACGTTCTACAAGTTGAAGGCCAAGTATGGCGGGATGGACCTGTCCGATGCCAAACGGCTGAAGCAGCTCGAGGATGAGAACGCGAAGCTGAAACGCCTGTTGGCGGATGCGATGCTCGACAACGTGGTGCTGAAGGATCTGCTGGGAAAGCCCTGACGGTGAGCCATTGCTGCGCCATTGGTTCGAGCACAATGGCGAACGGTGCAACGGCGGGACGCGGTGCTGCGGGCGCTGAGGGATCATCCGATCTCTCAGCGTCGGGCCTGCGTCCTGGTCGGTGTCGATCCGAAGACGGTGCGGCGAGAGAGGCCGCCCGACAACCCGGAAATCCGTGAGGAGATGCACAAGATCGCCGAGAAGCGCCGTCGCTTCGGTTATCGGCGCGTGGGCATCATGCTGGAGCGCAAGGGCATGATCATGAACGAAAAGAAGCTCTACCGGATCTACCGGGAGGAAGGGCTGTCGGTGCGGCGCAGGCGTGGCCGGAAACGGGCACGGGGCAGCCGAACGCCAATGCCGGTGCCGCTGCGGCCGAACCAGCGGTGGTCCCTGGACTTCCTGTCCGACACGTTCGGGGCCTGCCGGAGGTTCCGCATCCTCGCCGTGAACGACGATTGCTGCCGTGAGAACCTGGCCCTGATCGCCGACACCAGCATCTCGGGGGCCAGGGTGGCGCGGGAACTCGATGCGCTGGTCAGGGTCTACGGAAAGCCCAGCTGCATCGTCAGTGACAACGGGACCGAGTTCACCAGCAAGGCGATCCTGAAATGGGCCAACGAGAACGGCGTCAAATGGCATTACATCGACCCCGGAAAGCCCCAGCAGAACGCCTTCATCGAGTCCTTCAACGGCAGCCTGCGCGACGAATGCCTCAACGAGGAGATCTTCGACACCCTAGCCGATGCCCGCCGCAAACTGGCCCTCTGGCGCTACGACTACAACAACGTCAGGCCGCATTCCTCGCTGGGCAACAAGACCCCGTCCGACGCGCGCCGAGCGCTTGAGCAATCTGAGGGCTCCGCGCACGGCGCGCTTGCCCAAGCCGAAAACGACAACTATCAACCCCAAGGACTCTCGTTATGAACGAGGGACGACCGGGGGGCAGGTCAGGAAGCCTCAGCCTGCGTTCCGAAGACCGCCGCACACTCGGCCATCCATGCCGCATTTTGCAGCCGGGGATCCTCCGGAAACCGGCCCAGCGCGACCGCGAGGTCGAAGAAGCCCGGTCGCGGCATTCCGCCGGCGCGGCTGATCACCTGCGCTGTGGTCATGGGGCGGCCAGCGTCGGCATTTTCCACCAGAGGTCCGGAAGTGCATGCCAGAAACAGAGCTGGCTGCACTTTTCAGCGGAGAGCGCAGCTTTCAGTGGTGGCACAGGCGCTAAAGCTCTGATGTTCATGCAACACTGCACCCACGAGCCGTCTCACTGTTTTCCACGATCAGGGCACCAGGCCTCAACGTCACCCGATAGCCCATGCTGAAAGCTTAGCAGCCGCGCCCGGATCGTGGCGCTGTCAGCGGCGAGATCAACGGTGGCAAACCGGATGCCGTGGCCCTGTAACTTGATCGCCTCGTCGACCGTCTCGCCGATGGCAGGGTGCAGCAGCAGGCCCTCGGCGCTATCGGCCAGCGGGTCACCACGCCCGGACTGCGACCGGAGATAGGCGTAGATCTGATAGAGGTAGCCGCTGCGCAGCGTGGCTTCGCGCCGCCAGCCGGCCGTGACGATCCCGGTGAACTTAGTGTCGATCACGATACGCTGGCCCGCCACCAGATCGTCGAGAACGATATCGGTCCGCATGCCCGGCAGGATGTCCCTCGCGCCGTCGGTGCACCAGTCGATCGGCCAGTCGAGCGGACGGCCCGTGCGCACGTCCCAGCGCCCGGACGGCAGCACCGCGCGGTAGAAGCCGCCCACGGCTCGTTCAAACAGCCGTCGCGCCCATTGTTCCTCCCGATCCGGCATCGGCAGGGGTCTGGAACCCGCCCGCTCGGTGGGCAGGACGAGGTCCATCGCCAGCTTCGCAGCCGCTAGCATCTCGCGATCCGCCGCGTCGTGTCGCCCGATGCGGTCGGCACTGAGCTCGCTCCGCGACGGCATCACACCCGAGACACCCAGCGCCTGCATGTCCGCGGCGAGGCGACGACAACGATGGCGCAGATCCGGATACGACACCAGTCGCGCCACCGCTTCCAGCGCGCCGCGGACAAAGCGGTTGCGCGGAGTGTCGACGCTGAGTTCGACGAAGCGACAGGCCACCGCACTGGAACTCCGCGAGCAGCGTCCTGTCGGCATGGCTGTAGAAGCCACCATAGATCTGCTTCTCGACCGCAGGCGTGGGTGCAGCGGGGTCTTCGGGGAAGCGCGCCGCGAGAGCCTGTCCCACCCGCGCCCGGAACTCGGGCGCATGGGCGATCACTTCGGCGCGGCGCAACTGCTCGGCGCTGGGCACAGCCACCGCAAGAAGCGCCGGCGACTTGTTGATGGAGAAGGCCCGGATGACTTTGGGCGTGACATCGACGGCGGCAAAGACCGCCGCGTCATCGGCCGTGAGCAGATCAGCCGGATCGGCCGCATCCAGATCGAAGAAGGCGGCCTGATTGGGATTGCTGGTCGAAGTGCCGCAGAAGCAGCCGATCGTCGCGCGGGGCGGTCCTCCTGCGACGCGCTCGACAAGGGCCATGGGCTGGAAGGTCGCAAGGCTCTCCTGGACATGGGCCTTGTCGCGGTTGGCGAGCAGTTCTGCCCAGAGCACCGGGGCGCGATGGGCGATCTGGCGCGCGATGTGGATGGTCGCCTCGACGTCACCCAGAGCGTCATGCGCATTGTGCGCGGCGAAGCCGTTCAGCGGTGCGATGCGGTCCAGCTTGAAGCGCACCCGGCCATTGGGATCCACGGGCCACTCGAACAGTTCGGGCTGGCGATGCCAGACGGCATAGAGCGCGGTCAGGATGCCGAGCCGGGTATTGCCATTGAACTGGGTGGCGAAGACATCGGGCTGCAGGTTCTGATAGAAGGCCTGGCGTAGCATCTCCTCGTCGAAGCGGATGCTGTTGAACCCCGTCCAGATCGCGGGCGACCAGCGTTCGATCAGCGCGCCGATCGCTTGGGTGAACTCGAAGGGCGTCGGCAGGGCGGGATCCACCAGCTGCGCTGGGCGCACACCAGTGACCGCCAGCGCCCATGGCGATGGGATAATGTGCGGCGCGATACGGCAACGCAGATTGACCCGCTCGACCTCCCTGAATTCACCATCCGTCAGAATGGCGGCGAATTGCAGGGGCTGATCGAAGGCGGGCGATGTGCCGGTGGTTTCAAGGTCGTAGAAGGCGAAATTCATCGGCACAGCTTAACGGGCACTGGGGATTCCGTCATCCGGCAAAGCACCCGCCCGGAACGAGGGGGGTGCTGCCCTCACTGCACGGCCATGGGCCGCAGCATGTTATCGGTGTCGAGCTTGAGCGCGCTCCGCCAGAGCGGTGTCTTGAAGACATGGCACACATGCTTGCCGGGGCCGTCCTCGCGGGTCTCCATCAGCAGTCCGGCCCATTCGAGCGGCCGCAAGACGCAGGACGAGAACGCAGCCATCTCTCGCCAGCCGGCCGTGTGCCAGTCCTTCGGCTCACCGTAGAAGGCTTGGAACAAGGCGGCCTCGGTCGTGCCGTGATCGGCCTCGACGTTGATAACGTTCATCCAGACATCCCACTTGCCGAAGGGGCGCTCGTCAAAGCGCGCATAGGAGGCGTGGTCGATCCGGAGCACGAAATAGGGGATCAGTTCGGCAAACAGCCGCCCCGGGGCCCGCGCCAGCTCGGCGCCCCGTTTGGTCGGCCGGAATTCACCCTTGTAGTGCCGCCCCAGGCGAAGGGAGATCAGCAGGTAGTGCAACACCTCGAGCGGCGGGAATTCGTATTCGTTGATGACCTTGTTGTAGCGTAACATCTCTTCCGCGCTTTTGCCCGGCCAGTAGAAATGCGCGACGGCCCAATGGACGAAGACGCGCTTGAAGGCCTTGGTCTTCGTCAGCCCGATCGAGCCATGCTCCTGCGCGTATTGCAGGGTCAGGAGTGCTGCCCGCAGCATGGGCGAATGCGCGAGATCGGGATGGTCGTCAGGGAGCTGGCGGAACTCGATCATGGCGCAACGTTGCCACAGGCTGTTTCCTGTTTCCATGCACTCCGGGCGACTTCCCCACCTCCTGACGATCATGCGGAGAATAGCGGCCGTATTCTCCGCACCGTCTGCGGCGTTATTCGTCCCGCCTGCTGGGAGTGCGCCACGGGATCACATCTCCGGAGATGGACCTGTCGCGGCTTGGTGCGAGCGAGGCGCGGCGTCTCTGGCGTCAAAGGTGCTTGATAGCAGACGACTGGCGGCAACCACGCTTGGCGTCAGAATACGGCGCTATTCTGTTGCCAAGCGATCTTGCCGAGACTAGGTTGGCGGCAAATCCCCTTGATGGCAGAATCGGCGCCTATATGATCACCAAACCCTACGATCTGACCGACGCTGTCACCTACCACCTCGGCGCCTTCCCTCCGTCGACACTCGACTACGAGGTGCTGCTCGGGCCGCTGGAGGAAGCAGCTGCATCACTGGCGCGGTACGATGCCAAGATGTCGGGCATGGTGAACAGCGAGCTGTTTCTCGCCCCCCTGCGTCGACAGGACGCCGTCACCTCCTCCCGGATGGAGGGGACGATCTCGACCATCGAGGAACTGTACCGGCTGGAGGCCGAAGAGGACGCGGGGAGCGCCGATCCCTACCGCGAAGCGCGCAACGACGATGTGGAGACCTTTCTTTACTCGCGCGCGCTCAAGAACGCCCAGCAAGCCCTCGCCGAGGGCGCACCACTTGGCGAACATCTGATCCGGACAGCGCACCAGCAGCTCCTGTCCTTTGGCCGCGGCGCCCGCAAACGCCCTGGCAGCTACAAGGTGGAGCAGAACTACATCGGGGACGAGCGCCGGGGAAAGATCCACTATGTGCCGATCGCGCCCGAGCAGCTTGGCCCTGCAATGGCCGAGCTTGTGCATTACATCAACGAAAGCACGATGCGGCCGCTGATCCGAACGGCCATCGCACATGTCGAGTTCGAAGCCCTGCACCCATTCGAGGACGGTAACGGCCGGATCGGGCGCATGCTGATCACCCTGATGCTGTGGAAGCTGGGCGTCCTGCATCAGCCGAACTTCTTCGTCTCCGGCTATTTCGAAGCTCACAAGGACGAGTATATCGAGCGGATGCGCGCGGTATCAGCCAGTGGCGACTGGACCGGCTGGGTGACGTTCTTCCTTCAGGCCATGCACGCCCAGGCGACGGTCAACATCGAGACGGCCGACGCAATCCTCCGCCTTCATGGCGAGATGCGCGAACGGTTCCGCGAAGTGCTGAATTCGCAGTTCCACGATCAGGCATTGGACTTCGTGTTCGCCAGCCCGATCTTCCGCAACGACCGGTTTGTCGATCGCTCCGGGATCCCGGCATCCTCGGCGCGCGCCCTGTCCCGGCGCCTTGTCGACGCGGGGTTGCTGCGCACGATCGAGCCCGCTTCGGGACGTCGCGCCGCGATGTACGCCTTCGACCCGCTGCTTGATCTGCTGAAAGTCTGACGTCCTGGACGCGTTCGGGGGCGACTCCCAAAACGTTGACATGGCGTTGACATGAACTGAACGCCTAAATCCCGACGGTTTAAGTCGGGTTCTATCTATTTGATATGTTTTGCAGAAATGGTTGCGGGGGTAGGATTTGAACCTACGACCTTCAGGTTATGAGCCTGACGAG
>JAFIEE010000141.1 GCA_020832705.1 Paracoccaceae bacterium
CCGGCACGGGCCAGAGGGGGGCAGACAGCCCCCCTTCACCGCCAGCCCCGCAGCCCCCACGCCAAGGCAGGTGCCCGATGACAGACCACGCCGCCCGCGCCGCCGAACTGCTGGCCGATCACCGCGACAGCATCGACCGGCTGGACGCGATCCTCGTCTACACGCTGGGCGAGCGTTTCAAGCATACTCAGGCGGTGGGGCGGCTGAAGGCCGCGCACAATCTGCCGCCTTCGGACCCGGCGCGCGAGGAACGCCAGATCGAACGGCTGGAATGGCTGGCCAAGGAGGCCGACCTCGACCCGGAATTCGCCAAGAAATTCCTGAACTTCATCATCTCGGAGGTGATCCGTCACCACGAGCGGATGCAGAAATGAACCGACTCTCGCCGCACCCTGCGGGGGCGGCCCCCATGCCATGACAAGGAGATGATACGATGGCTACGAAGATCCGACTCGCCCGCGGTGGCTCCAAGAAGCGCCCGCATTACGCAATCGTCGCCGCTGACAGCCGGATGCCGCGCGACGGCCGCTTTCTGGAAAAGCTCGGCACCTACAACCCGCTCCTGCCCAAGGACAGCGAGGACCGCCTGCGCATGAACGTCGAGCGCATCCGGCACTGGCTGGAGCAGGGCGCGCAACCCACCGACCGCGTGGCGCGCTTCCTCGAAGCCGCCGGGCTGCGCGAGAAGGCGGCGCGTAACAACCCCAAGAAGGCCGCCCCCGGCAAGAAGGCCCAGGAACGCGCCGCCGAGCGCGCGGCGAAGGCCGAGGCCGCCAGCGCCGAGTGACACCGCGGGGGAAGGAAGGGGGGCTGTCTGCCCCCCTCTGGCCCGTGCCGGGCCATTCACCCCCCGAGGATATTTTTGCACAGATGATCGGGGCAGGTGGCTCAGCATGAGGGTTTGGTCATGACGCCGGACCGGGTCTGTGTCGGCGCGATTGCCGGCGCCTTCGGCGTGCGCGGCGCCGTGCGGCTGAAGAGTTTCTGTGCCGAACCGGCGGCGATAGCCGGCTACGGCCCGCTCTGGACCGAAGACGGCACACGGTCGTTCACCGTGTCGCTGGAACAGGCGGTGGCCGGGGGGCTGGCGGCGCGGCTTTCGGGGGTGGAGACGCGCGAGGCCGCCGAAGCCTTGCGCGGCGTTCGGCTTCACGCCGACCGCGCGGCACTGCCCGCCACCGGCGAGGACGAGTATTACCACGCGGATCTGATCGGACTGGTGGTGCAGGACACGGGCGGGGCGCCGCTGGGGCGGGTCGCTGCGGTGCTGAACCACGGTGCGGGCGACATCCTCGAGGTGCGCCGCCCCGGCGCCGGGGCGCTGTTGCTGCCTTTCACCCGCGCCGTGGTGCCGACGGTCGATCTGGCCGCCGGCCGGATCGTGGTCGACCCGCCGGAGGCGGTGGACTGAAGATGACGCGGCGACACGGGGTTCTTGCCGGCGGTGCAGCGCTCTATCTTGGCGCGACCGTGACCGGCTGGGCCTCGGAGACCCTGATCGGCTGGGCGACCATCTGGGCCCTGCTGACGCTCTGGACCGTGGTGATGCGCCCGGCCGAAAACTGGTCGGGGCCCGGGCTGGCCGGGCTCTTGCGCCTGTTGGCCGCGCTGGCGGTTCTGGCCGCGCTGGCCGCGGCGATCTGGGCGCTGGGGCAACTGGTCGCCATGGCCTTGCCGCCGCCTCCGCTCTGGCTTGGGCCGGGGCTGGCGCTGGCCGGGCTGGCACTGGCGCGCGCGGTCTGGAGCCCCGCGCGTCAGGCCGCGTTCGATGCGCTGTTGTCCGACTCCCTGGCCGAACTTTCGGCGCTGGCGGACCGTGGCGTGCCGGACCCGGCGCATGACCCTGCACGGATTGCCGCAATCGCCGCCGCGATCGAAGCCCTTCCGCCGGACCCGCCGGACGCCGCGGCGCTTGCCAGCCTCCTGGAGGGGCCCGGCGCGGGGCTGAGGCCGCTTGACCTGTCGGGGCTGCTGTTGCGGCGCGCAGCCTGCGAAGGCGCCGCACCGCGCGACCGCCTGGCGCTGGTGCTGGGCGTGACCGCGCCCCCCGTGGCCCGCGCAGCGTTGGGGCAGGAAGATCTGGATCACGCATTCGGCATCCTGCGCGCCGCCGGGGATGAGCGCGCCTGCGGGCTTTTTGCCACCCGCAGCGCGGCGCTCCTGGTCGCACATCCGCCGTCCTGGCGCGACATGCCCGGGGCGCTGGCGCTGCTGCGCGCGGCGCGGCGCAGCCGTGACCCGGCGCTGGCCGGGGAGTGGTGCGCGCTTGCCCGCCGTGTCAGGATGCTGCGATCGGCCACGGCAGCAGCCTGCGCGCGGCACGGAAACGGAGACGACGAATGAGCCTGCACATGCGTTTGCGGTTGACCACGATTCTGGGCAGCATCGTGCTGGTCACGCCCTTTGCCGCGGGCCTTGGCGGGTTCGATCCGGTGCTTTGGATCGTCTTCTGGGCGGTGTTTGCGCTGTGGTTTCTGGGCGTGCAGGCCCCGGGGGGCGAGACACCGATGCCGCTGGCCGCGGCGCTGCTGGCACAGGGGGCGGTGGTGGCGCTCTTGATGGGGCTGGGGCATGCGGCAGGCATGTGGGCGGATGCGGTGCTGCCCGCGTGGCTTCTGATCGCGGTTGCCGTGGGCGCGCTCTTGCTGGGGCGGCTGATCCGGGTGCCGCCCGAGGAACTGGCCGCGCTTGTCCGGGCTTCGCAGGGAGGCGCCGAAAAGCTGGAGGACGCGGCAGCGCCCGAGCCCGAGCCTGAGCCCGAGCCTGAGCCCGAACCGGAGCCCGATGCCACCTTTGACCCGGCAGAGCAGCACGCGGCGCTGGAGGCCTTGGCCGAGCAGCTCGATGCCCTGGACCGGACCGCGCCCGGTTATCACGCCCTGGTGGAGGCCATCACGCCTGCGCTCGAGGCGGCCGGGGCCGAAGCCGTGGCCGATACGCTTTTCCGGCGCGCCGACGCGGCACCGGTGCGCGACCGCATGGCGCTGGTCGCGCTGATGGCCGACCCCCATGCCAGCCATGCGCTGCCGGGCCAGAAGCTGGCGGCCCGCGTCTTTGACGTGATCGCCGCCGAGGATTGCGAGGCCAGCCTTGCGTTATGGGCGATGAAGGCAGACGGGGTGCTGGACCTCGTGCCCGGCGTGGCTGCGGATTTCCCCGCGCCCGACCGGATCGACCGGGTGGCCGACCGCTATGTGATCGAGGATGCGGACCTGTGCGAGGCGCTGGAGGCCCTGGCCGCGAGGCTGCGCAGCGGCGATGGGGCGGCTGCATGAGCGAGCCGGGCAAACCCCGCTCGCACGGGCGGCTGCAGCCGGTGGTGTCGCTGCGCCCGCGCGACCTGATGGCCGACAGCCGCGCGGTCGCCGGGGCCTGGCGGGCAAAGGTCATCACCCTGTTTCCGCAGGCGTTTCCCGGCACGCTGGGGCTGTCGCTGACCGGCAAGGCGCTGGATCAGGGGCTCTGGACGCTGGAGCCCATCGACCTGCGCAGCTTCGGCGAGGGCAAGCATCGCAACGTCGATGACACGCCGGCGGGCGGCGGTGCGGGCATGGTGCTGCGCGCCGATGTCATGGCCCGCGCGCTGGGCGTGGCGGCGCAGGGCACGCCCGGCGACCGGGCGCAGTGGCCGGTGATCTATCTGTCGCCGCGCGGTCGTCCCTTCACGCAGGCGCGCGCGCGCGCGCTGGCGCAGGGGGCGGGCGTGACGCTGATCTGCGGGCGGTTCGAGGGGCTGGACCAGCGGGTGATCGACCATTTCGGGGTCGAGGAGGTCAGCTTGGGCGATTTCGTCCTGTCGGGCGGCGAGATTGCCGCGCAGGCCTTGATCGATGCCACGGTCCGGCTTATACCGCGCGTGCTCGGGAATCAGGCGTCGACCGAGGAGGAGTCATTCTCCGAAGGGCTGCTTGAGCACCCGCACTACACCCGCCCCGCCACCTGGCAAGGCCGCGACATCCCGGAAGTGCTCCTGTCCGGGGATCATGGCAAGGTTGCCGACTGGCGGCGGGACATGGCCGAAAGGCTGACCAAGGAACGCCGCCCTGACCTCTGGCGGGCTTATCGTGACGGTCACGATAGGGACCCGGACGGAGACCAAGAGCTCTGAGGGCGCTCACAGGACGCGGGCGAAAACCGCGCCACATCGAAAGGAATTCGCGATGAACCTTATCGCGCAGATCGAAGCCGAGCAGATTGCCGCGCTTGGCAAGGACATCCCCGACTTCAAACCCGGCGACACCGTGCGCGTGGGCTACAAGGTGACCGAGGGCACCCGCACCCGCGTGCAGAATTTCGAAGGCGTCTGCATCAGCCGCAAGGGCGGGAATACGCTGGGCGCCTCGTTCACGGTGCGCAAGATCTCGTTTGGCGAGGGGGTGGAACGGATGTTCCCGCTCTATTCGACCAACGTCGACAGCATCACCGTGGTCCGGCGCGGCAAGGTGCGGCGCGCGAAACTCTATTACCTGCGCGACCGCCGCGGCAAATCCGCCCGCATCGCCGAAAAGACCAACTACCGCCCGCTGGGCGCGCCGAAGTCCTGAGGAGGCCCGGGCCATGAAAACCGATACGCATCCCGATTATCACCTGATCAACGTCAAGATGACCGACGGCACCGTCGTTCAGATGCGCTCGACCTGGGGCAGCGAGGGCGACACGCTGTCGCTGGAGATCGACCCCACGGTGCACCCGGCCTGGACCGGTGGCGGCGCGCGGCTGATGGACAGCGGCGGCCGGGTGTCGAAGTTCAAGAACAAATACGCCGGTCTGGGTTTCTGAAACCCGGGCTTTCGGAACACGATCCGGAGGGGCGCGCCATCGGCGCGCCCTGATTCTCTGCGACCCCTGCCCCATGGCACAGCGCAGCCCCGCACAGCCCCCGCGCGGCCTGCGGGCGGGTGGATGGGGCAGGCCGCGCGGGGGCTGTGCGGGGCTGGCCGCGACCGGACCGCATGCGAAATGCCGGAATTCGGCGAAAGGACAGGCGCGTGGCGCACATCATCGTCATCGGCAACGAGAAGGGCGGGTCCGGGAAATCGACCACCTCGATGCATGTAGCGGTGGCTCTGGCGCGCATGGGGCACCGGGTCGGCGCGCTGGACCTGGACCTGCGGCAACGCTCTTTCGGGCGCTATATCGAAAACCGCCGGGCCTATCTGAAGCGCGGCGGGCCGGACCTGCCGGTGCCGGATTATCTGCCGCTGCCCGCGCTTGGCCATGACGCGCAGGACGCCGCGGCCGGGGGCGCCAACCCGCTGGACCTGCGCTTTTCCGCCGCCATGTCCGAACTGGAGCCGCGCAGCGATTTCATCGTCATCGACTGCCCCGGCGCGCATACGCGCCTGAGCCAGTTGGCTCATGCGCTGGCCGACACGCTGATCACCCCGATGAATGACAGTTTCGTCGATTTCGACCTGCTGGCCCGCATCGACCCCGAGACCGGCCCCGAAACGGTCAAGGTGCTGGGGCCGTCGATCTATGCCGAAATGGTCTGGGCCGCGCGGCAGGCGCGGGCGCGCGAGGGCCTCAAGCCCATCGACTGGGTGGTGCTGCGCAACCGCATGGGCACGCAGGCGATGCACAACAAGCGCAAGGTCGGCGCGGCGCTGGAGGAACTGTCACGCCGGATCGGATTCCGGGTGGCGCCGGGGTTTTCCGAACGGGTGGTCTTTCGCGAGCTGTTCCCGCGCGGGCTGACGCTGCTGGACCTGCGCGACATGGGCGAGGCCAGCTTCAGCCTGTCCAACATTGCCGCGCGGCAGGAGTTGCGCGACCTGCTGGGCACGCTTTCCCTGCCGGGAGTCCGGGTGCAGGTCTGACCGCGAACGCAACGCAAGCGGCGGGGATCGATCGGACGGAAGGCCCGCGCCGGATCAGTGCCGGAACACGCTCCGGGCCGGCGTTTTGGTGAACCTGGGATCCGAAAGCTGCAAGAACCGGCGGATCACGCGGTCGTTCTCTTCGTCATGCTGCGTTTGCGCGCCCAGAAATGTCAGCGGCGATTTCATGCGCGCGCCCAGCGACCCGAAGATTCCCTGCGTTTCGTTCTGCATGTCCTGCGTCTCCGTTGCGGCGCCATCGGTGGCATCGGTCCCTGATCGCGCTTGTCGATCACGTTGGTTAACGGATTGCCTGCAAGCCGTGGCAGGAATTGGGCAGACATCGGGTCATTTCTGGGATCGCCACGGGTTCTTCCAGGACCGGGCAAACGATTTGTGCTGAATTGTGCCTGCACGCGGGGAAACGCCGCAAACAGCGGAACCGGGGCAGCCAATCATGCGGGAGGATACCGAAAGCGGGGGTCCGGAACCGTGCCCGGACCCCCCTCACCCAGGCGCACCACACCACACGCGCCGTCCGAAGAAGGCCGGACATCCTGTCCGACTGGCCCCATAATGCCCCGGCCGCCGCGCGCAGGCAAACACCAAGCGCAGCGCATTTGAAACGAATTTTCCGTGACGGTCAGAGCCGCCGCAGCAGGTCCGGCGTGGGCCAGCCATCCGCAGGCAGGCCAAGCTGCGCCTGAACATCCTGCACCGCCGCGCGGGTGTTGGCGCCCAGAATCCCGTCCACCCCGCCGACATCGAAGCCGCGTGCCTGCAAACGCTGCTGCAAGTCGCGCATCTGGTCCTGATTCAGCCCGGTATCGGGGTTTCCGGCGGCATAGACCGGCGCGCCCTCCAGCCGGGTGGCGAAATAGGCCACGGTGACGATGTAGATGAAGCTCTGGTTCCATTCGAACAGCGTACGGAAATTGTGGAACACCATGAAGGCCGGGCCACGGTGCCCCTGCGGCAGGATCACCGAGGCGCGCATGGACCCCGAGGGCAGGCTGCCATGGCGCGCGCTCACCCCCATGCGCTGCCAGTCGGCCACCGTCAGTTCCGTACGCAGCCCGGTGCGGGTCAGGTCCAGCCCCTGCGGGATGCTCACCTCGTGCAGCCACAGCTCGCCCGCGCGCCAGCCCTTGGCGCGCAGCATGTTCGCCGCCGAGAGGATCGCATCGGGGACCGAGCGCACCAGATCGACCCGCCCGGAACCGTCGGCATCCACCCCATAGTTCAGGATATCCGACGGCAGTTTCTGCACCATGCCGATCTCGCCCGCCCAGGCGCCGCGCTGGTTCACCGGGTCCAGCGCGCCGTTGGCGTAAAGCTCCAGCGCCGCGAAGACCTGCGGACGAAAGAGTTCCGGGCGGCGGCAGTCATGGGCCAGGGTGACCAACGCGTTGACGGTGTTGAAATCCCCCTGCACGGCGCCGAAATCGGTTTCGAACGCCCAGAAGGCCAGCAGGATGCCGGGCGATACGCCATAATGCTGCCGGGCCACGTCGAAGACCTGCCGGTAACGTTCGAGGTTGCGCCGCCCGTTGTCCATCCGGTTCTGCGAGATCAGCGCGCGGGAAAAATCCAGGAACGGGCGCTGAAAGATGCCCTGCCGCCGGTCGGCACGGACCACGGCCTCGTCCTGCCGCACGTTGCGAAAGAAGGCATCGACCGTGTTCTGGGCAAAACCGCGCTGCACGGCCTCGGCCCTCAGCCCGTTCACGAACCCCGAGAAACTGCCGCCGCAACCTGATTGCGCCAGCGCCCCGGACCCCCAGACCAATGTCGCCGCGGCGGCGGCAAGAAACAGCTTCTTCATGCTGACCTCATGACCACTTCCCGGCGCAGTTTACCCTTGCGCGGCGGCCTGGCAAGCCCGCACCCGGCAGCCATGCCGCAGCAGCCCCCCGGTGCCCTGCGGGGGCAGCCCGGGTTCCGGCCCCTTGCATATCGGTGATTGCACAACAGCGCGTGGATTGGTAAGAAAACAGGACCAATTGCCGCTCAAAGGATCCCCCATGCCCGTGATTGCCGAAATCGAGGATCTGCGCCGCCTGTATCGCCGCCGCGCCCCGCGCATGTTCTTCGACTACGCCGAAAGCGGATCCTGGAGCGAACAGACCTTTCGCGAAAACACCACCGATTTCGCCCATCTGCGCCTGCGCCAGCGGGTGGCGGTGGACATGTCGAACCGGTCCACGAAATCGACCATGATCGGCGAGGACGTCGCCATGCCCGTGGCGCTGGCGCCGGTGGGGCTGACCGGCATGCAATGCGCCGATGGCGAGATCAAGGCCGCCCGCGCCGCGGAAGCCTTTGGCGTGCCCTTCACCCTGTCGACGCTGTCGATCTGCTCGATCGAGGATGTGGCGGCGCATACGCAGCGCCCGTTCTGGTTTCAGGTCTACACGCTCAAGGACGAGGAGTTCATGCGCCGCCTGTTCGACCGTGCGCGCGCCGCGAACTGCTCGGCCATCGTCCTGACGCTGGATCTTCAGGTGCTGGGCCAGCGCCACAAGGACCTGCACAACGGCCTGTCGGCGCCGCCGAAGCTGACGGTGAAATCCATCGCCAACATGATGACCAAGGTGCAATGGGGCCTGGGCATGCTGGGCACCAAGCGGCGTTTCTTCGGCAATGTGGTGGGCCATGCCAAGGGGGTGACCGACCCCGCCTCGCTCAGCGCCTGGACCGCCGAGGCGTTCGACGAGACGCTGGACTGGGACCGGGTGCGGCAGTTCCGGGACATGTGGGGCGGCAAGTTCATCGTCAAGGGAATCCTGGACGTTGAAGACGCGCAGAAAGCCGCCGATCTGGGCGTGGACGCGATCGTGGTCTCCAACCACGGCGGGCGGCAACTGGACGGCGCCATGTCGTCGATCCGGATGCTGCCGCGGATCGTCGATGCCGTGGGCGACCGGGTCGAGGTGCACATGGACAGCGGCATCCGCGCGGGGCAGGACGTGCTGAAGGCGCTGGCGCTCGGGGCAAAGGGCACCTACATCGGGCGCGCCTTCACCTACGGGCTGGGCGCCATGGGGCAGGAAGGGGTGACCCGCGCGCTGCAGATCATCCACAAGGAACTGGACACCACCATGGCGCTCTGCGGCGAACGCGACGTGCATGCGCTGGGTCCGCAGAACCTGATCGTGCCGCAGGGTTTCGACGACCCGACCGTGACGCTCTGATGCCCCGGCCCCTGCGGCGCCGCAAATGATCACCCGCCTGTCGGCGCGCGCCCGATCCCGCGCCCCGGCAATCCCCCCCGAGGCCAGCCGCGCCCGCAGGAAAAGAGGCTCCCGCCCCCTGACGCACGTGCAGGTGCCCTGCACGCGGTCAGGCGTTGGGCCCGGGCCCCCCCCCGCCCCGCCGGCCCCCCCCCCCCACCGGCGGTCCGCCCCCCCCCCGCCC
>JAFIEE010000142.1 GCA_020832705.1 Paracoccaceae bacterium
CACGGGGCGGGGTCTACAGCCGCCCCGAGGCGACGATCCGTTCCAGAAACGCCTGCGTGCGCGGGTGTTGCGGGGTAGAAAACAGCGCCTCGGGCGGGCCATCCTCGAGGATGCGCCCGCCGTGCAGGAAGCACACCCGGTCAGCCACCGCGCGCGCGAACCCCATCTCGTGCGTGACGATCACCATGGTGATACCGGTTTCGCGCAGCCCGGCGATGATGCGCAGCACCTCGCCCACCAGTTCCGGGTCCAGCGCCGCCGTCACCTCGTCCAGCAGCAGCACATCGGGCCGTGTCATCAGCGCCCGCACGATCGCCACGCGCTGCTGTTGCCCGCCGGAAAGCTGCTCGGGGTAGCTTCGGGCGAACTCGGCCATGCCGAAAAGCGCCAGCGTTTCCTCGGCCCGTGCCTCGGCGGCGCGGCGGGGCTCGCCATGCACGCGGCGGGGCGCCAGCGTGATGTTGTCGATCACCCGCATGTGCGGAAACAGGTTGTAGGACTGGAACACGATCCCGATGCGCTTCTGCAGCCCGGTGCGCCCGAAGCGCGGGTCGCTCACCGGCACGCCGTCCAGCGCGATGCTGCCGTGGTCGGGCTCCACCAGCCGGTTGATGCAGCGCAGGAGCGTGGACTTGCCCGACCCCGAAGCGCCGATCAGGCACACCACCTCGCGGTCGGCCACGTCCAGATCCACCCGGTCCAGCACCAGCGTCTGGCCGAAATACTTGGTCAGCCCGCGGAGCGTGATCGCCGCCATCCGCTCAGTCCGCCATCTGCAACCGCCGCGCGCGGTCGCGCCGGTTCACCCAGTCGGCCAGCCGCGCCATGGGGATCGTGGCCAGCAGGAACAGCCCGGCGGCAACGATCAGCGGGGAATAGTTGAAGGTGGTGGCGGTGTAGATCTGCGCCTCGCGCACCGCGTCGCGCACGCCAATCACCGACAGCAGCGCCACGTCCTTCTGCAGGGCCACCACGATGTTCATCAGCGCGGGCAGCACGTTGCGCAGCGCCTGCGGCAACACGCAATGGATCAGCGTCTGCCATTCGCTCAGCCCCAGCGCGCGGGCGGCAGCGCGCTGGCCTTCGTGCACGGCGTCGATGCCGGAGCGATAGATCTCGCAGACATAGGCGGAATAGCTCAGCACCATGGCCACCCCGCCCCAGAACAGCCCGGAATTGGGCAGCCCCGGTATCTGCAGCGCCGGGATGCCGAAGCCGAACAGGATCACCAGCAGCAGCGCGGGCAGGCCGCGAAAGATGTCGATATAGACCACCACCATGATCCGCAGCGGCGCGAACACCGGCCCGCGCAGGGACCGGATCACGGCCAGCACCAGCGCCCAGACCCCGATGCAGGCCAGCGCGATCAGCCAGACCTGCATGTTGGTCAGGAACCCGTAAGCCACCCGCGGGGCGGAAGCGACCATATGATCCCAGTTGAAGAACTGCAGCTTGATGCGCGGCCATTGATCGGCCGAGGTCACCACCCAGGCCAGCGCCCCGAAGACCAGCACGGTGGAGACCGTGCTGATTGCGCCGGGCATGGCCGCCGCGCGCCAGTCGAAGCCCTGCCTGCGCGGCCGCGGGGGCGGGCCGTCGGGGGCGTCGCGCACCACATGCGGCGGCGGGGTCCGGGGCGCGGCGGTCGCGCCGGGGGGCGCCACGCCCCCCCGGGGGGCGGCGTGGGCAAGCGCGGGGGGGGGTGACATGACGGGGGAAGCGGTCCGCTTACTCGGTGATCATCGGCAGGTCCGGATCGGCCACCAGCCAGGTCTGCACCAGATCATCCACCACTCCGCGCGCGATCAGCGCGCCCAGTGCCTCGTCCACCCATGGCACCAGCGGGTTGCCGAATTCGAACAGCAACCCGTGGCCGCGGTCGTTTTCATCCGCCGGGAGCAGTGCGACGATACTGGCCTCGGGGATCTGCACCGCGGTCGCGAACAATGCTGTCGGCAGCGCCACCAGCGTCGCGTCGATCTGCCCGGCCAGCATGGCCTGAAAGACGCCGATCTGGTCGTCGTAGACGGCAGCATCCTGAACGTCGAGGATGTTTTCCAGATACATCAGGTCCGTGGTGCCGATCACCGCGCCCCAGTTTGCCGCGCGCAGTTCCTCGAAGCTGCGGGCATCCTCGACGGCCGAGCCGGGCAGCGCGATCACTGCCTTGTCGGGCTGGAAATAGACCTGGCTGAAGCTTACCACCTCGGACCGTGCCTCGGTCACCGAGACCTGGTTGATGGCGAAGTCAAAGTTCTTGGCGCCGGGCGCGATGGTCTGCTCGAACGTGTTGCCGACCCAGACGACCTGATCGGCGTCGAAGCCCATTTCCTCGGCCAGCGCATAGATCAACGCGTTCTCGAACCCTTCGCCGCTGGCGGGGTCATTGTTCAGCATCCAGGGCGGATACACCGGGTCGCCCGTGCCGACGGTCAGTTGCCCCGGCGTCATCAGGCGCGGGTCATGCGGCGTGCGTTCCTCGGCGCTGGCGGCGCCTGTGATGAGCGCGGTGGCGGTCGCCAGCGCGGCGAAGGTTCTGGGCAAGGCAAGGCTCATGGTTAATCCCCGTGCATACGCCCCGGCTGCGGTGGGCGCGGTGGTTTCGGATTGCGCGATGATACCGCAAAGGCGGGGGCTGAAAAGCCCCAATGCAGGGTTGCATTGCACCCGGCCGGGGCCATGGGGCGGTAGCGGTCACGGTTTGCGCAGGCGCAAGGCACACCCTGCCGTCACAGCCCCGGCAGGTCCAGCATCACCGCCGCATGGTCGCTGGCATGGGGGCGGTGGGCGCCGACATCCGGCAGGCGCGGCCCGGCGTGGCGCGCGGCGTCGCGCGACAGCCCCTCGCGCAGCACCTGCGGAACCGCACCGGGCCAGCGCGCCGCCAGCGCGGGTGCGGCCAGAAGCGTATCGGGGCGGCCATAGCGGCCCGCGGCGCCCGGTTCGTGAAAGGTCCAGCGCTGCCCCGCCGGAATGCGCGCCATCAGGTCCACCGCGAACCCATCCGCGACCAGCGGTGCCAGCGCCGACCCGGGCGCGCCGGGGCCTTCGGGTTCGTTCAGGTCGCCGACGATCAGCCACAGCGCGCCCGGATCGGCCCCGCACTGCCGCGTGATCAGCCAGCGCAGCGCCTCGGCCTCCAGCCGCCGCACCGGCCAGGCGGCTTGCGGGTCCGGCCAGGGGGCCTTGAAATGGCACAGGAACAGGGTCAGCGCGCCGATCCGCAGGGACAGGCAGTCCCGCCGGAACACCGGTGTTTCCGGCGCCACGCCGGGCGGGTTCTCGCGCCCGATCTCGGCGGCCATCAGCCCCGCATGGCTTTGCAGCGCGTCCCAGGGGCGGCGACCGAGCACCGCCAGATTGCGCCCGCCACCGTCATTGCCGCGCAGGCAGGCGCGATGCGGATAGGCGGGCGCCCCGGCGGCGCGCATCAGATGATCGTGGAAGTAATCCAGCGTCGCGCGGTCGAACACCTCCTGCAGGGCGATCACATCGGCGCCCGCGCGGGCCAGCACCTGCGCCGTCAGCCGCCGGTCGGCCAGGTCCAGGGCTGCCGCCGCGGGCGTGTCATCGCCCGGCGTGTCGCGGTCGCGCGCCCCGTCGAAGCGGGGCGGCCCGTCGCCGCTGCGGCGCAACCGCAGGTTCTGGGCATTCAGGGTGAGGATGCGCATGGTCCCTGCCCCCCGGGATGCCGGCGCGCGCTCAGCGGTGGCGCGCCTGCATCGCCTCCATCGCGGCGCGGTCGTCGGCATCGAAGCGCATGGCCCGCAACCGCGCCGCCCGCGCGTTCAGCGCCGCCGCGCGCGCCTCCAGCCCGGGTTCGGGGTGGGGGCGGTCGGCCTGCGCCTGCATCCCGGCGATCACCTGCGACAATGGCAGCAGGGTCGGCGTCGGCAGGTCGCGCGCGGTCCGGTCTTCGGGGGGCAGATGCGCGGGCGCGAAGCATCCGCCCAGCAAAGCCAGCATCAGCCCGATCGCTGCAGCCCCTCGCACCCTTTGGGTCATGCCGGCTCCGTCCATTCCGTCCCGGCAAAGCTTACGCGCAAGCGCGGGACAGGTGCAAGAACGGGCGCATTGGCCGGGGCGCATTCGGCTTGCACCGGGCGGCAAATGGCGGGCATTGTCGCCCCCATGGCCAGAAAGCCCGGATCGCGTTCGGAAATCACCGGACCGCGCGTGCGCGCGGCAGCCCTGCGGCTGTTCGCGCGGCACGGCTATGCCGCCGTCTCCATGCGCCAGATAGCGGCCGAGGTGGGGGTGCAGGCCGGGGCGCTTTATCTCTACACCCCGGACAAGCAGTCGCTGCTCTTTGACCTGATGCAGGCGCATATGCAGGAGTTGCTGGACGCACATGACGCGCTGCCGCCCTGCAGCGGCGCGCTGGAGCGGCTGGAACAGTTCACCCGCTTTCACATCCGCCACCACGCCGCCCGCGCCGATGCGGTCTTCGTCTCCTACATGGAGTTGCGCAATCTGGACGCGGGGAACTTCGGCGCCATAGAGGCGATGCGCCGCGCCTACGAGGACCGGCTGGAAGCGATCCTGTGCGCCGGTCTGGCCGAGGGCAGCCTGCATGTGCCGGACACCAAGCTGGCCACGCTGGCGCTGATCGCCATGCTGACCGGCGTGAACACCTGGTACCGCGAGGGCGGGCGGCTGAGCCTGGCCACGGTCGAAGGCATCTACTGGGACATGGTGCGCCGCGCCGTGGGGGGCGGCTGACCCGCGCTCAGTTGTTCAGGTCTTCGGGGTCGCCCGGACCGGCGCCGCCGGGATTGCACAGCGCCCCCGGATCATCGCAGGTCGGAAAGGTATTGCCGACCACGCCGGAGCCGTCGTCGAACTGCAGCTGCGGTGCAAAGCGGGGGCGGGCGACGATGAATTCGCGCAGCACCTGCCGGTCAAGCACCCGTCCGATCAGCGGCAGGTGGGCAATCACCGGCACATAGTCCAGCCGGGTTTCCACCACATAGACCGATTCACGCTCGGGCAGCACCGGCAGCCGCGCAAGCACCTCGGGCGTGAGGTGATGCGGCTGCAGCGGCGGGCCGTCGTTGGTGGCATGTGACCAGACGATCTCGTACTGCTCTTCCACGGGGTTCCAGATGACGCTGGACACCCGCAGGTTGGTGCGCGGCTGCGCCCCGGCCAGGAAGGAATAGACCCGGTTGTATCCTTCGATATCCTCGGGCGTCAGCACCTCGAGCTGCTGGCGTCCGAGGGCGTCCGACACGGTATAGGCCGCGCGCTGGCTGGCGGTGCGGGATGCAAAGGCGTCAAAGAACACGAATGTCGCCATGAACGCCCACATCACAACCGGCACGATCAGGATGGTCTCGATCGTGATGGTGCCGGCGTCATCGCGCTGGAACCGGCGCAGATATGTCCGAACGGGTGTGCACATGGATCAGACCTCGGGCTCGTTGATGTAGAAGGAGGTCGAAAAGATCTGGTAGCCGCCCTGCGGATCGGTGGCGAGTTGCAGGCCCAGCCGACTGGTCGGAAAGATCAGGTCCACGATCAGGCAGGCCCGCACCAGTGTCGGCCGCACCGATCCGCCCTGCGTGAACACATTCACGGGCGCGACTTCGGCGTCACGGTCCACACAGGCCATTCGGAAATCCGGCGCGGTCCAGTTCCGCAGGTCCACAGGCGTCAGTTCCAGCGCGAAGTTCTCGCGGCAGTTGGGGATCAGGAAGGCGTTTTCGCACACCGCGTCGCGCACGTCGGAGAATTCCGGCGCGTCGCCCATCGCCCCCACCCGCAGGTCGCGGATGGTGATGTCCAGCGCCCGGTCCAGCATGATCTGGCGCATCTGCAGCACGCCGGCCTCGATCCCCATGAAGAAGATCGTGAACAGCAGCGGCACCATGATGACAAACTCGATCGTGGCGTTGCCGTCCTCGTTCCGGCGGGCCCGGCCAAGGGCGCGGCGCAGTCGCTCCAGCGCCCGGCTCATTGGGTCAGCCTCAGCCGCTGGATGCTGCCCGCGATGGTGCGGAAGGCCTGTTCGATCTGCAATCCGTTCACGTCGAAGAAGTGGTTCGGGCTGAAAGCGCAGCGGCGCATGGCTTCGACCCCGTTGGGCGGCGCCTCGAAGGCCACGGCATAGACCCGCACGCCTTCGTCGCGCAGCCGGTCGCAGATCTCGAACAGGCGCTGGTCCTTCGGTCCGGGCGGCGAAGCGGTAAGGCGCTGGTCGATCCAGTTCCAGTAATTCGCGATGCCCGGATAGTGATACAGATACGCCCCCACCCAGCGCACCGGAAAGGTGGCCCACAGCTCGCGGTGGTCCAGTTCCTGGATGATCCAGTTGTTGCAGGCATAGAAGCGGAAGGCCGTGCGCCGGTTGTTGGGCATGCTCGGCCCGTATTCGACGCAACTGTTGTCCCAGCGGTCAGGCATATGGGACCAGGTCCGGTTCATCGGGTTCACCACCCGGTCCGGGATGAAGAAATTGCCCTGGTTCGAGCCCGGCGAGGGGTGGCGCACCGACAGCCGCGTGCTTGCGGGTTGGGCGCCGGGCTTGTCCGGCCACATGAATTCCGGCCCGTTCGCCCCCTGCGTGACAAGCTGCGCGATGATCCCATTGGCATTGTTGGGCCGCGGGAAGCTGTGCCAGACCCCGGAAGGCCCCTGCTTGAACTGGTTGGCCATGCGCCATTCGTCCCAGTTCTCGCCATCGGTCATGAGCACCACGGCCTTGAGCGTGTCGGGGTCGCGGAACTCGAACGGGCGGTTGTCGAAGGCCGCGTTGATCAGATTGTCGCTCACCATGTCGCTGATGATGTTGTTGGCGCTGGTGTCCAGCAGCGCCGCAGCCCATTTCATGCCGATCTCGATCGAGGTGTTGCCGTCGGCAATCAGGCTGCGCAGGCGGCGGCGCAGAACGTCCGGGTCATCCTGCATGACCATGATCTCGGCGGTGTCCACATCCATCGGTTCGAAATCGCCCGTGGTCAGACCCTGCGACGCCGCATAGTTGTTGAAGGCCGTCGTGCTCATGGAGCCGCGCAGCCCACCGGGATGGGTGGGGCAAAAGGACATGAGTGTGAACCTGTGCATGTGCCAGGGGTCGAAATGCCCCGCACCGGTCAGTTCTGCGGATTGCGACAGTGGAATCTGCGAATAGTGGTTGTTTTCGAACAGCGCGCAGGCCGAATAGGGCTGCCGATGCGTGGTGTTGTAATAGTCCAGCAGATCGTGCCCGGCATTCACCTGCCCGGTGTAGGGCACGACCGACACGGCGATCCGGTCGTCGTCGGCGTTGTTGTAGATCGTATCGACAAAGGTTTCGCCGGCGATCCGCAGGTTCTCGATCCGGTTGAACTGGTTCATCGAGTTCGACAGGTCCAGCACCATGACGACCTCGACATCGGCGATGCGCTCTTCGGCGCGGCTGACCACGTTCGATGCGAAATTGTCCAGGCCGATCAGCCGGGTGAACAGGGCCGGGGTCGATGCGCGGGTGACGATATGAACGTCCCGGGCATTCAGGCTGGCTTCGGCCACGTCCACGCGGATCAGGTATTCCAGCAACCCTTCGCGCGAGAAATAGTCTTCGACGACGTTTTCGATGGCGTGAGGCTGGGTCAGACTGGCCGCAGCCAGCGCCGCCCGGTCGGCCACGGACTGGATCTGCACGCGCTTCTGCTCGTGCCGAACCAGATCGACAGAAATGCCGCCCACCATGAGGATCAGAACGAAGAAGATCAGCCCGAGGACAATCATTCCGCCATCCTCGCGGCGCCTGAAACGGATCGCCCGGCGCCCGGTTCCGCGTCCTAGTCCTGAAAAAATGCCTGCGCGCTTCACGACTGCAACTCCCGCGTGTTTCCGCGCTTGGTGCGCGGGCAAGAAAATCCTTCGAAGATGGAGGGCTAGCACGCAGAAATGGCGGAATTTGGGCAGGCAGCGCCGCAATTCCGCCGCTGCTGCGGCGCCTGCCTGCCCGCCCGCCACCGGCGCCACGCCTGGAATGGGGTGGACGGCGCGGAAGCTTTGCGCGTATGCCTGTGGAATAGGCCGATGCGACATTATTTCGCACTTTCGCGCTGGAACACGTCAGAGGGAGGACAGGATGCTGGACACGAAGGAGCCGGGATTTCGCGAAAACGTGGACCTGATGTATCGCCGGGCGGTGGCGCATATGGATCTGCCGCCGGGGCTGGCGGACAAGATCCAGATCTGCAATTCCACCTATACCGTGCGTTTCGGCGTCCGCCTGCGCGGCAAGATCGAAACCTTTGTCGGCTATCGCTCGGTGCATTCGGAACACATGGAGCCGGTCAAGGGCGGCATCCGCTATGCCCCCGAAGTCAACCAGAACGAGGTCGAGGCGCTGGCCGCGCTGATGACCTACAAATGCGCACTGGTGGAAACGCCCTTCGGCGGGTCCAAGGGGGGGTTGTGCATCGACCCGCGCAAGTATGAAGAACATGAGCTGGAGCAGATCACCCGCCGCTTTGCCTATGAACTGGCCAAGCGCGACCTGATCCACCCGGCCCAGAACGTCCCCGCCCCCGACATGGGCACGGGCGAACGCGAAATGGCCTGGATCGCCGACCAGTATACGCGCATGAACACCACCGACATCAACGCGCGTGCCTGCGTGACCGGCAAGCCGCTGAACGCGGGCGGGATCAAGGGCCGGGTCGAGGCTACGGGCCGCGGCGTGCAATTTGCCCTGCGCGAATTCTTCCGCCACCCCGAGGACGTGGCCAAGGCGCATATGACCGGCGACCTGGCGGGCAAGCGGATCATCGTGCAGGGGCTGGGCAACGTCGGCTATCACGCCGCCAAGTTCCTGCGCGAGGAAGACGACGCCCGGATCATCGCCGTCATCGAACGCGATGGCGCGCTCCTGTCCGACGAGGGGCTTGACCCGGATGCCGTGCGCGACTGGATCGCCGCGAACGGCGGGGTGACGGGCTTTCCGGATGCGCAGCATGTGCCCGATGGCGCCAGCGTGCTTGAACATGACTGCGACATCCTGATCCCGGCGGCGCTGGAAAGCGTGATCAACATGGAGAACGCCAGCCGCATCCGGGCGCGGCTGATCATCGAGGCCGCGAACGGTCCCGTCACCGCCGGCGCCGACGAGATCCTGCGCGAGAAGGGCGTGGTGATCATCCCCGATCTGTATGCCAACGCGGGCGGGGTGACGGTGTCCTATTTCGAATGGGTCAAGAACCTCAGCCATATCCGCTTCGGCCGGATGCAGCGC
>JAFIEE010000143.1 GCA_020832705.1 Paracoccaceae bacterium
ACCTGCCCGCCGCCGAAGCCCACGGCATAGATGCCGTCCTTCAGGTCGGCCAGAATATCGCCCGGATCGCTGTCGCCGCCCAGCATGCAGGTGTTGGTCATGCGCGGCATGGGAATATGCGCATAGGATTCACGCCGCCCGTTGCCGGTCGGAGAGACCCCCATCAGCCGCGCGTTCTGCCGGTCCTGCATGTAGCCCACCAGCACGCCGTCCTCGATCAGCACGTTGCGGGCCGAGGCCATCCCCTCGTCATCGATGTTGAGCGAGCCGCGCCGGTCCGGGAGCGTCCCGTCATCGATCACCGTGACACCGGGGGCTGCGACTCTTTGTCCCATCAGCCCGGCAAAGGCCGAGGTTTTCTTGCGGTTGAAGTCGCCTTCCAGCCCGTGGCCCACGGCCTCGTGCAGCAGGATGCCGGGCCAGCCGGGGCCAAGCACCACGTCCATAACCCCCGCCGGCGCGGCTTCGGCGCGCAGGTTGACCAGGGCAATGCGCAGCGCCTCGCGCGCGACCGGCTGCCAGTGATCGGTCGCCATCAGACCCGCCAGCCCGATGCGTCCGCCGCCCCCCGCCATACCAGATTCGCGCCGCCCCTCGTGTTCGACGATGACCGAGATATTCAGCCGCGCCATGGGGCGGATATCGCGCAGGTGGATGTCCTCGGGGCGCAGGATCTCGATCTCCTGATGTGACGCGGCAAGCGCGGCGGTGACCTGCACAACGCGCGGATCGGCGGCGCGCAGGAAATCGTCGATCTCGCGCAGAAGCGCGATCCGGGCGGCAAAGGCAGCGCCCTCCATGGGGTCGGCGTCCGTGTAAAGCCGCGCGTTGGTGCCGCCCGGCGGGTCCGCCAGCACGCCGCCGCCATTGCCCACGGCCAGCCGGGCGGTGGCGGCGGCACGGCGCAGGGCGGCGTTGGTCAGATGGGTCGAATGGGCATAGCCCGCCACCTCGCCGCGCACGGCACGCAGCCCGAATCCTTCGGAGGCGTCATAGCTGGCCGAGCGGATGCGCCCGTCATCCAGCGTCACGGCCTCGGACACCCGGCGCTCCAGGAAAATCTCGCCGTCGTCGGCGCCTGCGACAGCATCGCGCAGGGTGGCAAGCGCCCCGGACTTGTCGAGATGGGTCTCGAACGGGCGAAACGGTGCGTCGGTCATGCTGCAGGGGGCTCCTTGCGCTGGTTTTTCGTGTCCTTGACCCAGATCAAGCCGCGTCGGCGTGTCGCGTCGGTTTTGCTTGTTCTGACATGTCCAATATGGTTTTACATCGGCAAAGCTCAACCGGCCAGCGGCGGATGGAGTGACGGCGCCGACGCGCCCGAAAGCCGCTCCCGGTGAATACGAAGCGGCAGCGAATGCCGCACAGGGAACGGGAAGACGACATGAAGAACCTGACCTTTGCCTCGCGTGCTGCGATTGCCGGTGCGGCGACGCTCTTCGCCGGAGCGGCAGCCGCCGAAGACGGCCTGCCGCCGCTGCCCTTCATCGGCGTGCCCGAACCCGGCGGTGTGAACCTGCAGACGCCGGTGACGGCGCTGGCCCGCGAGGTGGTGTTCCTGGACACGATGCTGAACTGGATCATCGCCGCGATCACGCTGCTGGTGGTCGGTCTGCTGGTCTGGGTGATCCTGTTCCACAACCGCAGGGCCAACCCCGAGCCGTCGCGCTTCACGCACAACACGCCCCTGGAAATCGCCTGGACGGTGGTGCCGGCGCTGATTCTGGTGTTCATCGGGATCTTTACCTTCCCGGCCCTGCGCCATCAGCAGATCATGCCCGAGGCCGATGTGACCATCAAGACCACGGGTCTGCAGTGGTACTGGGATTACGAATACGTCGATCACGGGATCGAATTCTCGTCCTTCATGCTGGAGCGGGATGAACTGGCCGACTACGGCTACGAGCCCGAGCACTACCTGCTGGCCACCGACACCGCCATGGTGGTGCCCGTGGGGCGCAACATCCTGGTGCAGGTGACCGCTGCCGATGTGATCCACGCCTGGACCATCCCCGCCTTCGGCGTGAAGCAGGACGGTGTGCCCGGACGGCTGGCCGAACTGTGGTTCAACGCCGAGCAGGAGGGCATCTACTTCGGCCAGTGCTCCGAGCTTTGCGGCATCAACCATGCCTACATGCCGATCACCGTGAAGGTTGTGAGCGAGGCGGAATACGTGGCCTGGCTGGAACGGCAGGGCGCCGATTTCGCACAGCATCCGCCCCTGCCGGGCTGGGAGCCCGATGTGGAACTTGCGGCATCCGAGTAATTCGCCGATGCCACCGGCCCCCCGATTGCCGCGCGCATCCGGGGCCGGTGGTGCCGACCGCAGAACGGAACCTGTGCCCTGATGACCGATATTCGCGCCGACCTGCATGACACCGCCCGCCCGGCCGAGCCGGGTTTCGGTGACTATGTCGTGCTGCTCAAGCCCCGTGTCATGTCGCTGGTGGTGTTCACCGCGCTGGTGGGGCTGCTGGTGGCGCCGGTGGCGCTGCATCCGATCGAAGCTTTCGCCGCGGTGATCTTCATCGCGCTGGGCGCGGGCGCCTCGGGCGCGCTGAACATGTGGTGGGACGCCGATATCGACCGGGTGATGCGCCGCACCGCGCGCCGCCCGATCCCGGCCGGCAAGGTGGAGCCGGGCGAGGCGCTGGGCCTGGGCCTGGCGCTTTCGGGCATTGCCGTGATCATGCTGGGGCTGGCCACCAACCTGCTGGCCGCCGCCCTGCTGGCCTTCACCATCTTCTTCTATGCGGTCATCTATTCCATGTGGCTGAAGCGGTCCACGCCGCAGAACATCGTCATCGGTGGCGCTGCCGGGGCCTTCCCGCCGATGATCGGCTGGGCCGCGGCAACCGGCAGCGTCGGCATCGAGGCCTGGCTGATGTTCGCGCTGATCTTCATGTGGACGCCGCCGCATTTCTGGGCGCTGGCGCTGTTCATGAAGGATGACTATTCCAACGCCCGCGTGCCCATGCTGACCGTGACCCACGGCCGCCGCGCCACGCGCGCGCATGTGCTGGCCTATACCGTGCTGCTGGTGCCGGTGGCGCTGGCCGCCGGGTTCACCGCGATCGGCGGGCCGGTGTATCTGGCTGTGGCACTGGTCATGAATGCGCTTTTCCTGCGCGGGGCCTGGGCAATCTGGCGCCGGACCGAGGCCGAGGCCGAAGCGGACGGCTACCGCACCGAAAAGCGCGTGTTCCGCCTGTCGCTCTATTACCTGTTCCTCCATTTCGGCGCGCTGCTGGCCGAGGCAGCCCTGCGCGCCTCGGGCGCCTACGCGCTGACCGGGTTCGGAGGATGAGCGCCATGCCCACAGGCACCCACCGGTTGCGCCCCACGCACGAGCTGCACCGCCGCCGCTTCAGCCGCAATCTTGGCGTTGGCGTCCTGCTGGTGGCCTTCATCGCGCTGGTCTTCGGCCTGACCATCGCCAAGGTCCAGAGTGGCGGCACCATTCAGGCCTATGACCATACCTTCCGCCCTGCGCTGCTGCCGCAGGATGACTGAGCCAAACTGTGAGGAGTAGACGATGATCGCCAGGTTTCGCGCCCTTCCGCCCGGCAAGCAGAAATCGCTGGCCGCCACGGTGGGCACGGTTCTTTTCATGGGGGCAATGGGCTGGGCGGCGGTGCCGCTCTATGACTGGTTCTGCCGCGTGACCGGATACGGCGGCACCACCAACACCGCCGCGGCCGCGGGCGACCGTATCCTGGATGAAACCGTGCGGGTGCGTTTCGACGGATCGAAGGCGCGCGGCTTCCCGTGGGAGTTCCGCCCTGTGGAGCGCACCATGGAGGTGCGCCTGGGCGAGATGGGGCTTGCCTTCTATGAAGCCTACAACCCCACGGACGAGGTGATCGCGGGCACCGCAAGCTACAACGTCACGCCCTATTCCGCCGGGCTGTTCTTCACCAAGATCGACTGCTTCTGCTTCGAATTGCAGGTGCTGCAGCCGGGCGAGCGGGTGCTGATGCCGGTGACCTTCTTCGTGGACCCGGACATGCTGGATGACCGCGAGGCCCGCGACAATCACACCATCACGCTGTCCTATACCTTCCATCCCACCGACCTGCCGGAAAACTACGCCGAACTGAACACCGGCGCGATTCCGGCCGAGGACATGACACTGACCCAATAACAAGCCGCGCACCCCCGGCCGGACGCCAGCCGCCAGGGGGCAACGGAAAAAGACCAAGCGAGGGAACACCAAATGGCGCACGAGAAGAACCACGACTACCATATCCTGCCGCCGTCGATCTGGCCCTTCGTGGGCGCGGTCTCGGGGTTCCTGATGCTGTTCGGGTCGGTCATGTGGATGCAAGGCAACGGCCCCTGGCTGTTCCTCATGGGCCTTGTCGGCGTGCTCTACGTCATGTTCGAGTGGTGGAAGGACATGGTCATCGAAAGCCACTCGGGCGATCATACGCCGGTGGTGGTGATCGGACTGCGCTACGGGTTCATCCTGTTCATCCTGTCCGAGGTGATGTTCTTCGCCGCGTGGTTCTGGTCCTTCTTCAAGCACGCGCTCTACCCGATGCACCCCGAGGGCCTGAGCCCCGCCATCGATGGCCCCTGGCCGCCAGCAGGGATCGAGACCTTTGACCCCTGGCACCTGCCGCTGATCAACACGCTGGTGCTGCTGCTTTCGGGCTGCGCTGCCACCTGGGCACACCATGCGCTGGTCCACGGCAACAAGCGCGACGAGATCAAGGTGGGTCTGGCCATCGCCGTGGCGCTGGGGATCATCTTCACCTTCCTGCAGGCCTATGAATACACCCACGCCGGTTTCGGCTTCGCCGGCAACATCTATGGCGCCAACTTCTTCATGGCGACGGGCTTCCACGGCTTCCACGTCATCGTCGGCACAATCTTCCTGGCGATCTGCCTGATGCGTGTCTATGCCGGCCATTTCACCGCCGAACGCCATGTGGGCTTCGAGGCAGCGGCCTGGTACTGGCACTTCGTCGATGTGGTTTGGCTGTTCCTGTTCGCCTCGATCTACGTCTGGGGCCAGTAGCCGGAGCCATCGGTGCCGCGCCCCGTGCATCCGGCCCCGGGCCGGATGCAACGCAAGGGTGCAAGGCGCGGGCCGCAAGGCGCGCGCCTTTCCGTTTGATCAAACCTGTCGGAAGGGCGCCATGTTCACCCGCCGCATGATCCTGCCGCTGATTTCGGGCATGCTGGGCACCGGAGTTTTGCTGTCGCTCGGGTTCTGGCAGATCGATCGCATGGGCCAGAAGGCCGATGTGATCGCCGCCATCGAGGCACGCATCCACGATACTCCGGTGCCCCTGCCTGCCGACCCGGACCCCGACACCGACCGCTACCGCCCGGTCCATGCCGAAGGCCGCTTCACCGGGGACGAGGCGCTGGTGCTGTCAAGCCAGCGCGGCGCGGGGCCGGGGTTCCGCGTGATCGCGGCCTTCGAGACCACGGCCGGGCAGCGCATCCTTGTGGATCGCGGCTACATCCCTGAGGCGCAGGCCGCCGCACCGCGCCCGGAGTCCGATGCGGAGGTGCGGATCACCGGCAACCTGGACTGGCCGCAGGACAGCGACCGCTTCACCCCCGACCCGGACCCGGCCCGCAACCTGTGGTTCTCGCGCGAGGCGGGGCCGCTGGCGGCGCATCTGGACACGCAGCCTGCGCTTCTGGTCCTGCGCACCACCACGGAGCCCGCGCCGCCCGCGCAGCCCGTGCCCATCGCCACCGCCGACATCCCCGACGATCACCTGGAATACGCCATCACCTGGTTCGCGCTGGCCGCCGTATGGGCGGGGATGACAGCCGTGCTTCTGTGGCGTATGAGGCGCGAAGGCAGCAAGGAAACGACGCAATGAGCTACATTTCCACCCGTGGCGCGGCGCCGGAACTGGATTTCGAGGCCACCATGCTCACCGGGCTGGCGCGCGACGGGGGGCTGTATGTGCCCCGCGCCGTGCCGGTCATGGCCCGCGCCGAGATCGCCGCGCTGGCGGGGCAAAGCTACGAGGACACGGCGCTGGCGGTCATGCGCCCGTTTGTCGGCGATGCCTTTACGGATGCCGAATTCCGCCGCCTGATCGTCCGCGCCTACGAAGGTTTCGGCCACCCCGCCCGCGCGCCGCTGAAGCAACTGGCCCCGGGGCACTTCCTGCTGGAACTGTTTCACGGCCCCACGCTGGCGTTCAAGGATTTCGCCATGCAACTGATCGGCCAGATGTTCCAGGCCGCGCTCGCGCGGTCCGGGCAGCGGGTCACCATCGTCGGCGCCACCTCGGGCGACACCGGTTCGGCGGCGATCGAGGCATTCCGGGGGCTGGCGAATGTGGATGTCTTCATTCTGTTCCCGCATGGCCGCGTGTCCGACGTGCAGCGCCGCCAGATGACCACGCCCGCCGAAGCCAATGTCCACGCGCTTGCCATTGATGGCGATTTCGACACCTGTCAGGCGCTGGTCAAGGCCATGTTCAACGACCATGGCTTCCGCGACGAGGTGGCTCTGGCGGGGGTCAACAGCATCAACTGGGCGCGGGTGCTGGCGCAGGTGGTGTATTACTTCTTTGCGGGCGTGGCGCTGGGCGCGCCGCACCGCGCTGTCAGCTTCACCGTCCCCACCGGCAATTTCGGCGATATCTTCGCCGGGTTCATCGCCCGCGAGATGGGGCTGCCCGTCGACCGGCTGGTGATCGCCACCAACCGCAACGATATCCTGCACCGCTGCATGGAAACCGCCGAATACGCGCGGCAGGGCGTGGCGCCGACGATCTCGCCGTCGATGGATATCGAGGTGTCGTCGAATTTCGAACGCGCGCTGTTCTGGGCGCATGGCCGGGACGGCGCGGCGGTGGCGGCGCTGATGGCCGAACTGGCCGGGGGCGGCGCGTTCCGGCTTTCGGACAATGCCATGGGGCACCTGCGCGGCGTCTACGCCAGCGGGCGGTGTGACGAAGCACAGACCGCTGCCACCATCGCCGCCACGCACCGGGCGACGGGCGAACTGCTGTGCCCGCATTCCGCCGTCGGCGTCCATGTGGCGCAGGCGCATCTGGCCCGTGATCCGTCCACGCCGATGATCACGCTGGCCACCGCCCACCCGGCCAAGTTCCCCGATGCGGTCGAGGCCGCCACCGGCCTGCGCCCCGCGCTGCCGCCACGCATGGCGGATCTGTTCGACAGGCCCGAACGCGTCACCCGCCTGCCCGATGATCTGGCCGCGCTGCAGGCGCTCATCCGTGAAAGGATCGCTGCGTGAGTTTCCGCCTGACGACACTGCCCAACGGCTTCCGCGTGGTGACCGAGTTCATGCCGGGGCTGGAATCGGCCGCCGTGGGGGTCTGGGTGGACGCGGGCGCCCGGCATGAAGGCACGGACCAGAACGGGATCGCGCATTTCCTGGAACACATGGCGTTCAAGGGCACCGCCACCCGCAGCGCCCTGCAGATCGCCGAAGAGATCGAGGATGTGGGCGGCTACATCAATGCCTATACCTCGCGCGAGACCACGGCCTATTACGCCCGCGTGCTGCGCGCCGACGTGCGGCTGGCGGTGGACCTGATCGCCGATATCCTGCGCAACCCGCGCTTCGAGGCCCGCGAGATCGAGGTCGAGCGCGGCGTGATCCTGCAGGAGATCGGCCAGGCGCTGGACACGCCCGATGATGTGATCTTCGACTGGTTGCAGGAAGCCGCCTATCCGGCGCAGCCCATCGGGCGGTCGATCCTGGGCCGCTCTGCCGATGTGGCCCGCTTCGGCGAAGGCGACCTGCGCCGCTTTACCGCCGCCCATTACGGCCCCGGACAGATGATCCTGGCCGCCGCGGGGGCGGTGGATCACGACCTGCTGGTGAAACTGGCCGAAGATCAATTCGGCGACCTGCGCCCGGCACCCGCGCCGGTGGCCGACCCGGCCCGGTTTCATTCCGGCGAGCGGCGCGAGCTGCGCGATCTGGAACAGGCGCATTTCGCGCTGGCCTTCGAATCGCCGGGCTATCGTGACCCGGATTACTATGTGGCGCAGGTCTATGCGGGGGTCATGGGGGGCGGCATGTCCTCGCGCCTGTTCCAGTCGCTGCGCGAGGAGCGCGGGCTCTGCTATGCCATCTTCGCCCAGGCGGGCGCCTATGCCGACACCGGGCTGATGACGGTCTATGCCGGAACGGGGGGCGATGAGCTGGGCGCGCTGGCCGGGCTGACCATCGACGAGATCCGCCGCTCCGCCGAGGACATGACCGAGGCCGAGACCGCGCGCGCCAAGGCGCAGATGAAGGCCGGGATGCTGATGGGGCTGGAAAGCCCGTCTTCGCGCGCCGAGCGGCTGGCGCGGCTCCTGTCGATCTGGGGCCGGGTGCCCGATGTCTCGGAGACCGTGGCCCGGATCGATGCGGTGGATGCGCAGGCGCTACGCGCCCATGCGCGTGCGCTGGCATCGGCCGCCAACGTGGCGCTGGCACTCTATGGCCCGGTGGGCGCGGCGCCGGATCTGGTGGCGCTCAGTCGGCGGCTGGCGGCCTGATGCTGGGCCTCCGGCGTCCGCTGCGGATCGAGGCCGAGCGGCTGTATCTGCGCCTGCCGCAGCATTCCGATTTCCGCGCCTGGAGCGCGCTGCGCGCCGAAAGCGCCGATTTCCTGATTCCGTGGGAACCGACCTGGGCCGAGGATCACCTGACCCGGCGTGCCTTTTCCGCGCGGGTGCGCTGGGCTTCCCGCTCGGTTTCGCAGGGCCATGCGGTGCCGGTCTTCATCATCCGGCGCGAGGATCAGGTGCTGCTGGGCGCGATCACCCTGGACAATATCCGCCGCGGCCCGGCACAGTCGGGGACGCTGGGTTACTGGATCGGCGCGCCCTTTGCGCGGCAGGGTTACATGCGCGAGGCGATCCGGGCGCTGGTCCATCATGCGTTTGCCGCGCTGGATCTGAGCCGGATCGAGGCGGCATGCCTGCCCGAAAACGCGGCCTCGCGCCGGGTTCTGGAAAGCTCGGGGTTCAAGTATGAAGGCGTGGCGCAGAGTTATCTGCAGATCAACGGGCGCTGGCGCAATCATGTGCTCTATGCCGCGCTGCGCCACGACCGGCGGGGGCGGACCGATGCCGGGGGGGGGGGGGCCCGCCCCCCCCCCCCGCGGGGGGGGGGGGGCGGGCCCCCCGCCCCCCC
>JAFIEE010000144.1 GCA_020832705.1 Paracoccaceae bacterium
CCCCCGCGCGGCCCCCGCCCCACCCCCCCCGGGGGCTCGGGGGGCGCTGCCCGGGCCCCTGCCCCCGCACAGGAAAACGCCCCCTGCGCCTTACCGGCCCCCGGGGCCTCATCTGACTGACGCGCTCCGGGCGCGGTCAGCGCCCGACGCCGCTGGGTTCTTCGGCGCGGGTCTCGCGCGGCTCGCGGTGTTCGCGCGGCGGGCGGCCGATAACGTCGCGCAGCTCGTCCAGTTCGATGAAATTGTCGGCCTGCCGGCGCAGGTCATCGGCGATCATCGGGGGGCTGGAGCGGATGGTCGAGACCACGGACACCCGCACCCCCTGCCGCTGCAGGCTTTCCACCAGCGGCTTGAAATCACCATCGCCGGAAAACAGCACCGCATGATCCAGACGTGGCGCCAGTTCCATGGCGTCCACCGCAAGTTCGATGTCCATGTTGCCCTTGACCTTTCGCCGGCCCATGGAGTCGATGTATTCCTTGGCCGGTTTGGTCACCATGCTGTAGCCGTTGTAGTGCAGCCAGTCGACCAGCGGGCGGATCGGCGAATAGTCGTCGCTTTCCAGCAGGGCGGTATAGTAGATCGCGCGCAGCATCTTGCCCCGGCGCATGAATTCCTGACGCAGAAGCTTGTAGTCGATGTCGAAGCCCAGCGCCTTGCCTGCGGCATAAAGGCTTGATCCGTCAATGAACAACGCCAGCCGATCATCCTTGTAGAACATGAATTGATCCTTTTGATCCGATGTGCCTAGGTTGCGCTGCGGGCCCGTTCACGCGTGCAGGGGCCATGCCTAATGATGCGGCAACCGTCCTTTGAGGTTCAAACTATGGGGTCTGTGGCGGAATACAACACGGCGCTGGTAGCGATTGGGAGTAACCTCCCGGCAAAAAAGGATAGCCCCATCGGGGTAGTGCGGGGCGCGATCGCTGCGCTGCGCCAGTTTGGTGCGGGCGCGTTTGTGGCCAGTCGGCTGTATCGCACACCCGCTTTTCCATATGGGTCCGGCCCCGATTTCGTCAATGCCGCGGTGTGCCTTTCCACGCGGACCGGTGCGGCGGAGCTGCTCGAGGCATTGCACGCCATCGAAGCCGAGGCCGGGCGCGTGCGGGAGCGGCGCTGGGGTGCGCGGGTGCTCGATCTCGATCTTCTGGGCCTGGGCGACGCGGTGCTGCCCGATGCCGCCACGTATCACGCCTGGGCCGGGTTGGCCGCTGACGCCCAGCAGACCCGCGCGCCCGACCGGCTGATCCTGCCGCATCCGCGCCTGCATGAACGCGCCTTTGTGCTTGTGCCGCTGATGGATGTGGCGCCGGACTGGGTGCATCCGGTGCTGTCCCGTCCGGTGCGCGCGCTGCATGACGCGCTCTCGCCCGAGGCGCGTGCCGAGGTGGTGCCGATCACGCAAGAATGCACGTGGAGCGCTTGAAATCCCGCGTCGCGGACTGTATGTCCGCGAGATCACCCTGCAAGATGCTGGATTGGAGCACCCATGGCCCGCGTGACGGTTGAAGATTGCGTTGACAAGGTTCCGAACAGGTTCGAACTGGTGGCCCTTGCCGCCCATCGCGCGCGCGAAATCGCGACCGGTTCCCCGATCACCGTGGACCGCGACAATGACAAGAACCCGGTAGTCGCCCTGCGCGAGATCGCCGATGAAACGCAGTCGGTCGAGGGCCTGCGCGAGCGGCTGATCGAAAGCCTGCAGACGCAGATCGAGGTGGACCTGCCCGAAGACGACGACATGGCGCTTCTGATGAGCGGCGAACCCGATGCGCCCGCCACCGACGACATGTCCGAGGAACAGATGCTGCGCGCGCTGATGGAGGCGCAGGGAAACCCGGGCTGACCGCGCGCCCTTTCCTGACGCGCGCGCCCCGCTCGGCGCCGCTTCGCCACAGGCCTCTGGCGTGATCGCATTCGATGACCTTCTCGCGCTTGTGCGCAATTACAACCCCGGCACCGATGCCGCGCTGCTGCGCCGTGCCTGGGACTATGGCGAGGCCATGCACCAGGGCCAGACGCGGCACTCGGGCGAGCCTTATTTCACGCATCCCGTCGCCGTCGCCGCCATCCTGACCGAGATGCGGCTGGACGATGCCACCATCGTCACCGCGCTCCTGCATGACACGATCGAGGACACCCGCTCCACCTATGCCGAGGTGGCGCGCAAGTTCGGCGAGGAAATCGCCGAACTGGTGGACGGGGTCACCAAGCTGACCAACCTGCAACTGTCCTCGTCCGAGGCCAAGCAGGCCGAAAACTTCCGCAAGCTGCTGATCGCCATGTCGCGCGATCTGCGCGTGATCCTGGTGAAGCTGGCGGACCGGCTGCACAACATGCGCACCATCCGGTCCATGCACCCCGACAAGCAGGCCCAGAAGGCGCGCGAGACCATGGACATCTATGCGCCGCTTGCGGGCCGCATGGGCATGCAGTGGATGCGCGAGGAACTCGAGGATCTGGCCTTTCGCGTGCTCAACCCCGAGGCGCGCAATTCCATCCTGCGCCGCTTCATCACGCTGCAGCGCGAGGCCGGTGACGTGGTGCATCGCATCACCAACGACATCCGCACCGAACTGGACCATGCCGGGATCGAGGCCAGCGTCTATGGCCGCGCCAAGAAGCCGTTTTCGGTCTGGCGCAAGATGCAGGACAAGGAACTGGCGTTCTCGCGCCTGTCCGATATCTACGGCTTCCGGGTGATCGTGGGCGATGTGGCGGAATGCTATCAGGTGCTGGGGTTGATCCATCAGCGCTGGCGGGCGGTGCCGGGGCGGTTCAAGGACTATATCAGCCAGCCCAAGACCAACGGCTACCGCTCCATCCACACCACGGTTTCGGGCCGTGACGGCAAGCGGGTCGAGATCCAGATCCGCACCCGCGAAATGCACGAGGTTGCCGAGGCGGGCGTTGCCGCGCACTGGGCCTACAAGGACGGCGAACGCACCGCCAATCCCTTCGCGGTGGACCCGGCGAAGTGGATCAGCACCCTGACCGAAAGGCTGGACACCGCCGAGGACCACGACACATTCCTCGAACACGTGAAGCTGGAAATGTATTCCGACCAGGTGTTCTGCTTCACCCCCAAGGGCGACGTGGTGCAGCTGCCGCGCGGCGCGACGCCGCTGGACTTCGCCTATGCCATCCATACAAGGATCGGTGACAGCTGCGTATCGGCCAAGGTGGACGGGCTGCGCGTGCCGCTGTGGACGCGGCTGAAGAACGGCCAGTCGGTCGATGTGATCACCGCCGAGGGCCAGCGCCCGCAGGGGACTTGGATGGACATCGTCGTGACCGGGCGTGCCAAGGCGGCGATCCGGCGCAGCCTGCGGATCGAGGATCGCGAACGTTTCATGCGGTTGGGCGCCGAACTGGCGCGCGTGGCCTTCGAGAATGTGGGCCGCAAGGTCAGCGACAAGGCGCTGGCCACGGCGGCCAAGGCGCTGGGCATCCCCGGCGGGCGTGACGAGATTCTGGCGCGGCTGGGGGCGGCCGAGATGAGCGCCCGCGCGGTGGTCGAGGTGCTGTATCCCGAACTGGCCACCCAGACCGGTGATCTGGTGGATGCGCGCCGCCCGGTGATCGGGCTGGGCGCCGACCAGTCCTTTCGCCGCGCGGCCTGTTGCCAGCCCTTGCCGGGCGAGCGGATCGTGGGCATCACCTATCGCGGCAAGGGCGTGGTGGCGCATGCCATCGACTGCGCCGCGCTGGCCGATTACGAGGACCAGTCCGAACGCTGGATCGACCTGCGCTGGCACGAGGGCCGCCACGCGGCGGTGCATCCCGTCACGCTGGAGCTGACCATCTCGAACGATGCGGGCGTTCTGGGGCGTATCTGCAGCTTGATCGGCGAACAGAAGGCCAATATCTCGGATCTGAGCTTCGTGGACCGCAAGCCCGACTTCTATCGCCTTCTGGTCGAGGCAGAACTGCGCGATGTGGAGCACCTGCACCGGGTCATGACCGCGCTGGAGGCCGAGAACGATGTTGCCCAGATTGCCCGTCATCGCGATCCGTCCCGCCGCCCCTGACCCGGGCCGCGCGGGACGCCTTGCGCGGCTGCATGGCGGCGGCTGAGGAGCGCAGGTGGTATTCAAGCGTCGCAACCAACGCAGCTTCGCCGAAAGGGTCGGGACGGCCGTCTATCCGCGCGGCGGCTGGATGCGGGCGGCAGGCTACGTCATCCACCGGCTGCGGCGGCTGCCCGATGCGCCGGAACGGATTGCCGTGGGTGTGGGGGCGGGGATATTCGCCTCGTTCACGCCGCTGTTCGGATTTCACTTCATCCTGGCGGCGCTGGTGGCCTGGGCCTTTCGCGGCAACATCTTCGCCGCGCTGCTGTCCACCTTCTTCGGCAACCCGGTGACCTTTCCGTTCATCGTCATGGGGTCCATCGGCCTGGGCAGCGCGCTTCTGGGGGTCGAGCAGGGGATGAACGCGGCTGAAGTGATGAAGGCCTTTGGCGCCGCATCCTCCGAGATCACCGCCAATGCCCGGGCGCTGTTCGGGGACGGGCCGATCTACTGGGGGCGGCTGTTGCGGTTCCTGCATCAGGTTTTCCTGCCCTACCTTCTGGGCGGGACGATCCTGGGCGCTCTGGTCGGGGTGGCGGGATATTTCGCCGCGCTGCCGCTGATCCGGGCCTATCAGGCCCGGCGCCGCGTGCGGCTGCAGGAACGCTTCCGGCAGGCGCGCAGCACGGACCTGATGCGCCAGACCCCGCCCGCAGATGCCCCGGGCCGCGACGACCACGCCGACCCATAGCCGAGGCGCGCGGATGGCGCTGCGATGCGCGAGGCATGCGTTGCGCCATTGAGTTCAAGGTCCGACCTGCTAAGACAGACAGACAGGATGAACACGCGGGAGGCGCGAATGGTGGACAGGGTGCAGGAAACCCGGCTGCGACTGGGCGTGAACATCGACCATGTGGCCACCTTGCGCAACGCGCGCGGGGGCACGGCGCCCGACCCGGTGCGGGCCGCACTGCTGGCCGAAGCCGCGGGCGCAGACGGGATCACCGCGCATCTGCGCGAGGACCGCCGACATATCGTCGATGACGACATCGCGCGGTTGATGGAGGCGCTGAGGCTGCCGCTGAACTTCGAGATGGCGGCCACGGCGGAAATGCAGCGTATCGCGCTCCGCCACCGCCCGCATGCCGTCTGTCTGGTGCCCGAGCGGCGCGAGGAGCGCACCACCGAGGGCGGCCTGAACGTGGCCGGCGACGACAGGCGACTGGCCGATTTCATCGCGCCGCTGGCCGAGGCCGGATGCCGGGTGTCGCTGTTCATCGAGGCCGACGAAGCTCAGATCGAAGCCGCCGCCCGGGTCGGTGCGCCGGTGGTGGAGTTGCACACCGGCACCTATTGCGACCTGCACGCGTCCGGGCGTCTCGATGCCCGCGATGCCGAGTTGCGGCGGCTTTATACCGGCGCGGTGCTGGCGCACCAGCTTGGGATCGAGGTGCACGCGGGTCATGGGCTGGACTTCGAGACCGTCGGACCCATCGCCGCCATGCCCGAATTGCGCGAAGTGAATATCGGCCATTTCCTGATCGGCGAGGCGGTGTTCATCGGGCTGGACGCGGCCATCGCCGAGATGCGCCGCCGGATGGATGCCGCGCGGAGCTGAGCGCGGCGGGAGCGCGGCATGATCCTTGGCGTCGGCACCGACCTGGCCAATATCGAGCGGATCGAGGCCACGCTGGCGCGGTTCGGCGACCGGTTCCGCAAGCGCGTATTCACCGAGACCGAGTTGCGCAAGGCCCGGGCGCGGGCAGGCCAGGAGGCAGCGACGCTGGCCAAGCGCTGGGCGGCCAAGGAGGCGTGCTCGAAGGCGCTGGGCACGGGGCTGCGCATGGGCATCGCCTGGAAGGACATGGGGGTGACCAACCTGCGGACCGGGCAGCCGGTGATGGTGCTCAGCGGCTGGGCCGCCGAGCGGCTGGACGCGATGACCCCGCCGGGACATGCGGCGCAGGTTCATGTCAGCCTGACCGACGATCACCCCTGGGCGCAGGCCTTCGTGGTGATCGCGGCGCTGCCGACGGATACGGGGTGACCTTTGCGGAGCGCGCGTGCCGCGCGCACGCCCTCTGGCCCTGCGGGCCGTTCAGGGGGCATTCTGCCCCCTCTGCGCGCGTGCCGCGCGCATTCACCCCCTGAGGATACTTGGACACAGATGATGGCAGGGGGCGGAATGCGACGCGCGGCGCATCAGGGCGATGCGCCGCGCGTCTTGCGCCTGCGGCGGGTTCAGAGCTTTTCCGTGAGTTCCGGCACGGCGGTGAAGAGGTCGGCCACGAGGCCGTAGTCGGCGACCTGGAAGATGGGCGCTTCCTCGTCCTTGTTGATGGCGACGATCACCTTGCTGTCCTTCATTCCCGCCAGGTGCTGGATCGCGCCCGAGATGCCGACGGCGATATAGAGCTCGGGGGCGACGACCTTGCCGGTCTGTCCCACCTGCCAGTCGTTCGGCGCAAAGCCCGAATCGACGGCGGCGCGGCTGGCGCCGACGGCGGCGCCCAGCTTGTCGGCCAGCTTCTCGATCATCCTGAAGTCATCTTCGGAGCCGACGCCGCGCCCGCCCGAGACCACCACGCCGGCCGAGGTCAGTTCGGGGCGGTCGCTGGCGGCGACCTTGTCCTCGACCCATTCGCTCAAGGACGGGTTGTCGGCGGCGGCGATGGTTTCCACCGGGGCGGGGCCGCCTTCGGGCGCGGCATCGAAGGTGGAGGTGCGGACCGAAACGACCTTCTTGCCGTCCGAGGACTTCACCGTCTGCACCGCGTTGCCCGCGTAGATGGGGCGTTCGAAGGTGTCGGCATCGACCACGCCCGAGACATCGGAGATCACCATCACGTCCAGCAGCGCGGCCACGCGCGGCAGGACGTTCTTGGCGTCGGTGGTGGCGGGCGCCAGAATATGCGTGTAATCGCCTGCCAGCGAAACGATCAGCGCCGCGGTGGGTTCGGCCAGGCGATGGCCGAGGCTGGCGTCCTCGGCGCAGAGGACCCTGGTCACACCGTCGATGGTGGCGGCCTCGGCGGCGGCATCGGCGGCACGGGCGCCCGCGCAGAGCAGTGTCACCGGGCCGATGGTGCGCGCGGCGGTGACGGCCTTGGCGGTGGCATCGCGGTTGAGCGCGCCATCGGTGACTTCGGCAAGCAGCAGAACGGACATCACAGCACCCCCGCTTCATCCTTGAGTTTTGCGATCAGCTCGTCGACCGACGCCACCTTGACCCCGGCGGCGCGGGCGGGCGGTTCTGTGGTCTTGAGCACTTCCAGCCGGGGGCTGACATCGACGCCGTAATCGGCGGGTGTCTTTTCCTCGAGCGGCTTCTTCTTGGCCTTCATGATGTTGGGCAGCGAGGCATAGCGCGGCTCGTTCAGGCGCAGGTCCACGGTGACGATGGCGGGCAGCTTCACCCTGATGGTCTGCAGCCCGCCGTCGACCTCGCGGGTGACGAGGGCATGCTCGCCCTCGACCTTGAGTTCGGAGGCGAAGGTCGCCTGCGCCCAGCCGGTGAGTGCGGCCAGCATCTGGCCGGTGGCGTTCATGTCGTTGTCGATGGCCTGCTTGCCCGCGATCACCAGACCCGGTTCTTCGGCATCGATCACGGCCTTGAGCAGTTTCGCCACCGCCAGCGGTTCGATGTCGGTGTGCACGTCATCGGCGGCGACGATCAGGATGGCGCGGTCGGCGCCCATGGCCAGCGCCGTGCGCAGGGTTTCCTGCGCCTGCTTCACGCCGATGGAGACGGCCACGATCTCGCTCGCGGTGCCGGCTTCCTTCATCCGGATCGCCTCTTCGACCGCGATCTCGTCGAAGGGGTTCATGGACATCTTGACGTTCGCCAGATCGACTCCGCTGCCATCGGCCTTGACCCGGACCTTGACGTTGTAGTCGATCACGCGCTTGACGGGCACAAGGACCTTCATGGGCGTGTCTCTCCGCTTGTGGGTGCCCGGGCGGGGGCCCGGGCAGATTCATGAGCGGATGTCTAGCGGGTTGCGCGCCGGGAAAACAGGCCGAATCCGACGAAACCCTGCGCCGGGACGTCGCGTTTTCGACAGGGCGCGGGGCGGGGCAGGGCGCGCGGAGCGCTCAGCGGGTCAGACCGGGCACCCAGAGCACATCGGCGGTCCCGTCGTCATTGGCGATCCGCCCGGCCACGAACAGCCAGTCCGAAACGCGGTTGAGGTAGCGCAGGGCCGATTCGTTGATCCCTTCGAGTGCGGCCAGCGCCACGGTCATGCGTTCGGCCCGGCGCGCCACGGTCCGGCACAGGTGCAGATGCGCCGAAAGCGCGCTGCCGCCGGGCAGGATGAAGCTGCGCAGGGGGTCCAGCCTTGCGTTCATGGCGTCGATTTCGGCCTCCAGCCGGTCGACCTGCGCGGGCAGGATGCGCAGGGGCGTGTATTCGGCCTCGGCGTCGCGCGCCATGTCGGGGCGGCACAGGTCGGCGCCCAGATCGAACAGGTCGTTCTGGATGCGGGCCAGCGCCTCGGCCATCTCGCCCGCCGCATGCAGGCGTGCCATGCCCAGCGTGGCGTTCAATTCGTCCACCGTGCCATAGGCGGCCACACGGGCCGAGGTCTTGGACACGCGCGTGCCGTCGCCCAGGGCCGTCTGCCCGGCGTCCCCCGTGCGGGTGTAGATCTTGTTCAGAACGACCATTCTCTTGCCTGCCTCCTGCTAGCCTGACTGCGCCTGGAACCAGGCAAAGGCGACGATCAGGATCACCGCCACGAACTGCGCGCCCAGCCGCCACCGCATCAGCTTGTTGGCGTTGCGGCGATTGAATTCGCCACCGCGGGCGAAGCCGCCGATGCCCACCAGCAGGATGCCGAGCACGACGAAGGATGCCACGGCACCGAGGATGAAGAGCGGATCACTGAGCATGGGGCCTCCTGCAGCGCTTGGGTGGGATGTAATCGCTGCGGCGGAAAAAGCGAATGGGAAATTTCGCCGCCACTTCCGGGGGGCAAGAACCGGGGGGGGCGAGAGCCGGGAGGGGCGAGAAGGGGGGGGGGCGAGATGCGGGGGGGGGGAGCAGCGAAGGGGGCGCGCCTCGCGG
>JAFIEE010000145.1 GCA_020832705.1 Paracoccaceae bacterium
TATCCTCGGGGGGAGTCGCCCGGCACGGGCGACGGGGGGCAGACAGCCCCCCTGCCCCGTCCGCGTTCAGGCGCGCCCGCGCAGCATGGCGTTATACGTCGCCTTCAGCGCCACTTCCTTCATCAGCCACGAGATCCACAACTCTTCCAGCGGGGCGATGATGCCGGGGAAGGACGGCGTCAGGTTGTCCTGATAGTCGAACTCCACGAGCATCGCGCGCCCCACGCGGGTGATCAGCGGGCACGAAGTATAGCCGTCATACTGCCGCGTTCCCTCGCGCCCCGCAATCTCGCTGACCAGGTGATCCTCGACCACCGGAAGATGGAACTTCACGCTGGCCGCGGTCTTGCCCTTGGGCACGCCGTTGATGTCGCCGATGCCAAAGACATTCGGATAGCGCGCATGGCGCAGGGTCTGCATGTCCACCTCGATCCAGCCCTGATCGGTCCAGCGGTCTTCCCAGGCCAGGCCCGACTCGCGCACCACCTGCGGCGCGCGCTGCGGCGGGACCACATTGATGAAATCCCACCGGTCGGTCACATCGCCGTCCGGCGTGGCATAGGTTGCGGTCTTGGAGCCAGGGTCTATGGCTTTCAGAACATGGTTGTAGCGATAGGTGATGTCGCGCTCGTCCATGATCTGGCGGACGCGGTGATGGATCACCGGCACGCCGAACAGGTTCGGCGCCTGGGCGTTGTAGATGAACTCGCACCGCTCGCGGTTGCCCTTGGTGGTGGCGATATCCTCGGCCAGAAAGCAGATCTTGACCGGGGCGCCGGCGCATTTCATCTCGGTCGCGGGGCGACCGAACATGCCCACACCGCCACGGTCGGTGAAGCGGTCGAGCGCATGCCAACTGGTTTCGGCATACTCCGGCCCGGCGTAATGGGCGGAAATCCCGTGCTCGGGGCCCACCAGCGACAGATCGAACCCTTCGATCCCGTCCCAGTCCAGCACCAGCCCGGTCGAGACGATCAGATAGTCGTATTCCAGCCGCTGCCCGCCGGTGGTGGTGACCACATTGCTTTCCGGGTCGATCCCGGCGGCGTGTTCCTGCACCCAGTTGACGCCATGCGGCAGCCAGTCGCCGGTGCCGCTGATTGCATAGTTCGCCTTGCGCAAACCGGCCGCGATCAGGGTGAAGCCCGGCTGGTACCAATGCTCGCGGCGGCCGTCCACGATGGTGATCTCGGCCCCATCCAGCCTGCTGAACAGGCGGTTGGCAATCGCCGCGCCCCCCGCTCCGGCCCCAAGGATGACGATGCGGGCCCTGGTGCGCACGCGCTGCGCCGTCGCCGCCCCGGTTCCGGCCGCAAGTGCCAGCCCCCCGGCAGCCAGGCCCAGGAAGCCGCGCCGGGACGCGGCCAGTTTGGTCATGTCGTGCATCAGATCCTCCATCCCCGAATCACTCCCAGATATTCTGCTATTCGAATGCTTCTTTCATTGACCTGAATCAATCTTTTCGGGCGGCCTGCGACAATTCGGCATACCGCGGCACACCGCGGGAACCGCCCGCAGGCGATGGATCGGAAGGGTGTTTGATTTATGTCAAGGCGCACGGGGGAGGATTGATTACTCTGTGCTCCAGCTTATCCGCTCATCCCGTGATACTGGCATACCACCACGTCAGGTCACTCCGGGCGGAATTCAGATCGGAGGCCGCCATGCGACTCACCACCCGGACCAACCTTGCCGTGCGCACCCTGATGACCTGCGCCGTCAACGATCACCGGCTTGTCCGCAAGCAGGATGTCGCCGCCGCCGTCAATGCCTCGGAAAATCATCTGGCGCAGGTGGTCAACCGGCTGGCGCAGACCGGGTTCATCACCACGGTGCGCGGGCGCCACGGCGGGTTCCACCTCGCCCGCCCCGCCGCCGAGATCAGCATCGGCGCCGTCTTCCGCGCCTTCGAGGCCGGGCTGCCCTTCATCGAATGTTTCGGCGAAGCCAACACCTGCCCGCTGCGCCCGGCCTGCCGCATGGGCCACCAACTGGAACGCGCGGTGGAAGCCTTCTATGCCACGCTGGACCCGCTGACCCTGGCCGACCTGACCGACTGCAACACCGGGCTGGAGGCGATTCTGGCCATCGACACGGCACGCGCGCACACCCGGTGCCGCATGACCGCCAAGCGCGCTGCGGAGGCGCCCGCCCTGGAACAGGCCTGACACGCCGTCCGCGCAAAGGTCCGTGGCGGTCGCGGCACGGCGTTCGTCAGGAAGCTCCCACCGGAACAAGGTCCAAGCGCCGCCGGGCCGAACCCGCGCCGTGCAGTCCGGACGGGCCGCGAGCCGCCCGCCCGGCCCCCGCCCCGCGCTGGCCGCACGGGACGGGGGACAGGGCCATTGCGTCAGCCGGGCATGCTGACGTCGATCCCCTGATAGAAGTAGTTCATCGACCGGATCGCATCATCGTCAAGGCTTTCGCCCTCGGCGATGACCTGCTCGCCCGCCTGGTTGACGATCGGCCCGGCAAAGGGGTCGATCTCGCCGCTGCGCAGCCCGGCGACCACGTTTTCGGCGGTGGCGGTTTCCTCGGGGGTCATGTTGGTGAAGGGTGCCAGTTCGAACATGCCGCTGTCCAGCCCGCCCCAGGTATCCTCGGGGGCCCAGGTGCCATCGATCATCGCCTGCGCGCGGCTGGCGTAATAGTCGCCCCAGTTGTTGATCGACGAGGTCAGATGTGAGTTCGGCGCGAATTGCGTCATGTCGCTGGCCTGGCCGAAGCCATAGATCCCGCGCTCCTGCGCAAGCTGCAGTGGTGCCGGGCTGTCGGTGTGCTGGCACAGCACGTCGCAGCCCTGATCGATCAGCGCGCGCGCCGCGTCGGCCTCGACCCCGGGGTTGAACCAGGCATTCGCCCAGACCACGCGGATACGCATTTCCGGGTCCACCGACCAGGCGCCGCGCATCACCGTGTTGATGGCGTGGATGACCTCGGGGACCGGGAAGGCCGCGACATAGCCGATCTGCTTGGTCTTCGACTTCATCGCCGCGATCACGCCCTGCACATAGCGCCCTTCATAGAAGCGGGCGTTGTAGATCGCCATGTTGGGCAGGGTGCTGGTGCCGGTCGCGTTTTCGAACATCACGTCCGGGAACTGTTCGGCCATGCGGATCGTGGGCTGGAAATAGCTGAACGAGGTGGTGAAGATCAGCTTGCAGTCGGCGCGGACAAGCTGCGTCACCACGCGGTCGAAATCAGGCGGAGCCACGGCCTCGACCTGGGTGGTCTCCACCGCATCGCCCAGCACTTCCTCCATCCGGCGGCGGCCGCGGTCGTGCATGGTGGACCAGCCGAAATCGCCCACCGGGCCGATCAGGACGATGCCGACCTTCATCGGGTCGGCGGCAAGCGCGTGGCGCGGCAGGGCGGTGCTGGCCGCCAGTGCGGCAGCGCCGGTCATCAGGGTGCGTCTGTGGATCATCACTCTCTCCTGTTGCTGGGGTGATCGGTTTTTTGTTCTTGCCATGGCGTGTGTCCGGGGCACCTAGCGGTCCGGGGTGAAGGGCTGGCCCAGCCCTGCCGGGGCGACACTGCCCGCCCCGGTCCCCCGCCGCGCCGCCATGATCAGCGTCAGCGCAACTATGGTCAACAGATACGGCAGCGCCGCAAGGAACTGCGACGGGATGGCCACCCCTGCGGTCTGCGCGTGCAACTGCAGGATGATCAAACCGCCGAAAAGATAGGCGCCCAGCATCGCCCGGAAGGGCAGCCACGAGGCAAAAACCACGATGGCCAGAGCAATCCAGCCACGCCCCGCCGTCATCCCCGAGGTCCAGAACGGGGTGAGCACCAGCGACAGATACGCCCCGGCCAGGCCCGCGCAGGCGCCCCCGAACAGCACCGCATAAAGCCGGATGCGCAGCACCCGGTAGCCCAGCGCGTGCGCCGAGACCGGGTTTTCCCCGCAGGCGCGCAGGATCAGCCCCGACTTGGTGCGCCACAGGAACCAGGACACGCCAATGACCAGCGCGACCGAGGCATAGACGAACAGGTCCTGCCGGAACAGCACGGGACCGATCACGGGGATGTCGGACAGGAACGGGATGGTGATCCGACCGATCCCTTCGCGCTGCACGCCGACAAAGGGCGCGCCCACCACACCCGACAGTCCGACGCCAAAGATCGTCAATGCCAGCCCCGAGGCATACTGGTTCGCCGCCAGCGCCAGTGTCAGCAGCGCAAAGATCGCCGCCAGCGCCACGCCTGCGCCGATCGCCGCAAGCACCCCAAGCGTGCTGGACCCGGTGATGATGGCCACCGCCACCCCCGAGGCCGCGCCCATGATCATCATCCCCTCGACCCCGAGGTTGAGCACGCCCGAGCGCTCCACCACCAGCTCGCCGATGGCGGCGATCAGCAGCGGCGTTGCCGCAGTGATGACCGTGAGCAGGATCGCGGTTGCCAGTGTCATGCCTGTGCTCCCACCCCCGGCACCCGCCGCCGCACGCGATAAAGGATCAGCGTGTCGCAGGCGAGGATGTAGAACAGCAGCATCCCCTGAAACACCAGCGTCATGTCACGCGGCAGCCGCAGCACGATCTGCGCATTCTCGCCGCCGATGAAGGTGATGGCGATGAATATCCCCGCAATCAGGCATCCGACCGGGTTCAGACGGCCCAGAAAGGCCACGATGATCGCCGTGAACCCGTAGCCGACCGAAAACCCGGGCAGCAACTGGCGCACGGTGCCCGCCGCTTCCAGCACCCCGGCCAGCCCCGCCAGAGCGCCGGACACGGCAAACACCGTGAGCGTGAGCCGCGCATCGGAAAATCCCGCGAACCGCGCCGCGCGCGGCGCCTGCCCCACCAGGCGGATTTCAAATCCCTTCAGCGTGCGCGCCATGACCACGGCCGCCGCCACCACCACCACCAGCGCGATCACCGAACCCAGATTCATCCGCCCGCCCTGAAACAGCAGCGGCAGCGTGGCCTCGGGCGCGAAGGTCACCGTCTGCGGCATGTTGAAGCCGAACGGATCGCGCCACGGGCCGCGCACCAGCCAGTCCAGCAGCAGATCCGCCACATAGACCAGCATCAGCGAGACCAGAATCTCGTTGACCCGCAGCTTCACCTTCAGCACGGCGGGGATCAGCGCATAGGCCATGCCCCCCAGCGCGCCCGCGGCCAGCATCAGCGGCAACACCCACGGCCCGCCCCAGCCATGGGTCCAGACCGCAACACCCCCGCCGCAGATTGCGCCGATCAGGAATTGCCCCTCGGCGCCGATGTTCCAGTTGTTCGACCGGAAGCACAACGCCAGCCCCGTGGCGATCAGCACCAGCGGCGTGGCCTTGACCATCACCTCCTGCAGGCCCCAGGCGTCCGAGACCGGCAGCAGGAAATACACCTGCAAGGCGCGCAGCGGGTCCTGCCCCAGCATCCAGAAGATCACCAGCGACGACACCAGCGTCAGCACCACCGCCAGCAGCGGCGACAGCAGCAGCGCCCATTTCCCGGCCTCGGGCCTGCGTTCCAGCACCAGCGCCATCAGGCGACCCCTTCCTTGTCGCGCGCCTGGCCGGGCGCGGCGCCGGGCGCGGCGCCGGGGGTGGCGCCGGGGGTGGCTGGCCCGAAGCCCTCGCCCCCCATCAGCAGGCCCACCGCCTCGCGCGTCATCTCGCGCGTGGGCTGCGCGTCCGACAGCCGTCCGTTGAAGATCACCGCGATCCGGTCGGCAATCTGGAACAGTTCGTCCAGATCCTGGCTGATCACCAGCACCGACGCCCCGTCCCGCGCCAGATCCAGCAGCGCCTGCCGGATCAGGCTGGCCGCGCCCGCGTCCACGCCCCAGGTCGGCTGCGACACCACCAGCAGCCGCGGCTTGCGCAGCATCTCGCGGCCGACAACGAATTTCTGCAGGTTGCCGCCCGAAAGGTCGCGCGCCTCGGGGTCGCGCGGCCCCTTGCGCACGTCGAAGGCGTGGGTGACGGCATCGACCCAGTTCAGCATCCGGTCGCGCTGGATGAAGCCGCCGCGCAGGAATCCGTTGGCGGCATGTCCCGCAACCAGCGCGTTTTCCGACAGCGCCATGCGCGGCGCAGCGGCGTGGCCCAGCCGTTCCTCGGGGACGAAAGCCGCCGAACGGCGACGGCGGCGATTGATGCCTTCGCGCCCGATGGGCGTGCCATCGAGCGTGAGGTCGGCGGCCCGTGGCGCCAGCACCTCGCCCGAGAGCGCGGCAAACAGTTCGTCCTGCCCGTTGCCGGCCACACCCGCGATGCCCAGCACTTCGCCCGCCGCCAGTTCCAGACTGACGCCCTTCAGGCTGGTGCCCTGCGGGTCTTCGGACGGCATGTTCAGATTGTCCACGCGCAGCCGCACCGGGCCTGTCGCCTCGGCGGCATGGGAAAGCCGGACCTCGGCGATCTGGCTGCCGACCATCATCCGCGCAAGGCTTGCCGCCGTCTGTCCGCGCGGGTCGCAGCGTTCGACGACCTTGCCCTGCCGCAGGATCGTCGCGGCCTCGCACAACTGCCGCACCTCGTCGAGCTTGTGCGAGATGTAGAGCACCGCGCGCCCCTCGTCGCGCAGGGTGCGCAGCGTCTCGAACAGCCCTTCGGTCTCCTGCGGGGTCAGCACGCTGGTCGGTTCGTCCAGGATCAGCAGATGCGGGTCCTGCATCAGGCAGCGCACGATCTCGATGCGCTGGCGTTCGCCCACGGACAGCCGCCAGACCTCGCGCCCCGGCTCCAGCGGCAGGCCATAGGCGCGGGACACCTCGCGCAGTCGCTCGGCCACGTCGCGCAGCGGTTCCGCCTCGTCAAGCGCAAGCCCCACATTCTCGGCCACGGTCATCGCGTCAAAGAGCGAAAAATGCTGGAACACCATACCGATCCCGAGCGCCCGCGCGGCGCGCGGGTTGGCAAGGGTGACCGGTTCGCCCCGCCACAGGATGCGGCCCCCGTCGGGCACAAGCAACCCGTAGAGCATTTTCACCAGCGTCGACTTGCCCGCGCCGTTTTCGCCCAGAAGCGCGTGAATCTCGCCCGGCATGATGCGCAGATCGACCGAATCGTTCGCCACCAGCGCCCCGAAGCGCCGCGTCAGCGCTTCGGCAACCAGCAGGGGGGTCCGGTCAGCCACGGCAACAAGCCTCTTTCAGTGGGATCAGGTCCGAAAACCGCTTCAGGATCATGTGACAGTGGCCTTGCACCCCGCCCCGGCGGCGTCCAATCGTTAGACCAGACCGCGCCTTGCGGCAATATTGAAGCGCAACGGCGCGGCGGGTCAAGCACAGCGCTGCCCAGGATACAGGCAAATCACGGGCGATCCGTATCACGCCCACCGGACAACCCGCGAATATCAGGCGCACGGACAGCGGTTTCGCGGGCGCACGCTCAGGCCCCGGCCAGGTGCCAGAGCTGCAGACAGGACGGCGTCGACGCCCCGGCATGCACCGTGTTGATCGCCTTGACGCGCGTTGCGGACAGATCGTCGCCCGGGCGGTGGTTCGGGTTCACATCGAAGCGCGGAAAGCTGGACGAGGCGATTTCAAGCCGGATCCTGTGGCCGCGCTCGAAACGGTTGGCCGTGGGATAAAGCGCAATCGTCACTTCCGTCACCTGCCCCGCAGGCAAGGGCCGGGCCCGGTCAAACCCGGCGTGATAGGCCGCGCGCAGGATGCCGTCGGTCAGGTTCATGGCGAACCCGTGCGGATAATCCGCATTCGGGGGGCAGACATCGACCAGCTTCGCGGTGAAATCCGTGGTCGGACGATCGGAACTGACAAACAGCCGGACAACCACATTGCCCGCGATGGTCAGGGGGGCGGCCAGCGGTTCGGTCTGGAACACCAGCACATCCGGGCGGCTGGTGACGGGCAGGCCGGTCGCGGGCTCACGCTGGTCAAAGGCGCCGCCCGCCATCATCGGCGCGCCCGAGGTGATCGGCCCGCCGATCGTCGGCACCGGGGCTTCAGGGTCCGCGACAAAGCTGCGCGCGCCCTCGGTGCGGGGCGCGTCGCGGTCAAGCGCGCCGGTCGCGTGCAGGTAGAGCGCAAGCGGCCGCGCCGTTTCGGGGGGCCAGCTTTCGGCGCTGTGCCACGCGCCGCCGTGCTGCATCCGCCCGTCGGCCCCGCGCGCGCCGCTGCCCCCGCCCATGACGAAAAAGCGCACCGCCGGGGGGGCGGGCAGGGCGTGGCCCAGCAAGTGGCGGCGAAAGGTTTCGATCCGGAACTGCACGAAATCCCGGCCCATCCCGGCCTCGAACGTGGCCTGCGGACCGAAATCGACCGCGCCCGCATGGGTGCGCGAGCGGTCGCCGTGGGTCCAGGGGCCAAGGATCAGTTGCGCGTCATGGCCGCGCGCGGCAAGCCCGGTGAAATTCTCGACCGCGGTGACGGCGTAGGGGTCATACCAGCCCGAGATGTGCACGCTCGGCACAGGTCGCATGGTATCGTACCAGCCCGCCGCATGGAGCGCGGGGATCTTCCAGTAGTCATCGAACGCCCCGTGTTCCCATTGATCGAACAGGAAACGCTCGTAATCCGGGACCGGGGCAAGCGGGGAATGGCCGCGTTTCCACGGCATCCGCGCCATCCAGGCGCGGATATCGGTGGCTTCCAGCGCAGCGCGGGCCACCGGATCGGCGGCGGCCGCGCGCGAGCGCAGCGCGTGGCGAAACGCCCATGTCACCTGCTTCAGCTCCAGCGCCCCGCCATAGCGGATGCCGCCCTGATAGGCGTTGGAAAACCCGCCGCAATCGCAGATCATCGCGGCCAGCGCGGGCGGGTTCAGGCAGGCCGCCGCCATCTGGGTATGGGCGGAATAGGACATGCCCATCGTGCCCACCTGCCCGTCGCACCAGTCCTGCGCGGCGATCCAGGCGATGGTGTCGAACCCGTCCTCGGCCTCGCCCCGGTACTTGGTGAACCGCCCTTCCGAGCCGTAGCGGCCGCGGCAATCCTGAAACACCACCGCGAAACCGGCATCGGTGAAGAACCGCGCCAGTTCCTCGCGGCCGAAGACCTGCGGATGGGCGACGGTGTATTCGTTCACGCGCGCCGCGCGCTTGTCATAGGGGGTGCGTTCCAGAAGCGCGGGCCAGAGG
>JAFIEE010000146.1 GCA_020832705.1 Paracoccaceae bacterium
CGGGCGCATCCCTGATGCGCCCGCCGCGGGCGGGAGCCGCTCGGGTGCGTTGTGTCGGATGGCCGCGCCGTACGCGGCGCCGGGCACGCGGCAGCGCGTTGCCGGTGCGGACTGCCGACGGGTTTCTTGCGCGTTGCCGGTCGCTTCGGGGCGAGCGGCGTGTCGGTGCCAAGGGGGCGTGCGCCTTGCGCGTGCCGTCCGGTGCGGATGCCCCGCCGGTGTCTGTGTTGCACGCATCGGCTGCCGCTGCCCGCCGATGGCGCCTGGCGCGGCCCCCCGCGGCAGCCCCGCACTGCCCCCCCCGCCCGTGATGCCGGAGGGCGCGCAGGCCGGTCGTCAGGCCCGGAGCGCTGCGCGTGGTGGTCCGTCGGCGGCGGGCTGCGGGTCACGCAGGACATAGCCGCGCCCCCACACGGTTTCGATATGATTGTCGCCGCCTGTCGCTTCGGACAGCTTCTTGCGCAGCTTGCAGATGAACACGTCGATGATCTTGAGTTCGGGTTCGTCCATGCCGCCGTAAAGATGGTTAAGGAACATTTCCTTGGTCAGGGTCGTCCCCTTGCGCAGGCTCAGAAGCTCCAGCATCTGGTATTCCTTGCCGGTCAGGTGCACGGAATGGCCATCGACCTCGACCGTCTTGGCGTCCAGGTTCACGGCGATGCGGCCGGTGCGGATGATCGATTGCGCGTGCCCCTGGCTGCGGCGGATGATCGCATGGATGCGCGCGACCAGTTCCTCGCGGTGAAAGGGCTTGGTCAGGTAATCGTCGGCGCCACTACCGAAACCGCGCAGTTTCAGGGCGGTATCATCCTCTCCGGTCAGGATCAGGATCGGCGTGTCCACCCGCGCCAGCCGGATCTGGCGCAGCACGTCCAGCCCCGCCATGTCCGGCAGGTTCAGATCCAGAAGGATCAGGTCATAGTCGTAAAGCTTGCCCAGTTCGACAGCTTCCTCGCCCATGTCGGTGCAATAAACGTTGAAATTCGCATGTGTCAGCATCAATTCGATACTGCGCGCCGTGGTCGGATCGTCCTCGACAAGCAGGATTCGCATGGCCTGGCTCCGGATCGGGTTAATGACTTCGCGCAGAATCACGCGGAAAGGTTAATTCCCCGTTACCGTGATACAGACTCCGTTACTGCAACTCAAGGTTGACGATACTTCTGCAGGCTGGTGACCTTGAGCGCATCGATCCCGTGGGTGTTGACGGCGCTGCACCAGGTGTCGAATTCTTCCTCCGACAGGGCATAGCGCGCCAGCGCCTCGTCCCGGGCGAGCAATCCGGCGGCCACCGCGCGCACCACCACCGCCTTGCGGCTGGCCACCCAGCGCCGGGTTTCAGGCGGTGGCAGGTCCGCCAGGCTGAGCACGCTTCCATCGGGCAGGGTCACCGCACGCGGACCCTTCACACGCTTGAGATACATGACCACACTCCGAACCTGTTTACCATTCACACCGGGTCAGACTGCGCACCCAATATTAACGCGGGGTTGAGGAAAGGCGGGTATCCGGGTTGATAGTGTCGCGCATTTTCCTATATTTCGCGCGAAACGCCCGGTCGGCGCACGCGCCGCCGGGACGTGATCCGCCCCAGACGGGCCAACCGCAGCCACGGCCCCGAACGGGCCACCAACCCGCCCCGGACCCCCCCGATGCCTCGCGACAGCGCCCTCAATTCGCTCGGCTTTGCCAAACCTCCCGCTGAAACGCGGGTGGTCGTTGCCATGTCCGGCGGCGTGGACAGTTCGGCGGTCGCCGCGGAACTGGCGGCCGAAGGCTATGATGTGGTCGGTATCACGCTGCAGCTTTATGACCACGGCGCCGCGCTGGCGAAAAAGGGCGCCTGCTGCGCGGGCCGTGACATCCATGACGCCCGCCGCGTGGCCGAGGCGATGGGCTTTCCGCATTACGTTCTGGACTATGAGAACGCCTTTCGCGAATCGGTGATCGACGAATTTGCCGATGCCTATCTGGCCGGGGCCACGCCGGTGCCCTGCATCCGCTGCAACGAGCGGGTGAAGTTCCGCGACCTGCTGGAAACCGCGCGCGATCTGGATGCCGATTGCATGGCCACCGGCCATTACATCCGCCGCTTCGACGGCGTGGCGGGGCCGGAACTGCACCGTGCCGCCGATCCGGTGCGCGATCAGAGCTATTTCCTGTTCTCCACCACGCCGGAGCAACTGGCCTATCTGCGCTTTCCGCTCGGCGGGCTGGAAACCAAGGCCGAAACCCGCGCGCTGGCGGCGAAACACGGGCTGATGGTGGCTGACAAGCCCGACAGTCAGGACATCTGCTTTGTCCCCGATGGCAATTATGCCAAAGTCATCGAGAAACTGCGCCCCGGCGCGGCCGACCCCGGTGAGATCGTGGATCTGGACGGGCGCGTGCTGGGGGAGCATCGGGGCGTGATCCATTACACCATCGGCCAGCGGCGCGGGCTGGGGATCGGCGGGCTGGCCGATCCGCTGTATGTGGTCCGGCTGGACCCGGAGGCACGGCGCGTCGTGGTGGGGCCCAAAGCGGCGCTGGCCACCCGGACCGTGCCCGTACGCGAAATCAACTGGCTGGGGGATGCGCCCTTCACGTCGCGCCCCGAATGGCACCTGTCGGTCAAGCTGCGCTCCACCCGCCCGCCGACCGAGGCCGTGATCCGCCCCCTGAGCGCCACCGAGGCCGAGGTGGAGCTGCTTTCGCCCGAGGAAGGCGTCAGCCCGGGACAGGCCTGCGTGTTCTACGCGCCTGAGGGCACCCGCGTCTTCGGCGGCGGCTGGATCTGGAAGGGGCGGGGCTGAACCCGCCCGCCGCTCCTGCGCCTCCTGCGCCCGGTCGCGCGCGGACACATCGGAATTCGCGCTTTCCGCCTGCCCGGACCACGGCTACACTCGCGCCTGTCCGGCATCGTCCCGCCCGACGCGCGCATCGTGCGCGCCGGGCCGTGCCACCGAGGCGCGCGGGATGGTTGGCCGGGCGCGGCCCGTGGGCGCCTTTCCGCCCGGTCCATGGGGCGCAGTCGGCTGTTTCAGGGCGGCTCCAGACCCCGTACGCGCCCCCTGCGTGACCAATATGACAGGAGATTCTCATGAAACGGTATTTCAACAGCTATCGGTTTGCCGTCGCCGCCGCGCCGCTTATGGCGCTGGCCCTGCTGCTGCCCCCGGCGCCCGCCGCCGCCGATGACCGGGCCGCGCGGCTGGACCTGGCCCGTGCCTATGTCGAAGCCACGGTTGCGGACATGGACATCGAAGAGTGGGTGCGCGGCATGTATCGCCCGTTACTTGCGCAGGTGCGCGCGCAGGGCCAGACGGTGACCCCGGAACAGGAGGCCGAGATCGAGGCGCTGTATCTTGACCGGATGCGCGAACCCTTCACCCGGATCATGCTCCGGCAGGACGAGTTCATGGCGGACATGCTCTCGCTTGAAGAGATCCAGGCGCTCAAGGACTTCTACGAAACCGATGAAGGACGTTCGGTGCTGCAGAAGATGCCGCAGATCATGGAAGCGCAGATGCCGATGATGATGGCCATGGTCGAAAGCGAGATGGAATTCATCCTGCCGGAACTCATCCGGATCCTTGACGAATGATGCCCTTGCCGCTTGCGAACCGGCCGCACGGGCGCGGCCCGGGGGCGGCGCGTTGAGCCTGCCGCTGGTCATGACCTGTGGCGATCCGGCAGGGATCGGCCCCGAAATCGCGGTTGCCGCGCGGGCACGCGGGGGCGGCGCGCTGCCCTTTGTCTGGATCGGCGATCCCGCGCATCTGCCGCCCGGGGCCGCGTGGCAGGCGGTGGACGACCCCGCCGAAGCCGGGGGCGTCCCCGACAGGGTGCTGCCGGTGCTGGTCCATCCCTTTCCGGCCCCGGCCACACCCGGCACCCCTGACCCGGCCAACGCGGCCGCCGTGATCGCGGTGATCGAACGCGCGGTGGGGCTGGTGCAGGCCGGCGCGGCTGCGGGCGTGGTGACCTGCCCGATCAACAAGGCCGCGCTGATCGGCGGCGCTGCTTTCGGCTTTCCCGGCCATACCGAGTATCTGGCACATCTGGCGGGGGTGGACCGGGTGGTGATGATGCTGGCCTGCCCCGACCTGCGCGTGGTGCCGGTGACGATCCACATGCCCCTGCGCGCGGTGCCGGACGCGCTGACCCCGGCGCTTCTGGAAGAGACCCTGCGCATCACCCATGCAGCGCTGATCGCCGATTTCGGCGTCAGGCGCCCGCGCCTGGCCGTGGCCGGGCTGAACCCCCACGCGGGCGAGGGCGGCGCGATGGGCGACGAGGACGCGCGCGTCATCGCCCCGGTGCTGGCGCGGCTGCGGGGCGAGGGGCTGGACCTGCGCGGTCCCTTGCCTGCCGATACCATGTTTCATGCGCAGGCGCGCGCGGGTTATGACGTCGCCATCTGCATGTATCATGATCAGGCGCTGATCCCGATCAAGACGGTGGATTTCGCCGGCGGCGTGAACGTGACGCTGGGCCTGCCCTTCGTGCGCAGCTCGCCCGACCATGGCACGGCGTATGACATTGCCGGGCAGGGGGTGGCGGACCCGACCTCGCTCATTGCGGCTCTGGCGATGGCGCGGGACATGGCGGCGCGGCGGGCGCGTGCGGCATGATCGACACCCTTCCGCCCCTGCGCGAGGTGATCCGCGCCCACGATCTGCGCGCGAAGAAGAGCTTCGGGCAGAACTTCCTGCTGGACCTGAACCTGACGGCGCGGATCGCGCGCGCGGCGGGCGACCTCGGCGGTGCCGATGTGCTCGAGGTCGGCCCCGGGCCGGGCGGGCTGACGCGCGGGCTGCTGGCCGAAGGCGCGCGCCATGTGCTGGCGGTGGAGAAGGACCCGCGCTGCCTGCCCGCGCTGGCCGAGATCGCGCAGGCCTGTCCGGGCCGCCTGACGGTGATCGAAGGCGATGCGCTGGCGGTCGATCCGATGGCGCACCTGACCCCGCCGGTGAAGGTGGTGGCGAACCTGCCCTACAACGTGGGCACCGAACTGCTGATCCGCTGGATGACCCCGCGTGCCTGGCCGCCCTTCTGGCAGAGCCTGACGCTGATGTTCCAGCAGGAGGTGGCCGAGCGGATCGTGGCGCGGCCCGGCTCGAAAGCCTACGGACGGCTGGCGCTGATGGTGCAGTGGCGGGCCGATGCGCGCATCGTCCTGACCCTGCCGCCCGAGGCCTTTACCCCGCCGCCGAAGGTGCATTCGGCGGTGGTGCAGATCACCGCGCTGCCCGCGCCGCGCTACCCGGCTGACGCGCAGGTGCTGGAACGGGTCGTGGCCGCCGCCTTCAACCAGCGCCGCAAGATGCTGCGCGCGGCGCTCAGGGGGCTGGCACCGGGGATCGAGGCGCATCTGCACGCCGCCGGAATCGCCCCCACGGCCCGCGCCGAGGAGGTGGGGCTCGAAGCCTTCTGCGCGCTTGCGCGCCGCCTCGCCCCGCCTTCGGCCGCCGACTGACCTTCGCCGCCCGCCCTCGCTGACCGCCCCCTCGCTGAACGCCCCCGGCGCCGCGTTCCTGCGTCATCTTGCCGGAAACAACCGATGCGCGCCCCACGCCCCCGGCGCCGCGCGGTCGGTTGTGCGCCCGCCGCCCTGCCTCGGCGCAGGGGATTTGCCCGGCGGCGTCGGCGCTGAACCGGGGTGCTCCCGCCCGTCTTCGGCCCTCGCGGCCCGCATCCCGTTGGGCGGGGCGGGCGCTGCCGCGCGCGCTGCAGCGCCCTCGGCTCAGGGGGCGCGGGCCATGTGCCGGTCAGTGCGCAGCCCCGCAACGCGCGGTCCGTGCCCTACAGCCGGATGGCCGAGATCAGGCGGCCGTAATCGGCCTCGCCCGCGTGGACGGAGCGGCGGTAGGAATAGAAGCCCCCCGGGTCCGAATAAGTGCAGTGCCGGGTCCATTCGGCATGGGTTATCCCGGCCATGCGCAGCCGGTGCAGCCCGAAGCCGGGCAGGTCCAGATGGTAGCGGTCCCCATGGCCGTTGATGAAGAAGCGCGCATTCTCGGGGCTGTCGGCAAGGAAGTCGTCCAGCAGTTCGGGTCCGACCTCATAGGCGCGCTGGCTGATGCAGGGGCCGATCACCGCGCGGATGTGTCCGCGCCGGGCGCCAAGCTCGATCATTGCCGCGATCGTGGCTTCCAGCACGCCGTCGAGCGCGCCGCGCCAGCCCGCATGCGCGGCCCCGATCACGCCTGCGCGGGCATCGGCCAGCAGCACCGGCTGGCAATCGGCGGTCAGCACCGCCAGCGCCAGCCCGGGCGTGGAGGTGACCAGCCCGTCGGCGCGCGGCCGGTCGGCGGGATCCTCCCAGGGGCCGGTCACATGGACCACCCGCGCCGAATGAACCTGATGCGCGGTCACCAGCCAGTCCGGCGCCACCCCCAGCGCGGCCGCCACCCGCATCCGGTTCAGCCGCACGCTTTCGGACTGGTCCCCCGACCCGCCGCCGCAGTTGAGCCCCGCATACACCCCCGAGGACGCCCCGCCGCGCCGGGTGAAGAACCCGTGCCGCAACGGCGAGAGCGCGTCCGAGGTCAGGATTTCCAGTGTCATGGGGCGGCTCCGGTGGCGGCAGCGGTTCCCGGCGGTGGCGGAGTGCCCGGCGGATGCACCGCCAGCACCTTGAACAGGTTTCCCATTTCCTGCGGGTGGGTCAAGCGCCGATGCGCGCGCACATGGGACTCGCGTGCCGCCCCGGTCAGGCCGCGCGCCAGCGCCTGCGCCCGCGCGGTGATCCCGAGGCGTTCCAGAAACACCCCCTGCGGCGTAAGGGGCGCGACCGCCGCGCCAGCAGACCGGGCGGCCTGCGCCAGGGGTTCGAAATCCACATGCGCGGTCAGGTCAGTCGCGCCCGGATGCGCCAGGGGCGGATCGAACGCGTGCCCGCGCAACGCCTGCAGCGTGTCCCCCCGCGACCGCCAGTCGCCATAGTCGACGATGAGCGCCGCGCCGCCGTGGCGGGCGATCCGGGTGGCGATTTCGGCCATCAGGGGCGGCGCTTCGGGGCAGGTCTCGACCATCGCGCCTTCGGGCGTGTCTGCGCGCCGGTGCGCCAGCGCGGCCAGCGGGGCGGGGTCCGACAGGCCGAAGGCCAGTGCAGCGTCCACCAGCCCGACCATGCGCTCGGCCCAGCCGTCGCCACGCCGGACGAACTGGCGGATCGGCAGGGCGTCGAAGAATTCATTGGCGATCAGGACCAGCGGCGCCTGCGGCAAGTCGGCCAGGCGGGTGTGCCAGGTCACGTCATGCCCCGCCAGCGCGGCCGCCTGCGCGGCACGCAGGACGGGCGAGGCTTCGATCAGATGCACCCGGGCGGCGTCCTGAAATCCGGGCACACGGCGCGTGGCGCGCAGGATGTCGGCCATCAGGGTGCCGCGCCCCGGCCCCGGCTCGGCCAGCACGAAGGGGGCGGGGGCGCCCTGGTCCAGCCAGGCCTGCGCCAGCGCCAGACCGGCCAGCTCGCCGAACATCTGGCTGATCTCGGGCGCGGTGGTGAAATCGCCCGCGGCGCCCAGCGGGTCACGGGTGGTGTAATAGCCGTGCTCCGGGTGCAGCAGGCACGCGCGCATGTAATCCGCGACCGTGATCGGCCCGGTGGCGGCGATCCGGCGGCGCAGGATATCGGCGAGTGCCGTCACGCAGGCGCGGGCGGCGCCGCGCGCGCGCGCAGGATCAGCCACAGCCCCGCGGCGATCATCGGCAGCGACAGCAACTGGCCCATGCTCACCCCTACCGGCCCCAGCGACAGCACATGGCCCATGGGGTTGTCGGGGGTGATGAACTGGGCATCGGCCTCGCGCCAGATCTCGACGATGAAGCGCGCCAGCCCGTAGCCGCCCACGAACACACCGGTCAGTAGCCCCGGCCGCCTGAGCGCGCCGCGCCGCCACGCAAGCCACAGCACCACGGCGCCCAGCAGCAGACCCTCCAGCGCAGCCTCGTAAAGCTGGGTGGGATGGCGCGCGCAGACCGCGTGCGGCCAGTCCCAGGGGCAGCTTTGCGCCGCCGCGCCGGGGAAGATCACGCCCCAGGGGACCTCGGTCGGGCGGCCCCAGAGTTCGGCGTTGATGAAATTCGACAGCCGCCCCAGCCCGATGCCGATAGGCGCGACCATGGCCATGGCATCCCCCAGTTGCAGCGCGGGCACGCCGTTGCGCCGCGCCCAGAGCAGCCCGGCCACGATCACCCCCGCCAGCCCGCCGTGAAAGGCCATGCCGCCCTCCCAGACGCGCAGGATCTCGGCCGGGTAGGCCAGGTAATAGGCAGGCTGGTAGAACAGCACGAAACCCAGCCGCCCGCCGAGGATGGTGCCGACGATCACCCAGGTCAGCAGCGATTCGACCGACCCCGGCGCCATGGGCGGCGTGTCCCGGGGCCAGAGCGCGGGGCGGCGCAGCGCCGCGACGATCAGCGCCCAGCCGAGCAGGAAGCCCGCGATATAGGCCAGCGCATACCAGCGCAGGGCGAAGCGGAAATCGCCGATGTCGATGGCGAAAAGCTCGGGTGCGATGTCGGGGAAGGGGATGAAGGCGGGCAGGGATGCGGTCATGCGGGCGGGTCCTCGGGTTGCGCGACTGTGTGACGCCCCGGGCCGGGAGAAGTCAACCTTGAGTTCCGCGCCGCCCGGTCACATATAGGACCGCAGGTGAAACCGGAGGCGACGCATGCAGACGCGCAACAAGCTCATGGACGACATGGCGCAACTGATGACCAACGCGATGGGCGTGGCGCAGGGCGCGCGGGCCGAGGCGGAGGTCGCGTTCAAGAGCCTGCTGGACCGCTGGCTGGCCGATCGCGATTTCGTCACCCGCGAGGAATTCGACGCCGTGCGGTCCATGGCCCAGAAAGCGCGCGAGGAAAACGCCGCGCTCGAGGCGCGGATTGCAGCGCTGGAAGCGGCGGCACGGGACAAGCCGACCGGCTGAGGCCGGGGCGGACACGCCGCGCGTGGTGGTGACGGCGTCTTGAAGCGCCCTCGGGGCGTGCCCCACCCACCCGCCCCGGCACGCCCCGAGG
>JAFIEE010000147.1 GCA_020832705.1 Paracoccaceae bacterium
CCCCCCCCCCCCGGGGGCCCCCCCCCCCCCCCCCCCCCGGGGGGGGGGGGGGGGCCGGGGGGGCGGACCGGCGGCGTTATCCGGCCAATACAGCGAAGCCTGCGACCAGAACGCCCAGACCCGCGCCCACCGATACGAAGGCGCGCGTGCGCGCCCGGTCCTGACGCGAGCGCATCCCGCCGGCATAGTCGAAGCGTTCATAGATCACGTTGCGCATGGGCATGCCCAGATCCAGCAGCGCGTCCGAGACCGCCACCACCATCGGCCCCGGCCCGCACATCATTGCCTTGGTGGTCTTCGGGTCCAGCCCTGCAAGCACGTCGCGCAGCCGTTCGGGTGTCAGGATGCCTTTGGTCATGTCGGGCGCGGTCGGTGCGTCCTCGGTCAGAAGCCACAGTTTCAGGTTCAGCGCGCCCGAGGCGGCAATCGCGCGGATCTCGTCAAGATTGGCGAAATTCTCGGGGTGGCCTGCCGCATAGACCAGCCGCACGGGGCGGCGATCCCCGCGCGCCGCCATGTCGCGCAGGATGCCCAGAATGGGCGCGATCCCCACGCCGCCGCCGATCAGCAGCACCGCGGCCGGGTCATGCGCCTCCAGCGTGAATTCGCCGTAGGGGCCATCGATGCCGATGGTGCAGCCTTCGGGCAACTGGCCGATCTGCCGCGTGTAATCGCCCGCCTCCTTGATCAGCAGCGACAGGCCCGGCCGCTCCGGACTGTCGGCGATGGAAAACGGATGGTCCATCAGCGGGAACCGCCGCCCGCGATCGGTCATCCAGACGAATTGCCCGGCGTGATAGGGCATCGGCGGGGTGCCGGGCCCGGGCTGGATGTCCAGCTCCCACATGCGGTCGGCGCGTTTTTCCACCGAGGCCAGCCGCCACGGGTGCCGGTGCAGGTGCCACCAGCGCCAGCCGTAGAGCGTGGCCATCACCGCCACCACCCCCGCGCCCAGCACCCACCAGAACCCCGCCACCGGCCCTGCGACGCTGAACCGGCCCACGGCCAGCGCATGGTGCAGCCCGCCCCCCACCGCCACCAGCGCCAGCACCACATGCGTCGCGCGCCATGCCTCGTAGGGCAGGGGCAGGCGCTCGCGCAGGGCGGAGCTGAGCACCAGCACCAGCATCGCGCCCAGTGCCACCACGCCGCTGCGATAGGCCGGATCGGTCAGGTAGAATTCCAGCCGCATGCGGGCCAGATCCGGGGCGGCCAGCCATGTGGGCACCACATAGAGCAGCGGGTGCGCCAGCACGCCCAGCGCCAGCCACCAGGCGGCGATCTTGTGGAAGCTCATGATCTTGTCGATGCCAAGCTTGCCGGACACCGCCTCGAACCGGCCCGAGGTGACGAACTGCACCGCCATCCCCCCCAGCGCCACCAGCCCCAGTGCGGCGGCGGCGTATTCCCAGACATGGGCCGGGGCGACGCGTTGCGTCAGCGCCAGCGCCAGCGGCACCGCCGCGGCCAGCAGATACGCCAGCGCAAGCTGGCTGCCCGAAAACCTTGGAATGGCTGAATGCATGATGTCATATCCCCGCAGTGTTCCCGCAGTCCCGATGCGCGTCCGAGCGTCCGCGCGTCGCACAGGCCATCCGAACACGCCCCGCTGACCGGGATCAAGCCCCGACGGACGCATCGCGGGCGGAATCATGCTACGGTGACCGTTGGAAGTGCGACGAATCGGAGGGCTGGAAATGCGTATCTTGATGACTTTGGCAGCGGCGCTGCTGATCCTCGCGGCACCGCAGGCGCAGGCAGAAGGTGACGACAACGGTCTGGTCGGGCTGGAACGGATCATCGCCGCCTGGCTGTCCTCTCCGCACGGGGACTATCACTCGCGGTCCTTCACTTACTGGAACACGGACGGGGCCGTGCCCGAGGCCTGCGCCGTGTGCCATTCAGAGACAGGGTTTCTGGATTACCTGGGCTCCGACGGGTCCGAACCCGGCAGCGTCCACCGCCCCGGGGCGATCAACTCGCCCATCGGCTGCGCATCCTGCCACACGGCGGAAGCCCATGCGCTGGACGCGGTGACCTTTCCGGTGGGCAAGACCATCGACGGGTTGGGCATGAATGCCACCTGCAACGTGTGTCACGGCGGGCGACAGTCGGGCGAAGCCGTGGCCAGCCGGGTGGAGGACATGGACGCGGACGCGGTGAATGCCGATTTGTCCTTCGTCAACATCCACTATGGCCCGGCGGCGGCGGTGACGCTGGGCGCGGAGGTGACCGCCGGGTTCCAGTATGACGGGCGCAGCTATGCCGGGCGCTTCATGCATGTCCCCGCCGCCGCCACCTGCAGCGATTGCCACAGCCCGCACAGCACCCGGCTGTCCGAGGCCGTGGTCGAAGGCTGCGTGGCCTGCCACCAGGGCGGGGCGGAGGATCTGCGCGCCATTCGCACCCAGCACGCCGATTTCGCCGGCACCGGCGACCGGTCGGGCGGGATCCACAGCGAGATCGTGGCGCTGGAGGCGAAGCTGTTCGAGGCGATCCGCACCTATGCCGCCGAGGTTGCGGGCACGCCCATCGCCTATGGCACGGGTTTCCCGTATTTCTTTGTCGATCAGGACGGCAGCGGCGAGGCCACGGGCGACGCGCTCAGCCGCGACAACCGCTATCAGGCCTTTACCCCGCGGTTGCTGAAAGCGGCCTACAACTACCAGGTGTCGCGCAAGTCGCCCGGCGGTTACGTGCATAACCCGCGCTACATGCTGCAGATCCTGCATGATTCGCTGGCCGACCTGGCCGAGGCGATCGAGATCGACATGTCGGGCATGTCACGGCCCTGAGCCGGTCACGGCGCGCCCGGAGCCGAGGGTGAACCGGGCCGCAGGCGACAGGCGCAAACAGGCGCCCGCTCGGGGGGCCCCACCCCCCCCCCCCGCCCCCGTGCGCGGCCGCCGCCCCTGCCCCTGGCAGGGGCGGGACGGACCGGCGGGACAGGGGCTTGCCTTGTGGGCGCGCGCGCGGCCCGGGCGCGCGTCAGAAGTGGCGCGGGAAGGTGCGCTGCAGGGCCAGGTCCAGGTCGTCCATGGTCACCGGCAGACCCAGATCCACCAGCGAGGTCACGCCATGCCCGGTGATCCCGCAGGGCACGATCCCGTCGAAATGGCTCAGATCCGGTTCGACGTTGATGGACAGGCCGTGAAAGCTGACCCAGCGCCGCAGCTTGATGCCGATGGCGGCGATCTTGTCCTCGCGCGGGGTGCCGTCGGGCAGGGGGGGCCTGTCAGGGCGCGCGACCCAGACGCCGACGCGGCCCGCGCGGCGCTCGCCGGTCACGTTGAATTCGGCCAGCGTGTCGATCACCCAGTCCTCCAGCGCCGTGACGAAGCGGCGCACGTCACGGCCGCGCCGGTTCAGGTCCAGCATGACATAGGCCACGCGCTGCCCCGGCCCGTGGTAGGTATACTGCCCGCCGCGCCCCGCTGCATGGACCGGAAAGCGGCCCGGCTGCGTCAGGTCGGCGGGCTGCGCGCTGGTCCCGGCGGTGTAGAGCGGCGGATGCTCCAGCAGCCAGACCGACTCGGGCGCTGCACCGTGCGCGATCCCGGCCACATGCGCCTCCATGGCGTGCAGGGTGGCGGCGTAATCGGCCAGCCCGTCGATGTGGCGCCATTCCGGCATCAGGACTCCGTTGTGACAGACGCGTCCCCTGCTTCTACCCGCAGACCCCGGCAAGCGGAAGCCGTCGCCGTGTCGGGCACCGCCTCGGGCCGTGCAGGCCGGAAATCGCATCGCGGGCATGAATTACCCCTTCACAACCGACTGGTCTGCGGCTAAGACCGCCGCTGCCTCGGGCAGTGCGGTCGTGGCGGAATTGGTAGACGCGCAGCGTTGAGGTCGCTGTGGGCTAACCCCCGTGGAGGTTCGAGTCCTCTCGACCGCACCATTTCCCTTCTGACGCTCCGGGGCACGCGCCAGGTCCCGTGACATTGCAGCAATCCGCATTGCGGCGCAAACGGCGCTTTTGGGTCGAATGTGCGAAGGTCGATCCGTCCGCCGCTCCGTTGATTTGCAGCCATTTGTGCCGAATTGTGTCGTTTTTCCGGGCCATCGTGCCGGATTTTGGCCTCTGCGTCGAATGACCGACAATATGGTTGCATTGCCCGGGACGGATGGGTTTAACTTTCTCCGTAGAACAGGCAGATCAACTGCCGTCTGACAGGGAGATCAGTGTGGTGGCAGCCAGCCAGGGCGACGGCTTCGTCGCGTTCGACAGGGTTCAGAAGAGTTATGACGGCGAAACGCTGGTCGTTAAGGATCTGAACCTCAGTATCGGCAAGGGCGAGTTCATGACGATGCTCGGGCCCTCGGGGTCGGGCAAGACCACCTGCCTGATGATGCTCGCCGGGTTCGAGACCGCGACATCGGGCGAGATCACGCTTGACGGGCGCCCCATCAACAGCGTGCCGCCGCACAAGCGCGGGATCGGGATGGTGTTCCAGAACTACGCCCTGTTTCCGCATATGACCGTGGGCGAGAACCTGGCCTTTCCGCTGGAAGTGCGCGGCATGGGCAAGTCCGAGCGCGAAAAGAAGGTCAAGCGGGCGCTGGACATGGTGCAGATGGGGGCCTTTGCCGGTCGCCGCCCGGCGCAGCTTTCCGGCGGTCAGCAGCAGCGGATCGCGCTGGCCCGCGCGCTGGTGTTCGAACCCGAACTGGTGCTGATGGATGAACCGCTCGGCGCGCTGGACAAGAACCTGCGCGAACGCATGCAGTATGAGATCAAGCACATTCACAACAACCTGGGCGTCACGGTGGTCTATGTGACCCATGACCAGACCGAAGCGCTGACCATGTCGGACAATGTGGCCGTGTTCGACGATGGCCGCATCCAGCAGCTTGCGCCGCCCGATGTGCTGTATGAAAAGCCCGAAAACGCCTTCGTGGCGGCCTTCATCGGCGAGAACAACACCCTGAAGGGCCGGGTCCAGTCGGTCAACGGCAGGGAATGCAAGGTGAAGCTGGGCGACGGGTCGGTGATCTCGGCGCTCAAGGTCAATGTCGAAGGCGAGGGCGTGCAGTCCACCCTCTCGCTGCGCCCCGAACGCGTGGTCGTCGGCGAGGCGGCGGCGGAGATGCCGAACCGGTTCGAGGCCGAGGTGCTGGAACTGATCTATCTGGGCGATCACATTCGCGTCCGCATGAACGTCTGCGGCGATGACGAATTCATCGTCAAGGTGCCCAACAACACCGGCGGGCGCAGCATGGCCGTGGGCCAGAAGGCGCCGGTCGGCTGGGCTGTCGAGGATTGCCGCGCGCTCGACCCGTCCTGAACGGGGGCGCGTGTGCGATGGCTGCCGGCGCCTGTCGGCGGCACAAGAACGAAAAAGCATGTCCGTAAGAGGGAAAGTGGGACTGCTACATGAGCTTGCTAACCAAGGAGGTAATGATGAAATCGACCCTGAAACTGATCGGTGCCAGCACCGCAGCCAGTGTCATCGCCATGAGCGCCGCGGCGCAGGACCCGGTCTCGCTGACCATCGTGTCCTGGGGCGGGGCCTACACGGCCAGCCAGGTCCGCGCGTATCATGAGCCGTGGATGGAAATGAACCCGCATGTGACCATCATCAACGACGACGGGTCGGCCAACGCACTGGCCAGCCTGCGTGCGCAGTCCCAGGCGGGCAACGTGACCTGGGATCTGGTGGACATGCTGCCGTCGGATGCGCAGCTTGCCTGCGACGAGGGCATCATCCTGCAGATCGACCATGACGAGATGCTGGCGCCCGCCCCCGATGGCACCCCCGCGTCCGAGGACTTCCTGCCCGGCTCGCTGGGAGAGTGCTTCATTCCGCAGATCGTCTATTCGACCGTGCTGACCTTCCGCCCTGATGCCTTCGCGGACGACAACCAGCCGTCGAGCATCGCCGATCTGTTCGATGTGGAGAACTTCCCCGGCCGTCGCGCGCTGCAGGACCGTCCGGGCACCAACCTGGAATGGGCGCTCTATGCCGATGGCGTCGACCCCGATGACATCTATGACGTGCTGAGCACCCCCGAAGGTGTGGATCGCGCCTTTGACAAGCTCGACACGATCAAGGATCACATCGTGTTCTGGACCGAAGGCGCACAGGCGCCGCAGCTTCTGGCGGATGGCGAGGTGGCCTTTGCCACCGGCTACAACGGCCGGATGTTCGATGCGATCGAGGTCGAAGGCATGAATGCCGAAATCATCTGGGATGGTCAGGTCGTGGAATGGGATGGTTGGGTTGTGCCCGCTGATGGCCCGAATGTCGAAGTGGTGCTGGATTACCTGTATTTCGCCACTGACACCCAGCGTCTGGCGGATCAGGCGAAATTCATCAGCTATGGCCCCGCGCGTGCGTCTTCGGCACCGCTGGTCAGCACACATGCCGATCTGGGCATCGACATGAACCCGCACATGCCGACCGCGCCCGAAAACTACTTCGCGCCGATCATCCTGGATAACGATTTCTGGGTCGATTACGGCGACGAACTGCGCGAGCGTTTCGCCAACTGGATGCTCCAGTAAGCGCGCGGCGATGATACCGGCGGGGGCGCCCGGCGCGCCCCTGCCCACCGGACAAGGCGGCTTAACCGCCATATACCGACAGGGAGAGCGTCATGGCACAGGCCGATGCCTCGATGATGGGCGCAGGGCAGGGCCCGGCGCGTGCGGAGAAGCTGGTCACCTCGGACGGCACGCCGCTCAAGCGCGCGCTTGAGCGGGCCGAGCGTCAGCGCAAGCTGGTGGCCCTTGGTCTGGTGACGCCCTTGCTGGTGTTCCTGCTGACCGTGTTTGTCTGGCCCATCGCGCAGATGATGTGGCTCAGCGTCAAGAACGACCAGATTGTCAGTGCCATCCCGCGCACGCTGGACGAATTGCGGACCTGGGACGGGCGCGATCTGCCGGGCGAAAACGTGTTCGCAGCGCTCCATGCCGATTTCATGGAGGACCTCGAACGCCCCCGGCGCGAACAGACGACCGGCCCCATGGGGATCCGACTGAACTATGAATTGAGTGCCGCGCGCTCGGCCGTGTCGCGCACGTCGCGCGCCGTTGCGGGATTCGAAGCCCCCTACAAGGAAGCGTTCACGGATGCGCATCGGCTCTGGGGGGACCCGGCGCTGTGGCGGATCATCAAGCGCGAGGGCCGCCCGCTCACGCTGTCCTATTACGTGGCCGCGCTGGATCGCGAATACGCCGATGACGGCAGCATCGTCCAGCGCGACGAACGCCGCCGCATCTATGTGCCGCTGTTCGGGCGCACGCTTTACCTGAGCGTCGTCATCACCACGATGACCTTCCTGCTGGGTTTTCCCATTGCCTATTACATGTCGATCCTGCCCATGCGGCAAGCGAACCTGTTGATGATCTGCGTGCTGTTGCCGTTCTGGACATCGCTGCTGGTGCGCACCTCGGCCTGGATCGTGCTGTTGCAGCAACAGGGTGTGATCAACTCGGGCCTGGTCGGACTGGGGCTCATCGATGATGGCAACCGAATATCCATGATCTACAACCAGACCGGCACCATCATCGCCATGACGCATATCCTGCTGCCGTTCATGGTGCTGCCGCTCTATTCGGTCATGCGGACCATTCCGCCAAGTTACATGCGGGCGGCCAAATCGCTTGGCGCCACACCTTCCACCGCCTTCCGCCGGGTCTATTTCCCGCAGACCCTGCCGGGGATCGGCGCGGGCGGGGTGCTCGTGTTCATCATCTCCATCGGCTACTACATCACGCCGGCGCTGGTGGGCGGGCAGTCGGGTCGGATGATCTCGAACGAGATCGCGCGCCATATCCAGCAATCGCTCAACTGGGGCCTTGCGGCTGCGCTGGGCACGCTGCTGCTGGCGGGCGTCCTGATCCTCTACTGGCTTTACAACCGGCTTGTCGGCACCGACAGCCTGAAATTCGGGTAAGGGAGCACCGCCATGTCCATGCCCGCCTATTACACGACGAAGGACAAGATCTGGCATTACACCTTTCGGGTGATCTGCTTCGCGATCTTCTTCTTCCTGCTGGCGCCGATCCTGATCATGATCCCGCTCAGCTTCAACGCGCAGCCGTTCTTCACCTTCACGCGCGAGATGCTGACGCTGAACCCCGAAGGCTTCAGCCTGCGCTGGTACGAGGATTTCCTGGGCTCAGCGAGCTGGCGGCGGTCAATCCAGAACTCCTTTCTGATCGGAATCGCGGCGACGATCCTGTCCACGGTGCTGGGCACGCTGGCCGCGCTGGGGCTCAGCCGCTCCGAGATGCCGGCCAAAGGGCTGATCATGGGGATCCTGATCTCGCCGATGATCGTGCCGCTGATCATCTCGGCGGCGGGGATGTTCTTCTTCTTTTCGTCGGTGAACCTGGCCGGGACGTATCTGGGTGTGGTGCTGGCGCATGCGGCGCTGGGCACGCCCTTTGTGGTGATCACGGTGACGGCGACGCTGGTGGGCTTCGATCACTCGCTGACCCGCGCGGCGGCGAATCTGGGCGCTTCGCCCACGCGGACCTTCTTCAAGATCACCATGCCGCTGATTCTGCCGGGCGTGATCTCGGGGGCGCTGTTTGCCTTCATCACCTCGTTCGACGAGATCGTGGTGGTGCTGTTCGTGGCCGGGCCGGGACAGCGCACCATCCCGCGCGAGATGTGGTCCGGCATCCGCGAGGACATCAGCCCGACGATTCTGGCGGTGGCGACGATCCTTGTGCTGATCTCGGTGGCGCTGCTGACGGTGGTGGAACTGCTGCGCCGCCGGGGCGAGCGGCTGCGCGGCATGTCGCCGGGCTGAGCGCCCGACAGGCGAAGACCGGAAGGGGCGCCTGCGGGCGCCCCTTTCCGTGGGGGCGCTCTCTTTCCTCTGGCGGCGGGGTGCAGTAGCAAGGGCAGGGCGCGTTGCAGAGGGGAGCCCATGTCGTTCTTCAAGAAGCTCAAGGACCGGATGTTCCGGTCATCCTCGAAGCTGGACGAGGATCTGGACGCGCTGGTGCGGGAAGGCGGCAACGAGTCGCCCGGGGAGGATGCGCCGCCGCCCCCCG
>JAFIEE010000148.1 GCA_020832705.1 Paracoccaceae bacterium
GCGCCGCGTGTCCGGTTACGGCGGCGGCCCTCAGGGATCGGCGGGGGGGGCTGGGGTTTCGAACTCCGCTGCCAGGAAACGTTCGAACGCGTCCAGGTTCACGGGTTCGAACTGCCCGAACCCCTGCATCCAGACGCTGGCTTCGCGCAGGGCATCAGGTTCGAGCTTGCACCATTTCACCCGGCCGCGCTTTTCCTGGCTGATCAGCCCCGCGGCGGCCAGCACGCCAAGGTGTTTGGAGATCGCCGCGAGCGACATGTCGAACGGTTCGGCCACATCGGTGACGGCCATGTCATCCTCCAGCAGCATGGACAGGATTGCCCGCCGCGTGGGATCGGCCAGTGCCATGAAAACCAGATCGAGCGGTGGCGCCATGGTGGCGTTCTGGCGCGACCGAGCCCCAAGGTCAACCGAAAGGTTGAATATGGTCGCGCACCCCTCTTGCCGCCCCACCGCTTGCGCTGCGGCGCGGAAATTTTCTTTTTGTGTTGCAAAACAACATGTTAAATGTCGTGCGCCACGGGGCTTCGCGCTTGACTCCGCCGCCGCCCGCGCCTAGCTTCCGCGCAGCTTCCGGACCCGGGGGACAGGATGGCCGATGCGCGCGATCTGGAGCGGCTGCGAGCGCTGGAAAAGCGGATCGAGACGCTGAAGGCCGCGCAGGACCCGCCCCCCGCGAAGGAAGATCACCACAGGATGGCGAATGCCGCCTGGCGCATGGTGATCGAGCTGGTGTCGGGACTGGGCATCGGCTTCGGCATCGGTTACGGGCTGGATACGCTTTTCGGCACCCGCCCCTGGTTGCTGGTGCTGTTCACATTGCTGGGGTTCGCCGCCGGGGTCAGCACCATGCTGCGCACGGCCCGCGAACTGCAGGAGAGAAACGAGCAGGCGGCGAAAGCCGCCGCCCAACGAGGGAAAGACGCGCGTGGCTGAGAACGGCATTGTCATCAAGCCGATGGACCAGTTCATCGTGAAGCCGCTGTTCGGCGGTGATGTGGTCAGTTGGTACACCCCCACCAACGTGACGCTGTGGATGGCGCTGACCGTTCTGGCGGCCACGGCGCTGATGGTCTACGGATCGCGCGGGCGTGCCGTGATCCCGACACGCGCGCAGTCGGTGGCGGAGCTGACCTACAGTTTCATCTACAAGATGGTGCAGGACGTGGCCGGACGCGATGCGGTGCGGTTCTTTCCCTACATCATGACGGTGTTCCTGTTCGTGCTGCTGGCGAACCTGCTGGGGCTGATCCCCTTTGCCTTCACCACCACCTCGCATATCGCGGTGACGGCCGTGCTGGCGCTGACGGTGTTCATCTCGGTCACCGCTTTGGGCTTCATCCTGCACGGCACGAAGTTCCTGAAACTCTTCTGGGTGGACAGCGCGCCGCTGGCGCTGCGCCCGGTTCTGGCCCTGATCGAGGTGATTTCCTACTTCGTCCGCCCGGTCAGCCATTCCATCCGTCTTGCCGGGGCCATGATGGCCGGGCATGCGGTCGCCAAGGTGTTCGCGGGCTTTGCTGCCGCTCTTGGCGCGGCCTTCTTCCTGCCGATCCTGGCGGTGACCGCGCTCTATGCGCTGGAACTGCTGGTGGCGGTGATCCAGGCCTATGTCTTCACGATCCTGACCTGCGTCTACCTGAAGGACGCGCTGCACCCCGCGCACTGAGCCGGGGCGGTCAGGCAAACCTCTATCCAGTCACTTCCAGCGTAAGGAGAATCGATCATGGAAGGCGAACTCGTTCAAATGGGTGCTTACATCGGTGCCGGTCTCGCATGTCTCGGCATGGGCGGCGCGGGGATCGGTGTGGGCCATGTGGCCGGCAACTACCTGGCCGGCGCGCTGCGCAACCCCTCGGCCGCACCCGGCCAGACCGCATTCCTGTTCATCGGCATCGCGTTCGCCGAGGCACTGGGCATCTTCTCGTTCCTTGTTGCCCTGCTGCTGATGTTCGCCGTCTGAGCGGCACCCTTTTCCTTACGGCCGGGGGGCGGGCGGCGCCCGCTTCCCGGTGATTTCAGGACCTGATCGCCAGGACCCGAGCCACAGGACCGGAGGGGACGACATGGCAGACCCTGCCCAAGACGCGGTTGGCATGCCGCAGCTCGATTTCAGCACCTTCCCGAACCAGATATTCTGGCTTCTGGTGGCGATGGTCGCGCTTTACTTGATTCTGTCACGGGTGGCGCTGCCGCAGATCGCGGCCGTGCTGGCCGACCGTCGCGGCACCATCACCGCCGACATTGCCGCGGCCGAGGAAGCCAAGCAAAAGGCCGTGGCCGCCGAGGAAGCGTATCACAAGGCGCTGGCCGAGGCGCGGGCCGAGGCCGGGCGGATCGTCGATCAGGCGCGCGCCGAGATGCAGCGCGAACTGGACGCCCAGCTTGCCCGGGCCGAAGCCGAGATCGCCGCGCAGGCCGCCGAGAGCGAGGCGCGCATCCGCGAGATCCGCACCAGCGCCATGGGCATGGTGTCCGAGATCGCACGCGATACCGCAAAGGAAGTGCTGGGTGTGTTCGACGTCAAGGCCGACGCAAAGACGGTCACAGCGGCGGTGGACGCGCAACTGAAGCGGGAGGATGCGGCATGAAGCGGCTTTTGGCTCTGACGCTGATGCTGGCGGCCGGTCCGGCCATGGCGGCGGGGGATTACCCCTTTTTCTCGCTGCGCAATACCGACCTGATCGTGCTGATCGCCTTCGTGATCTTCGCCGGGGTGCTCTATTACTTCAAGGTTCCGGGGATCGTCACCGGGCTTCTGGACAAGCGCGCCGACGACATCCGCGGCGAACTCGACGAAGCCCGCCGCCTGCGCGAGGAAGCGCTGGAGGTGCTGGCGAATTTCGAGAAACAGCAGGCGGGGGTTCAGGATCAGGCCGACCGGATCGTGGCCCGCGCGCGCGAGGATGCACAGATTGCCGCCGAGCAGGCCAAGGCCGATATGCAGGCATCGGTCGCGCGCCGGATCAAGGCGGCGCAGGACCAGATCGCTTCGGCCGAGGCGGCAGCGCTGCGCGAGGTGCGCGACCGTGCTGCAAAGGTCGCCGTGGCCGCCGCGCGCGAGGTGATTGCGCGCAAACTCAGCGATGCGGACCGCCGCGCGCTTGTCGCCGCGTCAATCAAGACGGTCGAAAAGCAGCTTCACTGAACTGGTTCGAATGATGGAAAAAGGCCCGGCATCGCGCCGGGCCTTTTTCGTTGGGGCTGCGGCGGTCCCGCGACAGCAAGAACCCTCGGCGACAGGCCGGACAGCGCGCCGGCTCCCTGCGCTGCAAACCGGGTGCTTCGGCGCGTGACACAAGCGCCTTCGACGGGTGCCGGGTGGGCGGGAAGGGGCGCCCTGAGCGGGCGCTTTCCCGTTCCGCGCCGGGGCGGCCAGCAGGCAAGGGGGCTGCCTGCCGTGCCGCCCGGGAAGATCAGACCTTCGCCTTCAGTTCCTCGGCCAGATCGACACGTTCCCACGAAAACCCGCCATCGGATTCCGGCGCGCGCCCGAAATGGCCATAGGCGGCGGTGCGGGCATAGATGGGTCGGTTCAGGTCCAGATGCTTGCGGATGCCGCTGGGGGTCAGGTCCATCACCTGCGCCACGGCGCGTTCGATCGCGGCGTCCGGGACCGTGCCGGTGCCGTGGGTGTCCACATAGATCGACAGCGGTTTCGCCACGCCGATGGCATAGCTGACCTGCAAGGTGCAGCGCCGGGCCAGCCCAGCCGCGACCACGTTCTTGGCCAGATAGCGCGCCGCATAGGCAGCTGAGCGGTCGACCTTGGTCGGGTCCTTGCCCGAGAACGCGCCGCCGCCGTGCGGGGCCGCCCCGCCATAGGTGTCCACGATGATCTTGCGCCCGGTCAGCCCGGCGTCGCCGTCCGGCCCGCCGATCAGGAACTTGCCGGTCGGGTTGACCCACCATTCGGTGCCGCCGTTCAGCCAGCCCTCGGGCATTACCTCCTCCACATAGGGGCGGATCAGCGCCTTCACGTCATCGCTGGACAGGTCCGGGTCCAGATGCTGGTGCGAGACCACAAGCTGGGTCACCTCGACCGGTTTGCCATCGGCGTAACGGATCGAAAGCTGGCTTTTCGCATCCGGGCCCAGCATGGGCAGATCGCCCGCCTTGCGCGCCTCGGCCAGCCGTCGCAGGATCGCGTGGGCATAAAGGATCGGCGCGGGCATCAGTTCCGGCGTCTCGTCCACGGCATAGCCGAACATGATCCCCTGATCGCCCGCGCCCTGGTTCTGGACGCCGACGGAGATATCCACCGACTGCTCGTGCAGGAAATTCAGCACGTGGCAGGTGTTCCAGTGGAATTTTTCCTGCTCGTAGCCGATGTCCTTGATGCATTCGCGCGCCAGTTCCGGAATGCGCCCCATGACATCCTTCAGCCGGTCCGCGCCGGTCCGCCCGTTGCGGTCCGGCAGGCCGATCTCGCCGCCGATCACCACCAGCCCGGTGGTGGCAAAGGTCTCACAGGCCACGCGGGCGTTTTCGTCCTCGGTCAGCAGGTAGTCCAGCACCGCGTCCGAAATGCGGTCACAGACCTTGTCCGGGTGCCCCTCGGACACGGATTCCGAGGTGAAAATATAATCGTTTCGGCTCATGTGTGTGTTCCGTCCCTCGCAGCGCATTTACGCGTCAGTAGCGGTAGTGTTCGGGCTTGAACGGCCCTGCTGGCGCCACGCCGATATAGCTGGCCTGGTCTTCGCTGAGTTCGGTTAGCCGCACGCCGATACGATCCAGATGCAGGCGTGCCACCTTCTCGTCCAGATGCTTGGGCAGGACATAGACCCTGTTCTCATACTGGTCGCCCCGGGTGAACAACTCGATCTGCGCCAGGACCTGGTTGGTGAAGCTGGCCGACATGACGAAACTGGGGTGTCCGGTGGCGTTGCCGAGGTTCAGCAGGCGGCCTTCGGACAGCAGCAGGATGCGGTTGCCCGAGGGCATCTCGACCATGTCCACCTGGTCCTTGATGTTGGTCCATTTGTGGTTCTTCAGCGCGGCGACCTGAATCTCGTTGTCGAAATGGCCGATGTTGCCGACGATGGCCATGTCCTTCATCTCGCGCATGTGGTCGATGCGGATGACATCCTTGTTGCCGGTGGCGGTAATGAAGATATCGGCGCGCTTGACCACATCTTCCAGCCGCACCACCTCGAACCCGTCCATGGCGGCCTGCAGCGCGCAGATCGGGTCTGCCTCGGTCACCACCACGCGCGCGCCCGCGCCGCGAAGCGAGGCCGCCGAGCCCTTGCCGACATCGCCATAGCCGCAGACCACGGCCATCTTGCCGGCCATCATGGTGTCGGTGGCGCGGCGGATACCGTCCACCAGCGATTCCTTGCAGCCATACTTGTTGTCGAATTTCGACTTGGTGACGCTGTCATTGACGTTGATCGCCGGGAAGGGCAGGTGGCCCTTGTCCATCATCTGGTAAAGCCGGTGCACCCCGGTGGTGGTTTCCTCGGTCACGCCCTGGATCTTGTGGCGCTGCTTCACGAACCAGCCGGGGCTTTGGGCCATGCGCTTGCGGATCTGGGCGAACAGGAATTCCTCTTCCTCGGAGGTGGGGTTGGCGATCAGGTGGTCCTCGCCTTCCTCGACCCGCGCGCCGATCAGGATATAGAGCGTGGCATCGCCGCCATCATCCAGGATCATGTTGGCGCCGTCCTCGAACAGGAAGATGCGGTCGGCGTAATCCCAGTATTCCTCCAGCGTCTCGCCCTTCACCGCAAAGACCGGCACGCCGGCGGCGGCGATGGCCGCGGCGGCGTGGTCCTGGGTGGAAAAGATGTTGCACGAGGCCCAGCGCACATCTGCGCCCAATGCGACCAGCGTTTCGATCAGCACCGCCGTCTGGATGGTCATGTGCAGCGATCCGGCGATCCGCGCGCCCTTCAGCGGCTTGCTGTCGCCATATTCGGCACGCAGCGCCATGAGGCCGGGCATCTCGGTCTCGGCGATGTCGATCTCCTTGCGTCCGAAATCCGCAAGCGAGATATCCTTGATGATGTAGTCCTTCATGCGGGTGCGCTCCGAAGCCAGTGTTGCGACAGGCAGGTAGCACCCGCAGACCGCGAAGGCAATCGGGCGGCCCGGTCGGGTGCGCTTGCCGTTGAAACGATGCCGTGGTTCAAGGTTCGGGCATGGAAACGGAAGGTGAAGCATGACAGCAGACCGGCGCGCACCCTCCCGCATCGTGATCCTCACGGGGGCCGGGGTCTCGGCGGAAAGCGGGCTGGGCACGTTCCGGGACAAGGACGGGTTGTGGACGAAATATGACCTGGAAGAGGTCGCCACCCCGCAGGGGTTTGCCCGCAACCCGGCGCTGGTGCATGACTTCTACAACGCCCGCCGCGCGAACCTGCTGGCAGCCGCGCCGAATCCTGCGCACGCGGCGCTCGCGCGGTTGCAGCGGGCGCGGCCCGGGCTGGTCACGCTGGTCACGCAGAATGTGGACGATCTGCACGAACGCGCGGGCGCGCTCGAGGTGATCCACATGCACGGGGAACTGATGCGGGCGCGCTGCGCGGCCTGTGGCCATGTCTGGGACGCGCCCGAGGTCATGGCCCCGGATGACCCGTGCCCGGCCTGCGCCGCACCCGCCACCCGCCCCGATGTGGTCTGGTTCGGCGAATATCCCTATCACATGGAGCGCATTGCCGATGCGCTGGCGCGCGCGGATCTGTTCGTGGCAATCGGCACCTCGGGGCAGGTCTATCCGGCGGCCGGGTTTGTCCAAGAGGCCGCCATGGCGGGCGCGCGCACGCTGGAGCTGAACCTGGAAGCCACCGCCGCGCGCTTTGACGCGGTGCGCACCGGTCCGGCCAGCGTGATCGTCCCCGAATGGGTCGCCGAGCTTCTGGACTGACGCCGTTTCGTCACATCGGGGGACTTAGCCGCGCCCGCCGGTCAGCGACAGGAACACATCCTCGAGGTCCGGTTCCTCGCTGGCGATGTCGGTGATGACGCCGCCCGCATCCTGCACCGCCGCGATCACCTGCCCCGCCTTTATGCGGGTGCGCGGATAGGTCAGCGCAAGCAGGGTCCCCGCGCGCTGGTCGCTGTGCACGCCTTCGGGCAAGGCGAGTTGCCCGAGCGGGGCCTCGGTCCGGATCAGCAGCGTCTTGGCATCCAGCCGCCCCAGCAGCGCCGAGGTGGCATCGCGCGCCACCACGCGACCGTGGTCGATGATGGCGATCTCGTCGCACATCGCTTCGGCCTCTTCCAGATAATGCGTGGTCAGGATGATGGTCATGCCGTCGTCATTGAGCTTGCGCACATTGGTCCAGAGCATCTGCCGCAATTCGATGTCCACTCCGGCGGTGGGTTCGTCCAGGACCAGAACCTGCGGGTGATGGACCAGCGCCTTGCCCAGCAGAAGCCGCCGCCGCATCCCCCCCGACAGCGTGCGGGCATAGGCATCGGCCTTGTCGGTCAGGCCGATCAGTTCCAGGATTTCCGCCGTGCGGCGCTGGGCCTTTGGCACACCGTAAAGCCCCGCCTGCACCTCCAGCGCCTCGGCCGGGGTGAAGAACGGGTCGATGTTCAGCTCCTGCGGCATCACCCCGATGGCGGCGCGCGACTGGCGCGGGTTCACATCCTGATCGAAGCCCCAGATGCGCACCTTTCCGGCAGTCTTGATCACCAGCCCGGCCAGGATGTTGATCAGCGTGGACTTGCCCGCGCCGTTCGGCCCCAGCAGGCCGAAGATCGCCCCGTCCGGCACCGTCAGGTCCACACCGTCCAGCGCCGTCTTGGCCGGGGCCTTGCCGCTGGCGGCATAGACCTTGCGCAATCCTGAAATCGCGATGGCGTCGGCGCCCATGCTGTTTCCTCCCTGTCGAGCCGGTCCACGGCCCGACCGGGCCGGTCCCGCGCGGCTGCCGGTTGCACATAGCGTGTCGCGCGCCGGGAAAACAGGGGGGCGGAACGGGGCAGCCACGGGTTGCGCCGCGCCGGTTCAACGCTTAGCCTCTGCCATCGGACCGGAAACCGGAGGGAGCGGAACATGGAACTTTTCACGTCATTCGAAGGGCGTATTGCCCGGGGCCAGTGGTGGATCGGGGTCATTGTGCTGGTGATTGCGGTGCTGATCTTGCAGGCGATCGTGGCGATCCTGTTCGGCGCCGGATTTTTCGGCCGGTTCATCGGCCTGCTGGTCTCGCTGGCCGCGCTCTATCCGGGGCTGGCGCTGGCGACCAAGCGGCTGGCCGACCGTGGCCACCCGCCAATGCCGCGCCTGGCGCTGTTCTACGGGCCGGGTGTGCTGCTCATCCTGCTCGATACCTTCCGCATCGGCTATCGGCGGCTTGGCGATGCAGGCATGCCGATGATGCAGATGGAGGGCATGCCCTCGCCGGATACGATGGTGCCGGGAACCCTGCCGATGATCGTGGGGTTCGTGTCCATGATCGCCGGGCTGTGGGCGCTGGTGGAACTGGGCATCCTGAAGGGGGAGGACAGGGAAAACGCCTTTGGACCGCCACCGGGCTGATCCTGTCGGACGCCCTGCAGGGGCCTTGCCCGCGCGGCGGTGTTGATTATCATGTCCGCAACCGGATTCGCATGAAGGGTTGACCGCGATGACCGACCGTCCTGCCCATGACGCCCCCGAAACCCAGGTGGTGAACGCCTATCGCGTCTGCTGCGACGGCGGCGAGGGCGCGCTGGGCCACCCGCGCGTCTGGCTGTCGATCCCGCTGGACACCGGCTGGGTCGATTGCGGCTATTGCGACAAGCGTTTCATCCATGAGGACTACGTGGACGCGGTCGGAAACGCGGCCTGACGCCCTGTGCCCTGTGTCTTGCGTCGCCCGACCGGGCCAGTTCGGGTGTGACGCCGGGATGAAAGCGCCCTCGGGCCGTGCCCACCCACCCGCCCCTGCACGCCCCGAGGGCGCCTGCCCCTGCCGGGGGGGGGCGGGGGCCGTGGGCCGGCCAAGTTCAACAAAAACCGG
>JAFIEE010000006.1 GCA_020832705.1 Paracoccaceae bacterium
CCGCGTTGTCTATACCCCGGCTGGTGTCTTATCTTGGGGCGCCGGGGGGGCAAGCGCGCCGGCGGGCGGGCGATGAGCGAAAGATACGGTTTCGGCGCGCCACCAGACCTTCGGGCCTGTGCGTGGGCGCCGACATCAACAAGCAGAATGTCGCCCGCCTGGAGACGGCAGAGCCGGTTTCCATGCCGATACCGGGTCTTCCACAACCGGGCCCTCAGCCAGAGCCAAGGCAAGGACACGGTTGTGCCGGGGCACATCCTTGAACCGTTCACCCTGTCTCTCGGCAGCAATGGTCGGCCACGCGTGACCGAGGCAATGAAAGCGCCGGGCCTGCCAGTCGGTCGCCGCCGTGCCGGTTGATTGATGTGTGACAACGGCATTGTCGTGAAACGCGACAGGACGTTCAGGGCAGCCACGGACAGCCGCGGGCAGCTTCAACAGCGCAGCGAGCCTGCTGAGCAGGGACTTCCCGGCAGCCCGTGCGAACCGGAAACGGGCGGGCGCCATCAGATATGTCTGGGGGTGTCTGCTTCCGCTCACCCTGTCTCTGCTTCAGGGGCTGCTGTGCAGCAGACTCAGAGCCGCAGGTTGCGCGCCAGTTGAACGGCGTCTTCTGACAGGATCATCACGTGATCGCGCATTTCCGTCGCCGCGGCTTCGGCGCTGCGGGTGGCAAGGGCGGTGGCGATCTTCCGGTGCTCGGACTGGCTGTCCTTGCATCGGCCTGGATGGAAGGTGATGTGGCGCCGATAGGGGGACAGCCTGCGATCAGCAAGGCGCAACTGTTCCACAAGAGCGCTGTTGTTCGATCCGTCCCAGATGGCGCCATGGAACCTGCGATTGACCTCGAAATAGCTTTCTGCAGTGCCGTTGGCGGCTTCGTGTTCGCAAAGCGCGTGCATGCGGGCGATCTCGGCAAGCTGGGCGTCGCTTGCGCGCGCGCAGCTCAGTCGCGCGGCGAAGGCTTCCAGCTCCGCCACCACCTCGAACAGTTCGACAAGGTCGGTCATTGTAGGACGTGCCACCGACGCGCCGGCACGCGGCCTGATCGTGACCAGCCCCGACGAGGCCAGCTTGCGAAGCGCCTCGCGGACGGGGGTCCGAGAGGCAGACAACCGTTCGGCAAGGTCCTCTTCATCCAGCCGGTCGCCGGGCAGAACCCGCCCTTCAACGATGTCGGCTTCGATCCGTGCCTCGATTCGCTCTGCGAGCGTCGTGCCGGCCATGCTTTCGGGCGCGGTTCGCAACATGCACCTTTCCTGATCAGTTTCACTTCGCTTCGACTTTTTTCCATCCAAATGCAAACGAAATCGACGCAAGATTGTATACAAGAGATTAACAAGATGGTATCTGCCGATATACAAAGGCGCAAAGTCGAAAGGCACGAACATGGACCTCAAGCTCGCGGGCAAGAAAGTGCTCATCACAGGGGCATCGCAGGGGATAGGGGAAGGGCTGGCGCATGCCTTCGCGCGGGAAGGTGCCAGCTTGCGCCTCACAGCGCGCCGCAGCGCGTTGCTGGAAGCGCTTGCCGTTACCCTGCGCGAGGAGCACGGGGTCGACGTAAAGACATTCCCGCTCGATCTTGCGGCGTCGGGCGCTGCAGACCGGCTGGCCGAGCTGGTCGGCGATATCGACATACTTGTCAACAACGCCGGGGTCATCCCGGGTGGCAGCCTGACAGCGATCGACGAGGCCGCGTGGCGTGCAGGGTGGGAGCTCAAGGTCCTTGGCTACATCAATCTGTGCCGGGCCTATTACGCCAGGATGAAGGCGCGCGGCGGCGGTGTCATCATCAACAATATCGGCAACGCCGGCGAAAAGCTGGACGCCGACTACATCGCCGGCAGCACCGGCAATGCCAGCCTGATGGCGTTTACCCGGGCGCTGGGCGGGCCGTCACTGGACGATGGCATCAGGGTCGTCGGCGTCAATCCCGGACCCGTCGACACGCCGCGGATCTACAAGCTGCTGCGGACCCGCGCGCAGGACTGGTTCGGCGATGAAAGTCGCTGGGAAGAACTGCGCGACAGATACCCGCTGAAACGCCCTGCCAAGGTGGCAGAGATCACCGACTCCATCGTGTTTCTGGCGTCCGAGCGCTCTGGTTACACCAGCGGGACAATCCTGACGATCGACGGCGGGATCGCCGCGCGCTCGTCGATCATCTGAACAACAGGCCGACCAGAAGCCTGACCCTGACCGAAGACCTATCACAGAGAGGATAAAGACATGAGAAGGCTTGGATACATGTTCGGGGCGGCGCTGGCCGTTGCCGCAGGCGGTGCAGCCGCCGACACCTTCCCCGACGGTCCGATCACGTGGGTCGTGAACTGGCCTGCCGGGGGCGGGCAGGACACCACCAGCCGACTGGTGGCCACGCGCCTGTCCGATGCGCTCGGCGTGCCGATCGTGATCGAAAACTACGAAGGCGCAGGCGGACTGGTGGGGATGCGCGCGCTTGCCGCGTCTGATGCCGACGGATACACCATCGGCATGCTCGGGACATCGAGCATCATCCAGCAATACACCATGGATGAACCTGTCATGATGGACGACCTGACCGTCCTGTCGATGTTCGGCCCCGATCCGGCGGCGCTGAGCGTGCACGCCGGCACACCATTCGAAACGCTTGAGGATTTCGTCTCCGCCGCGCGCGAGGCGCCGGGATCGGTTCCGAATGGCAATGATCCGCCGGGAGGCGCGTCCTACATTGCGGCGACGATCCTCGAAAACGAGCTTGATATCGCGCTCAACAAGATCCCTTACGGTGGTTTTGCGCCGACCGTGACCGCGCTGCTGGGCGGCGAAGTGTCGAGCGCCACCGTCCCGATCCCGCAAGTGATCGAGCATCATGCGTCGGGGGCGGTGCGGATACTCGGTGTGATGTCGGATCAGCGCCACTTCCTCGCCCCCGAGGTTCCGACCTTTGCCGAGCAGGGGTTTGACGTTGTCGCGGGGGATTTCCGCGCTGTGGTCGGTCCGGCAGGCATCCCCGAAGATCGCGCGGCGATCCTGTCCGAGGCGCTTGTCAGTGTCCTGTCCTCGGACGCGTTCGTCGAGGCCGCCAATGCGGCAGGCTACATGATCGAACCGTTCGGCGCGGAAGAGGCGCAGGCGCGAATCCTTGCATTCGATACTGCCGTTTACCCTGTGCTCGAGAGCGCCGGACTTGTCACAAACCCCCGCTGATCCAGAAGCCCGGCGCGCGGCGTTCGCCGACCTCGCGTCGGGCACGATCTTCGTCGCGCTGGCGGCGGGACTCGCGGTCGCCCACTTTGCCCAGGGCGGCCGCCTGCACGCTGATTTCGGCGCCGAGCCCGGGCCGGCATTGTTGCCCCGGATCCTGCTGCTGGTGCTGGGGGTCGCCGGTGCGCTTCTGATCCTGCGCAGCATGATCGTGCTGCGCCGGAGCCGCGAAGGCTGGCACGCGCTGCGGCGCGAGACTGCACGCTTGCGGGGCAGCGACAAGGACGATCTGGTGCAGGTTCTTCTGGCGCTGGCTCTGCTTGCCTTGTTTCAGCCGGTTCGCGGGGTGATCGGTGCAGCAGCGGCGCTCTGTCTTCTGGGTGCGGCGCTGGCCATGCTCACGGCAAGGGGGGAAGCCCGGTCAGGGTTGCGCGCCCGGGCACGCCCGGCGATCGAGGGCGCGCTGATCGCGCTGGTCCTCTTTGCGCTTTTCCGTTTCGTACTTGGTGTCCCGCTCCGATGACCGATCTGTTGACAGGCCTGGCCACCGCGGCCACCGACCCGACACTGCTGTTGCTGTCGTTCATCGGGGTCATGCTGGGGCTGGTCTTCGGTGCATTGCCGGGGATCAGTTCGACAATGGCGCTGGCGGTGCTTCTGCCCTTCACCTACGGGATGGAAACGCCTGCCGCGATGATGCTGATGTTGGGGGTGTTCTTCGCCAGCGTGTATGCGGGATCGGTCTCGGCAATCCTTCTGAGGATCCCCGGCACCCCGGGTGCGATGATCACGCTCATGGATGGCAACGCCATGGCGAAGCAGGGCCGGGCAGGCGAGGCCATGGCCTTTGCGCTGGTTGCTTCGCTGTTCGGAGGCGTGATCGGCTGGATCATCATGGTGACGCTGGCGCCGGTAATCGCGACCTATGCGCTGCGGTTCGGCTCGCCCGAATATGCGGCCGTGGTGTTCTTCGGGCTGGTGCTGGTCGCCTATGCGTCTTCGGGCGACACGCTTCGGGGTCTGGCGGCGGGCGCCATCGGACTGCTGATCGGTGTTGTCGGGCGCGACCGGATCACCGATGTCCCGCGCTTCACCTTCGGCACTGCGGAATTGCAGGCCGGGATCGATTTCATCCCGCTGGTCATCGGCATCTTTGGCATCGCGGAGGTGCTGTCGCTACTGGCACGTCGCCGCGCCGACACTGTCAGCGGGATTCCGACGCTGGGCCGGCGCAGTTGGCCCGGCTGGCGCGCACTGGTGCCGGAAATCCCCACGGCGCTGCGCAGCTCCACCATCGGCGCGTTCGTGGGGGCGATTCCGGCGGCAGGGTCGGCGGTCGCTGTTGCACTGGCCTATTCCATCGAAAAGCGCCTGTCGAAACACCCCGGCAGGTTCGGCACCGGAACGCCGAAAGGGGTTGTCGCACCGGAAGCAGCGAACAATGCCTGCGTTGGTGGCTCGCTCATTCCGATGATGACACTCGGCATTCCCGGCGACAGCATCACTGCCGTGCTGATCGCGGTGCTGCTGCTGCATGGGCTGCGCCCGGGCCCGGGCCTGTTCGAAAACCAGCCCGAGCTGATCGTGACCATCTACGCCGCAATCTTCATCGCCATCATTTTCACCGGGTTCCTTGCCGCGACAGTGGGCCTGCCGCTGTTTCGCCGGGTGCTTGCGCTGCCGCAGCGCGTGCTGCTGACCGGCGTGTTGTTGCTGTGCCTGCTGGGCGCTTTTGCAGTACGCAATTCGATCTTCGACGTGTGGCTGGCGGTGTTCTTTGGCGGCGTCGGTTTTGTGTTCATGCGTCTCGGGATTCCGGTGCTGCCCCTGGTCTTCGGTGCGATTCTGGGCCCCATCCTTGAAGAGAACCTGCGGCGCACGTTGTTGATCCATCGCGACTGGATGGTGTTCTTGGAGCGTCCGATTTCGCTCACACTGATCGTGGTATCGTTCCTTGTCCTTCTGGGCCCTCCCCTTGCCACCTTGTTGACGCGCGCAGCGCAGAGGAGGAAGCGATGACCGCTGACCGCCACCGTATCGGGTTGATCGTCCCGTCGTCGAACACGGTGGTCGAAGACGTCTGGACGCGCATTGCCCCGTCCATGCAAGGGCTGGCCTGCCATTTCGCGCGGATCTCGGTCACGGCGATCCAGCAGGATGCTGCGACCGCGGCGCAATTCGAACGAGAAAAGTTGCTTGCCGCCGCTGACCTGCTGGCTGAACTGAGGCCCGAGCGGATCGTCTGGGCGGGAACCGCGGCGGCCTGGATCGGCTTCGACCATGATCTCGAGTTGTGCGCGCAGATCACCGCGCGAACGGGAGTGCCGGCAACGACCTCGCTGCTGGAGGTCAATGCGGCGCTCGCGGCGCGCGGCGCCGCGCGGATCGCGTTGATCACGCCGTATCGCGCCGAGACGGAAGCCGCGATCATCGCGAATTACGAGGCTTCGGGCGTTTCAGTGGTTGCGCAGCGCAGGTTGGACTTGACGGTGAACACGGATTTTGCCGCCGTGACGCCCGAGGCGCTCGCCCGGATGGCGGAGGAGGCCTCGGCATCCGAAGCGGATGCAATCCTTATCGTCTGTACGAATCTCAGGGGCGCCGAGGCCATGGCGCATCTTTCCGCCGGGACACGGGAAAAGGTCATCGACTCGGTTGCCGCGACCTACCAGTCGCTCCAACGTTGAGCAGAAGACCGTCGCGCGGCGCCATCAGCGCATTGGCCAAGGGTGCGGCTGTCTCCAATGCGCGGCTTTACCCACTTATTCGCAGCCTTGGCGGCACGGACAGGGTGCGCGGGTTCCTGTAGACCCGCGCCTGTCGTTGGCGCGCATGCACCCGCGATCCCGATCATTCATGCCCATGGAGAGGACGTGCCCCGGCCCATACAGGACACATCTGCATGCGAGACCTTTACCTTCGGCAATGCCACCATGAAGGGAATGGCCGTGGTTTACTGGCTGATCATGCCGGTGGCCTGCGTTACCGGCCTGATTGTCGCCCTGCTGGCCATCGAGGACTGGCGGCTCTTTCTTGTCGCCCTCGGCCTCTGGCTGATCGCCTGGCTGGCGGTGCAGCAGGCGCGGGAGTATCGATCGACGCTCGGGCAGCAGATGCGGGTGGATGCCGCGGGCATCTCGCTGCCCGAGCTCGACATCCTGCTGCCGTGGGAGAGCATGGAGCGGATCACCCAGCGCCGTGACAGGCGCCGGAGCGGTGGCTGGCGGTATGTCGAGTTCCATGCCGGCACCGACGACGAGGCGGTGCTGGAGCGTTTCGCCGAATTCAACCGCAACGTGCCCTCCGCCCTGGGCCCTCTGGCGGTGCGCAGCGCGGGGTTTGTGGTGGACATGCTCAGCGACCCCCGCCGCGATCATCCGCGTCTGATCGGTGCTTTGCGGCGCTTTGCGCCGCAACTGCTGCCGCCGGAAACCTGACTCGCGGCAGTTCCCCGGAAGACGATGCAGGAAATCGGCCGCGGTGTCGGCGTAGATCATGTCCCGGCAGGCTGCGCGCAGAGTATCCCGTTCAGCGCAGCGACCAGCGCCAGTCCTTCAGGATTTCGCGCGCCGCGTTATGCCCTGGCACCGCCGAGACTGCGCCGCCCGGATGGCTGGACGCGCCGCACTGATACAGCCGCCGCACCGGCGAGCGGTAATCGGCATAGCCCGGCACCGGGCGCATGAAAAACAACTGGTCCAGCGTCAGTTCCCCATGCTGCGAGTTGCCGCCGGGCATGTTGATATCCGCCTCGATGTCGCGTGGCGTGTAGAGTTTGTGCGCGATGACACTGTCCGAGAATCCCGGCGCGAAACGATCCATCACCGCAAAGGCGTTGCGCACCAGGTTCGGCCCCTCGCTCTCCCAGTCGGAGTTGCGCAACTCATAGGGCGTGACCCCGCCCTGGATTACCACCACATGCTTGCCCGGAGGCGCAAGCGTGTCGTCGAACATGCTGGGTACATTGGGCGACAGGAACGGCTCCTGGCTGTACCAGCCGAACTTGGCATCATGAAAGGCGCGTTCCAGAAACTCGGGCGTGGGGCAGATATGGGCGTAAGAGGCGGCTTCCGTTCCGGCCTTTTCCGGGTCGAACCCCTTGTACTGAGGCGGGCGCTCCACGGCGCACAACAGCTTGAACCCCATCCCGCGCGAGCGGAAGCCTTCGACATCCTCGACGAATTCCTCGGGCAGGTGGGCGCGGTCCACCATGTCCAGAAAGGTGCGCCTGACGTTGACGTTGCTGATCACCCGGGAGGCACGGATCACCTCGCCCGAGCGCAGGCGCACACCCATGGCAGCGCCGTCCCGGACCAGGATTTCATCGACCCATGCATCGCACTGGATCTCCATCCCGTGCGCCTGACCCGAGGCCGCGATCGCATCTGCAATCGCCCCCATTCCGCCACGGGCGAAGGACATGCCGAGCTGGCCCACCAGATGCGTGACCAGATAGAAGGCGGTGCCCGGCGCATAGGGGCCGGCATTGCCGCCGATGGTCGCCCAGAACATGAACTTGGCCTTGACCACATCGGTTTCGAACCAGCGTGAGACATAGTCGTAGGCGCTCATCGAAAGCGCCTGCAGCAGCGTATAGACCTCCTTTTCGGAATTCCGCAGCTTCCAGGCCAGCCGCCCCGTGCGCCAGAGCCCCACCGGATCCTTGCGGAACGGGTTGACCGGGGTTTCGAGTTGCAACATGCGCAGGATCTCGATGGTGCGAGTCAGCCGGGCAAAGAACTTCGGATAATTCTCGGCATCCTTCTTCGAAAACCGCGCGATCTGTTCCTGTGTCTTCTTCGGGTCCTTGGAGAAGACGATGCAATCGTCATCGGTGGGGTTGACCACATCGGGCTGCGAGATCCAGTCCAGCCCGTAGCGCTTGAGTTCGAGTTCCTCGATCACCTTCGGATGAAGGTGGCCCATGATGAAACTGTAGGTCGAGGCGCGGAAACCTGGGGCGAATTCCTCGGTTACCGAGGCACCGCCGATATGCGGCTTCTGTTCCAGCACCAGCACCTTCTTGCCCGCCCGCGCCAGATACGCACCGCATGTCAGGCCGTTGTGGCCACCGCCGACGACGATTGCATCGTATTTCCGGTCGTCTGCCATGGTTCCACGTCCTGTCCGTCAAACGCCAAGTGTCCGGCATGCGCCGGAGCACCGATTTGCCCACCAATAGCCCACTAGTAAAAAACTGCAACCGGAATCGCGATCCCGGACCCTCGGCGGACCACGGGTCACAGCTTGCGCTGGACCTCGAAGGCTTCGTTGACAAACCACAGGCCGCGATGGCGCAACAGCACCTTGCGCGTGGCATCCAGATAATCGGTGCCACTGCGCATGACCGCCTCCACCAGTTGCTCGCGCACCCGGGCGAAATAGACGGCATTGCTCCATGCCCCCTGAAGCGACAGGTCGGGCTGGTCGGACCCGGTGATCGTGGGCAGGGTGTGCATGTCGAAGCGATAAAGCGACCGCGCATCGGTCAACCCCCGCAGCGAGGCGCCGCGCATCAGGTCCGGGCGCGCCTTGCGCAGCGCCGAGATGATGTCATGGCGCGAAACCGGCTTCAGCGGCTCGTTCGGCCACACACTCTGGATGATCTCGTGCGCCGGATCGCTCCCCAGCGATTGCACCACCTTCATCCGTCCCCCGGGCGCCAGGTGGGAAATGATCGGCGCCAGGATGTAATCCACCCGGAATTTCATGGTGTGGCTGTGCAGATAGGGGTGGTTGAGGAAAGCATAATCGAACGCCAGCGGTGGGCCGTCGGGGCGCGGCAGCAGGTGCGCGATCGCCTTGCGCTGGTCAGCACGCATGATGGTGACCACGCTGGGCCGGCTGTAGACCGGGAAATCGTCCGGCCCCTGGCGCACGCACCATTCCGGCGCGATACGCGGGAACAGGTCAGCCAGTTGCAGCTGATAGTCGTAGCTCACCCGTCCGGTCAGGCCGATTTCGTGCCAGGCGAGATCGCGCGGGCCTTCGGCAGCCGTCTTCTTCAGATGCACTGCCTCGCGCGTGTAGAGGTTGGTCAGCACGAAGACAAGCTGCGGGTGCTCGATCAGCCGGTCGATCATCCGGCCCATGGTGTTGCGCAGATCCTCCAGCCCCCAGCCCTTCATCACCACCAGGATCGGCAGTCCGGGGTGGCGCGCATGTATCGCGCGCAGCACCCGCGTCAGGGTCACGCCGTTATCCATCGGGGAATAGAACAGCCGCAGCCCCGTTTCAGGCGGCGGATCCTGCAACAGATCAGTCACGATCATGTCCGCCTGCACCCAGCTTTCATTGGTGGTGGCGGCAAAGACATGCGAACGGTGGCGCTGTTCATGGATGGCAAAGCTGCCCGGCGTGCGGATGGAGCTTTCGCGGTTGACCAGTTCCGCCATCGTATAGGCATTCGACGTGCTTTTCTTGCGCCGAGGGCGGCCGCGCAATTCGATCTCGCCGCGGTTGACGCGCTCCATGAACTCTTCGATGCGCGCTCGGGTGGTCGGTTCGACACGGCTGCCCCGGGCGATCCGGCTGGCAAGCTTGCCGTCATTCACCGCCAGCCGCCCCAGAGTCGACGCAGCGATCCCATGCGTGCGGCAGAAGGCTTCGATGACCTCCAGCAGCGCCGCACCGGGCAGGTCCGCAGGCGTCTGATCCGCTTGCGCAGTGGACGCGCGGGCGCGGGCGCTGTTCTCCGGCTCGGGCCTGTCTTCAGGCATATCCTGGTCGAGCTTCTGGCCCATCGTGTACCGGTCCTCCCTGCGTGCCCAAGTTCTGGGCAGTCGCTTCAAACTGGCGTTGCACCGCTGCACTTGTCAACGCAACAGGCACGAAACGCGCGCTGTCATCCCTCGGCATTAGGGGTTGCATTCTGCCCATCTTAGGCCCACTAGTAACAAGTGCGCGGGATACCCCGCCCGATTCCTTTCACACTCAGGGGCCGACGCAATGTCCATCAAGACGCTCGAAGACAAGCTCAACGCCATCGGAAACCCGGTCGAAATGCTGCGCAACGCACAGACCGGCCCCTATCAGTTTCCCATCAAGGCCGAGTTCACCAACTGGCGCGACGAACAGGAAGCCTGGCGCAACGGTGCGGTGCTGTTCGACCAGTCCTTTCACATGACCGACCACTACATCGAAGGCCCGGACGTGAAGCGGCTGGTGCAGGATCTGGCCATCAACTCCATGGCCAATTTCCGCAAGGACATCGCCAAGCAGGTGGTGTTCTGCAACCATGACGGCTTCATCATCGCCGATGCGATCATGTTCATTCTGGAAGATGACCGGATCAACATCGTCAACAAGCCCACCAACCGTGACTGGGTAGAATACAACATCCAGACCGGCGGGTACAATGTAACCTCCACCACTGACGACCGCGCACTGGACAACAGGGGTCGGCGCCGGGGCTACAGGTTCGAGGTTCAGGGCCCCAATGCAAACGCCATTCTGGAAAAGCTCAACGGCGGCCCACTGGAAGGGTTCAAGTTCTTCGGGATGGGTTATATCAGCATCGATGGGGTGCAGGTGCGCGCACTGCGCCACGGCATGGCCGGGGCGGTGGGGCTGGAACTGTTCGGCCCGTTCGACGACTACGACCGTATCCGCGATGCGATCATGGAGGCCGGCGCCGATCACGGGCTTCTGGCCGCCGGGTCCAAGACCTATTCCACCGTGGCCCATGAAAGCGGCTGGTTCCCCTCGCCCCTCCCGGCGATCTATTCGGGCGAGAAGATGAAGCCCTTCCGCGAATGGCTCGGCGCCGACAGTTTCATGGCCAATCTGTCTCTGGGCGGCTCGCTGGTGTCGGACCGGGTCGAAGACTATTACCTGACCCCCTTTGACATCGGCTACAGCCATATCCTGAAGTTCGATCATGACTTCATCGGCCGTGAGGCGCTGGAAGCCATGCGCGACCAGCCCCACAAACACAAGGTCACCCTGCGCTGGAACAAGGAAGACGTGGTGCGCGTGTTCGCCTCCATGTTCAGCGAAGGCGACCGCTTCAAGTTCATGGACATGCCCGCCTCGCATTATGCCACCTGCCCCTATGATCTGGTCAGCAAGGACGGTCGCCCGGTGGGACTGTCGCATTACCCGGTCTATACCTCGAACGTGGCGGGCTGGATCTCGCTCGCGCTTCTGGACGAACAGGTTGCCGAGCCCGGCACGCAGGTGTCGCTGACCTGGGGAGAACCCGATGGCGGCACCCGCAAGCCCACGGTGGAACGCCATATCCAGACCGAAATCGCCTGCACGGTGGAACCCTGCCCGATCTCGGTCACGGCGCGGGAAAGCTATCGCAAGTAAGGCGCGGCGCGGCGGGCGCCAGCCGTGCCCGTCGCGATGTCCGCCCCGCCCTCCGGGCCATTCGCCGGGATCGGTATTCACAGGTGGCGATTCCAGCCCGCGCATTCAGGTCGGCGTTGTATCTGCCTGCCGCCTTGCCTGCCGCAGGCACCGGCGCCGGATCATGCTCGACCAAAGCACGCCCGGAGAACTGCCCCGAATGCCCAAGGCTCGATCCCGCGCAAAACGCTATCCATGACGCACCGGCGCTGCGGTTTGCCGCCCGCAAGCCGCCCGGGGCGAGGCCGAAACGCGCCTTGAAGGCGCGGCCAAGCGCGCGGGAAGCGTTGCCCCCCGCCGCAAGGGCGATCTCGGACATGCTCAGGGCGGATTGCGCGACAAGCTGATGCGCCAGATCCAGCCGCAGCGACAGGTAATGCCGTCCGGGCGATGTGTTCAGATGCGCCCTGAACAGCCGTTCCAGTTGCCGGGTGGACAGACCCGCCTGCCGGGCCAGTTGGGGCATGGGCATGGGCATGGGCATGGGCATGGGGGAAGCGATATGCGCGTTCATGCAGGCAACGCAATTCACCTTCCTGCCGATCCCGCTGTTCCTGTTGATGGGCGAGCTGTACTTTCGCACCGGCCTCCCACAACGGGTGTTCAATGCGGTGGACGTGCCGGTCGTCATCGCCTCGTCCACGTTCTCGCAGCTCCTGGACTTCTCCGGGGGGTCGGGCGGGCTGGTCAACATGGCCCGCGGGCTTCAGGCCTCGCCGATGGTGGTCATCATTGCCATGTTTGCGGTCGTGCTGGTGATGGCATGTTCATGGAACAGGTGTCGATCATGATGCTGACGGTGCCCGTGTTCTTTCCCATCGTCCAGGCGCTGGGAATCGATCCGATCGGGTTTGCCGTGATCATGCTGCTGTCGCTGGAATTGGCAGGCGTCACACCGCCCTTCGGGATGAACCTTTTCGTGCTGCTGGGGGTGGCGCCGCAAGGGACCACGCTCAATGACGTGACCTTGGCGGCGGCGCCGTTCCTTCTGGCGTCGTTTCTGCTGTTCCTGCTGCTGGCCTTTCCGCAGATCGCACTGGTCCTGCCCGGTTTGATCTGAGAACCGGCGGCGCCGTGTCTTGCGCGCCCCGCGACGCCGCAACGGCGCGCCCCTGGCGCACGGGTGGTCGGGCGCGGCGCGGGGGCGCTTTTCGGACCGGAACCCTGGGTCTGCGCTCAGACGGGTTTGCCCGCGACCGCGTAATTGCCGCGCGGCAATTCGTGGATCACCACGCGCACCTGTTCGGGCTTTGCGTCGAGCACCTCGACAAAGGCATCCGTGATGCGCTCCATCAGCCTGGTTCTGGTTTCCTGCGGGCGACCTTCGAGGATTTCGACAGTGATGATGGCCATGGGGACGTTCCTTTCGGTTGGGGTCAGTGCCTGTGTCAATGCCTGTGTCCGTGCCTGTGTCAGTGCATCACGCCGCCACCATCGACCACCAGCGTCTGCCCGCTGATGAAGGCGCTTTCACCTGACAACAGGAAGGCGACAGGCCCGACGATATCCTCGGGCACGGCCTCGCGGGACAAGGCGCGGGAACGGGTGACAGCGGCGGCGCGGTCGGTGATGCCGGGGCGCGCGCGCACGCCCTCGGACATGGTCAGTCCCGGGCAGACAATGTTGACCCGCACGCCAAGGGGCCCCAGTTCGCGCGCCAACGCCTTGCCCATGGCGTGAACCGCACCCTTCGACGCATCGTAATGCAGCATCATCGGATAGCCCGCCAGCACCCGGTTGGTGCCGATCAGTACCACCGATCCGGCGCGGCCGGCCAGCGCAGGCGCGGCGGCGCGCACGCTCAACCATGTGCCGCGCACGTTCACACGCATGACCCTGTCCCAAAGGTCCGGGTCGATATCTTCCTGCGCAGTGATCGGCAGCGCGTTGAACAGCGCGGCATTGCAGACGATCCCGTCCAGCCCGCCGAAGGTGTCGGTCGCGGCCGCGACCATCCGCGCGCAGTCCGTTGGCTCGGCAATATCGGTGCGCACGGCAAGCGCTTGACCGCCGCTTTCGCGGATGGCGCTGGCGGTGGTTTCGGGATCGGCCAGATCGGCCAGCACGACCGCGGCACCACGGGCGGCAAACCCGGCAGCCATGGCCGCGCCGATCCCCTGTGCAGCGCCGGTGATGAGGATGGTCTTGCCGTGCAGGGTGGCGGGGGGAGTCGATGCGTCAGTCATGGTTGAGGATGATCGCCTTGGCTTCGGTGAAGTTCTCCCAGCTGAAATGCCCGCCCTCGCGCCCCACGCCAGAGGCATTGAAGCCGCCGAAAGGGGCATTGAGTTCGCGCTGGATCGCGGTGTTGACGCAGACCGTGCCCGCCCGCAACCCGTGGGCCATGCGCATGGCCCTGCCCTGATCGCGGGTCCAGACATAGGCCGCAAGGCCATAGGCGCTGTCATTGGCCAGCGACAGTGCCTCGGCCTCGTTGGCAAAGCTCATGGCCGCGCCGACGGGGCCGAAAAGCTCCTCGCGCCACAGCGCGCTCCCGGTCGTGGCGACGCGGAAAAGAGTGGGCGCGATAAAGGCCCCGGCCTCCAGTCCCGGCGGCACCTTCCCGCCGGTCAGGCAGGTATCGCCCGCGTTCGTGGCCGCCGTGCAGTGACGCAAGAGCCCGTCGCGGTGCCCGATGGAAATCATCGGCCCCATCTCCACACCCTCCTGCGCGGGATCACCCAGCCGGATGGCGCGGGCGCGGGCGGCGAAGCGGGTCAGGAATTCCTCGGCGATGCTGTCTTCGATCACCAGGCGCGAGCCTGCGAGGCACGCCTCGCCGTTGTTGGCGAAGAGGCTTGCCAGCGCGCCATCCAGCGCGCGGTCCGGGTCGGCATCGGCAAAGACGATGGTGGCGGATTTGCCGCCCAGTTCGGTCACGCAGGGCAGGTGCCGCCGCGCCGCCGCCGCGGCCACCGCCGCGCCGCCTCCGTGCCCGCCGGTAAAGGAAATCATGTCGACGCCCGGTGCCTCGGCCAGCGCGGCACCGGTGACCGACCCGCGCCCGTTGACCACATTGAGGACGCCCGGCGGCAAGCCCGCGTCCTCGACCAGATCCAGAAAGGCGCGCATCAGCCGTGGCACCGCTTCGGACGGCTTCACCACGGCGCTGTTGCCGGCGGCCAGGCAGGGCGCCAGCTTTACCGCCGTCAGCCCGATGGGCACGTTCCAGGGCGAAAACAGCGCGCAGGTGCCAATGGGCACGCGGTCCAGCAGCGTGCTGGCCCCGCCCAACTGGCGCCAGAACGCGCCGGTTTCCAGACTCAGGTAGTCGGCGTAATAGTCGAACCAGTCCGCCGCGCCGGCGATGTGCCGCCGGGCCGAAGACCGGGGCAACCCGGTTTCGGCGATCTGCAGATCTGCCAGCACCCCAGCCTCATCGCGCAGCGTGGCCGCAATGCGCCGCAGCACGGCCTGCCGGGCGCGGAACGGCTGGTCGCGCCAGCGGCCATCGGCAAAGGCATCGGCAGCCGCGGTCACGGCGGCCTGCACCTGAGCGGGCGTGGCCTCTGCCATGGTGGCAAGGGGCGCGCCGGTGGCAGGGTTGACGATTCCCAGCGTCTTGCCCTGACCGGGCACGTCCTGCCCGGCAATCCTGTGGGGGACTTCCGCGCTCATTCCGGCACGCCCGGCAACAGATCCACGCCGATCAACCCGCGCCCTTCGGGAAGAACCATCAGCGGGTTGATCTCGAACGCCGGGACACTGCCGCGCGCGCAGGCATCCGACAGGGCCATCATCGCGTCCAGAAGCGCAGCGCGGTCGGCGCGGGGCGCCCCTCGGAAGCCATCGAGCAGGTGCGACAGTTTCAGCCGGTCGAGCATGTCCTCGGCGTCCGCGCGGGTGAAGGGCAGCTTGCGGAACGCCACATCGCCGAAGAGTTCCACGAACACGCCGCCGGTGCCCAGCATCAGCAGCGGGCCGAAAAACGGGTCATGGCGGACGGCCAGCAGGGCCTCCACCCCGCCCTCGACCATGGGCGAGAGCGTGATGGACCAGCTGCGGTCCGCCGCCCGCGCGGCAAGCTCGGCATGGGCAGCGCGCACGGCGTCACTGCCGCGCAGGTTCAGCCGCACGCCACCGATATCGCTGCGATGCGCCAGGTCCGCGCCCTGCAGCTTCAGCACCACCGGCCCGCCTGCGGCATCAGCCCGCGCCACGGCATCATCGGCATCCGCCACCGGGATAACAGGAGTCAGCGGGATGCCCGCACCCGCCAGCCAGTCGTTCAGTGCGTCGCCCGCCAGCGCGGCCTGGGCCTCGGACCCCGCCGGGGCGGTGGCGTCATGGGCAAAGACCCGCCCGGCATGGACCAGCTTGCCCACGGCTTCGGTCGCCACCACCGGGTCGTCGAACACCGCCATGCCCGCCTGCACCAGCGCCTTGCGGTCCTCGGGGAGCGCGTTCATGGCCACGGCCACCAGCTGGTCTGGGTGCGCGGCGGGCATTGCCAGCAGTTGCGGGACAATCTCCTTGCGGGTGCGCGGGACAAGCGGGATGTGCGAGATATAGCCGAGCATGGTCGGCAGCCCGCGCTCCTGTCCCCAGCGCAGATGCCCGCCGGTGATGGCCATGTTGCTCATCGAGGGCGCGGACACGTCAATGGGGTTGCGGTCGTTGACGAAGCTGTTGGTCTCCTTCAGCGCGGCCACGGCATCCCGGTCCCAGTCCGGCAGGTTCAGACCGTGGCGCACGGCGGCATCGGTGATCATCACCGCCCCGCCACCCGAGACACTGATCGCGGCCACATCGCGGCTGGCGGGCACCTTGCCCGCATTCGCCGCCGCCACCAGGTCAATCAGCTCGTTGATGGTGCGCGCGCGCAGCACGCCGTACTGGCGGAAGAGGTCGTCCACCACCCGGTCCTCGACATAGAGCGAGGCGGTGTGTCCTGCGGCGGCCACCCCGCCCTGCGGCGTGGTCCCGACCTTCAGCACAACCACCGGCTTGCGCGCCTGCCGCGCCTTTTCCAGCGCGCGGGCCAGCTTCACGCCCCGGCTGGCGTCTTCCATGTATACGGCAATGGTGCGGGTGGCCTCGTCATCGGCGAAATAGGCGATGGCATCGGCCACGTCGATATCGGCCTGATTGCCGGTGGAAATCCAGTTTGCCAACCCCAGCCCACGGTCGCGCAACTGGGCGAACATCTGGATCCCCACGGCACCGGACTGACTGGCCACGCTGACGGTGCCGATCTCGGGCCAGCCCTTGCCGTCATGGTGCTGCGGCGCGGTGGTGAAACTGGCCACAAACCCCGAGGCGAGGCTGATCACCCCCATGCAGTTCGGCCCGATCATGCGCATCCCCGCACCGCGCGCGATGTCCAGCAGCCGCCGCTGTTCGGCGCGCCCTTCCTCCCCCGCTTCGGCAAATTGCGCGCCATAGACGATGGCGAGTTTCGCGCCCACGTCCGCCGCCTCGGCCAGCGTGTCGCGGACCAGCGGCGCGGGCACGGCGATAACGGCGATATCGGGGGCTTGCGGCAGGTCGCGCAGGCTGCGGAAGGCGGGGACGCCCTGGACCTCGTCGGCCTTGGCGTTGATGGGCCAGAGCGTGCCCTGATACCCGCGCGTCAGGCAGAAATGCATCGCCCGCCCGCCGAACTTGTTGATATCGGTCGAGGCCCCGACGATCGCGGCACGCTCCGGGAAAAAGGCATGCCGCAGCACGCCGGCCTGATCGATGGTTTCCATGGTCACTGCCTCCAGACTGTTGGTGCGGGCGGTCCCGCCCATCCTCATCGCCCCCTGAAGGCCGCTGGTCGCTTTTCGCGGAACGCGGCAAGCCCCTCGGCGCGGTCTTCGGAGAAGAACATCAGCGCCGACAGATCGCCCCCCGTGGCCAGCGCCTCGTCCAGGCCTTGCGATGGCGCCCGCATCACTGCCTGCTTGGCCGCCATGACTGCCAGCGGGCCGTTTTCCGCAATGACCCCGGCGATTTCCACCGCGCGGGGGCAAGCGGCGCCAGCGGGTGTAACCTCGGCCACAAGGCCGATGGCATGGGCTTCCTGCGCGCCGATCCGGCGGGCGGTGAACATCATTTCCTTGGCCCGGCGCGCACCCACCGCACGGGTCAGCGACCACGCGCCGCCCAGAATGGGGAACAGCGAAAACCGCGCCTCGGTCAGGCCCATGTCGGCGGAGTCCGCGGCCACGATGAAATCGCACAGGAGCGCGATTTCCAGCCCCCCGCCCAGACAGTGCCCTTCCACAGCGGCGATGACCGGGCGCGGGTAGCGGGCGAGGAACCGAACGAAGTCATGCCATTCGGTGGCCACATGGCGGGCACGGTACTTGTCATAGGGGCCCAGGTCGCTGTCGGCGGCGGCCTTCAGATCGCCACCGGCGCAGAAACTCCGCTCGTCCCCGGTCAGGATCACGGCGGCGATGTCCGGATCATGCAGCACATCAAGCATGGCGGCGCGGGTCTCGGCGAGCATCCGGTCGGTCAATGCGTTGCGCGCCTGCGGGCGGTCGAAGCGGATGACCAGTGCGGCACCTTCGCGGGCAATCCTTGTTTCGGCGTGGTCTGTCATGGGATCAGTCCAGCACAACCAGATCCAACGCCAGCTTCAGGCTTTCGCCGCTGCCCTGAAGCGTCAGCACCCGCCGCCCGCCATCCCCGGCTGCCATGTTTCGCGCAGAGGCGCCGATCAGCGCCATGCCATAAGGCAACTTTCCATCGCCGGTCCGACAGGCGGCCAGCATATCCGCCAGCGCGATGCAGGGCAGCGTCTCGCCCCCTTCCATCGCCACGGTCAGCGCCTCCAGCCCGCCCATGGCGTCCAGTCGCCACGCCTGCCGCGACAGCACCACGTCCACCGCCGCGCGACCTGCATCGCCGGTGGCCAGAAGGTCCGGGTCAGTCAGCACGCAGGCGGGCACGGCCAGCGTGCCTTCGGAGGCCGCCACAAGCGCCAGCGCCGGATGCAGGGTCACGGCGGCACGCGCCACCTGCACCTGTTGGTCCGTCACCAGGCGCCGCGCGGGCACCGCCACAGGCGCCGCATCGCCCAGCGCCACCAGCACCCGCGCCAGCGGCAGGTCCGGGGTGATGACCATGCCTTCGGCTCGAACATGGGGTTGATAGATGAATTGCATGGCCATGGGGTGTTCCTCAATCCAGCATCCTGATGGTATCGTCCGTGCTGCGCACGTCACCGAAACTCTGATAGAACGAGGTCAGCCCGGCCAGATGATCCTCGTCATAGCGGGCGGCGTTGGCGTCGATCACCATGACCACCCTGTAATCCAGCATCATTGCATCGCGCGCGGTGGATTCCGAGCACATGTTGGTGGCCGTGCCGCAGACGATCAGGTTTTCCACCCCCATCGCCTGCAAACGCGCGTGGAGGTCGCTGGAGCCTTCGACGAAGGGCGAGAACCGCTTCTTGCTGACAACCGGCTCGCCCTCGCGCACGTCCAGATCCTTGTAAAGCTCATGGCCCCAGGCGCCCCTCGACAGGCTGTTGCGGTGGTTGGCGCCCTTGGCTTCGGTAAAGAAGTGGTCATGATAGAGCGCCCACTGGCTCGGCGCGCCCTCGGCCTCGGCCACGGTCATGATCACCCAGATGACCGGCACGCCCTTCGCGCGGCAGACCTCGGCCAACCGGTTGATGTTGGGGACGATGGATTTGGCGGTATCGACCTCGGCGACATAGAAGTTCTGCATGTCCACCACCAGCATCGCCGTCCTGGCGGGGTCGAAACTGTCGAACACTTCCAGCCGACCGCGCTTGGCCATGATCCGGTCTATGACGTATTGCGGGATCTCCACGTTGTGCGGCATCACTCTCTCCCTTGTTTCAGGCAGTCGGCGCCCAGCCGATCATGCGAATTTCGCCCAGTTCGCGGGTCAACTTGTCCCAGCTTTCGCCGCCGTCGGTGGTACGAAAGATCTGGCCGAAAATGGTGCAGAAGATGATCAGCTTCGGATCCGCCGGATGCTGGCCGATCCACCAGATGGTGGAATTGACCCGCGCGGGCAGGTCCACCTCTTCCCAACTCGCGCCAAAGTCGCGGCTGCGCAGCAGCTTGCCGGTCATGCCCGAGGGCTTGTCGCCCACCGACAGCAGCAGGTAGCCCGGCGCGTCCTGGCGCTGGATCATGCAGCGCATGTAGGGCCAGGGCGATTGCGGCACCGGCACCGGGGTCCAGGTCACGCCGTGGTCCGCGCTGCGGTGGAGCCCTTCCTCGGTGGTGATCAGCACCGCCTGTTCCTGCCCGTCGTCACAGAACACCGTGTTGTGGGTATCGATGCTTTTCAGCCCCACGGGCAAATGTGTCCAGGTCTTGCCGCCGTCCTCGGAGCGATAGGGGCCTGCGATCTCGATCGTTACCCAGACAGCATATGGCGGCCAGGGCTCAAAGTTGATCGAGGTGACACGCGGAGTGTTGATGAAGTAGCATTCGCTGTCGATACCAAGCGCACACTGGTTCCAGCTTTCCCCGCCATCGAGGCTTTGCCAGACCTGCGCGGGCCGTGTGCCGGCATAGATCACCTGCGGGTTGCGCGGGTCGATGGCCAGTTGCTGGACGTGGAACCCGTCAAGCGGCGAGGGAACGTGCTCCCATCGCCCCGCAGCGGCCTCCCAGCGATAGATGCCCACATCGGTTCCGCACCAGAGTTCGGCGGGTCTTTCGGGGTGCGCCACCACAGACCATGCGCGCGCCTCATTGTAGAAGCCGCCCTGCTGGGTATGGGGGCGGTTCCAGCTTTCGCCCAGATCATCGCTGAACCACACCGCCTGCATGGTGGCGGCAAAGGCACGGACGGGATCGGTCATCATCGGTCTCCTGTTCTTCGGGCGGGGCGCGATTCGGGCATTCTGCCCGCGCTGACCGCTTGGCCCACTATTAGCCCACTAGTATAAGATCACAACCGGAAACTGATCGCGCGTGCTATCCGCCGCTAGAAAAAATTGCTGAATTGCGGGCGCTGGAAGCGGATATTCAGGCCCCAGCCGTAAAGCAGTTCGATGATGGCCCATGACCCGGCTCCCACAAGCAGAGCCGACCACCAGGGAAATTTCCCCCACAAGACCATATACAGGCCCAGCATGATCGGGATCGCCACCCTCTGCCCGAACAGATAGATGCCCAGCACGATCAGCCCCACATAACCGATCAGCAGCGCCGCACGCAGCAGCGTTGCCTCGGCCTCGGTCCGGGCCAGCAGCGCGCGCAACCCGATCCGGCGCAATTCTTCGCGCAACGAGGCGCTGTCGGCCAGAAGTGCGACCAGCACCATCGCCCCCCCCAGAACCGCGATCATCTGCGGAAACAGCGAATTGACCGTGCGCATGCCCATGACGCCAACAAAACCAAAAAGAAAGATACCCGCCAGCAGCAGGCACAGCGGGATCGACAGCAGCGGGCTGCGCCCCACCAGATCGCCACCGCCCCCGGCTGCGGTTGCAGGTTCGGGATCGGCCTTGCCCTCGGCGGCGCGAAGTGCCTGCAGCATCTTCATTTCGCGGTTCAGCTTGAACATGCGCCACTGGCGCCGCGCGGCCAGGATCAGCGTCAGCACAATCAGGATCATGATCACAATCACCGCCGGGCGCGCCATCCAGCCGAACCCCTGATACGTTCGGTTGGACACCAGCAGCGCGTTCTCCATGATCGGTCCCAGCACCAGCGCGATCACCAGCGGCGGGCGCGGCCAGCCCGCGACCTTGAACCAGTAGCCGAACACGCCCGCCACAAGCATCACCAGCAGGTCGCCCATGCTGGAGGTGCCAAGCCATGCGCCCATCAGCACGAACAGCAGCACCACCGGCGCCACGATATGCCCGTCCACAAAGCTGAGCCGCGCGATCTGGCGCGACCACATGATCAGCAGGACCGCCGCCACGATATTGGCGATGATCAGCATCCCGATCATCGAAAATGTCAGATCCAGCCGTCCTGTCAGCATGTCCACACCGGGGCGGATACCCTGAATGGTGAGCGCGCCAAGCAGGATTGCCATGGCGAAATCGCCCGGAATGCCGAAGGCCAGGGTCGGGATCAGGCCGCCACCGCGCTGCGCGTTGTTGGCGGCTTCGGGGGCGATCACGCCGCGCACATCACCCTTGCCGAAGTTCTCGTTGTTTTTCTCCGTACTGACCGCATGGCCGTAGGCTGCCCAGTCGGTGATCGACGCGCCCAGCCCCGGCAACATGCCCAGGTAGACCCCGATGGCCGAGGATCGCAGCGTCAGCCACCAGTTGCGCGCCACATCGAAGATACCGTCGATGATGCCGCGCCCGCCCGCCTCTTCGGCGCTGACGGACGAGATGTTGCGGTTCTTGGCCGATAGGTCGAGGATTTCGGCGATGGCAAAGAAGCCCAGCACGATCGACACCAGCGGCGGGGCCTGCAGCAGGTAGGGCTGTTCAAACCAGTAGCGCGGCACCGCATTGAAGCTTGATGCGCCGATCATCGACACCAGCAGCCCCAGACAGGCGACGGCTATCCCCTTGACCAGGAAAGACCCCGAGAGCGAGCCGACCATGATCAGCCCCAGCGTGGCCAGCGCGAAATACTCCGGCATCCCGAAAGCCAGCACCAGCGGCTTGGCCAGCGGGATCGACAGCGCCAGCAGGATCGCCCCCACAACGCCGCCCACCGCTGAACAGGTGAAAGCCGCCCCCAGCGCCCGCGCCGCCTGGCCCTTGCGCGCCATGGCATGCCCGTCGATGATCGTGGCCTGCGAGGCCACAGACCCCGGCACCCCCAACATGACCGAGGTGATGGTATCCGCAGAAACCACAACCGCATACATGCCAAGCAGAAGCGCAAAGGCGCTGGTGGTGTCCATGCCATAGGTGAAGGGGATCAGGATGATCAGCCCGGTCACGCCGCCAATCCCCGGCACAACACCGGCCCAAAGGCCGATGATGATCCCGAGAAACAGGAATCCGATCGCTGGCCACTGGAAGATATTGGAAATCCCCAGGGCAAGCATTTCGAAATACTGGGCGTCCACGCTTCCTCCCTCGCCGCCCGGCATGGTCCGGGCCCTGGCCGGCGTCCGCGGGCTTGACGGCGTGCCGGACCGTGATGCAATGCCTTGTGACCGGCAAGGCCGCAGGATCGCGCATGTGTGCCAGCCGTGCGATCCGGCGTGTTGCGGGCCCCGTGACCCGGCACGGATGGCGGGGGCGGGACGTGCTGCGGGGGGGGCCGGCGCCGCCCCGCCCGCCCCCCCCCCCCACCGCGGGCCGCTGCCCGGCGCCGCGCCACCGCTCATGCGGGGGCCGCAATTCAGGCTGATGGTTCGCGCAGCGGCCCGAATAGCGGCCCGGTTGTCAGTCCGAGCCTTCCTCGATCATCTGCTGGATGAAGGCGATGAAATCGGCGTGCTCGGTCGGCGATACCGCCAGGGTTTCGAGCGCGGCATCAATCACCTCCGGGTCGGACCAGACCGGGCGCGAGCCGAAGCGGGTCTCGAAGGCTTCCAGAAAGCCCTCATGTTCCTGCAGACCCCACCAGCCGGTGCGCAGCGCCTCGGCGGCCTCGTCGGGCGAGCCCTCGGGCAACCACATCGACAGCGAAACCGCGTTGGCGAGTTGATAGAACCATTTGTAGATTTCCCACTCCTCGCTCGATGGGGGCGCGCCGTGGATCTCCTCGTACAGTTCGTCGAAGCGCACGAAGCCCTTTTCCTCGGCCACTTCGACCGATAGCGGGTTCATGTCGGCATCGAACTCGGGGTAGTACCAGAGTGGCAGGATCGTCCCCGTGCCGCCCGGCCCCTCGACATCCATGACGTTGGACACATAGGCGTCGATATTCAGCCCGATCACGTCGATTTCACCACGCTGCATGGCCGGGCGCTGCGCCGCATCGCCCTGGAAGCCGGGCACATAGTGATAGTCCACACCCATGATCCGCAGCGCGAGGCGCTGGCGCAGGTCGTTCGAGGCCGCCGGTTGCAGGCCACCAAGGGTCAATCGCCGCTCCATGATCTCGGCCGGTTCGTCGATCAGCCCGGCGCGGATGAGCATCCCGGTCGAGCTGATTGCGCTGCCGATGGGGATCATCTCGTCATAGCGGAAGCGCACACCTTCGGCCTGGGTCACCTGGGCGATGGAGAGCCACGGCGCGCAAAGCACGGTCATGCCGTCGTTGTCGGCTTGCTCATAGACATAGTTGTTGGCCAGAATGCCCCCTGCCCCGGCCATGTTCTGCACGATGATCGTGGGCGCGCCCGGGATGGTTTCGGGCAGGAACTCGGTTACCGTGCGGAAGAACACATCGGTGGCACCTCCCGCAGCATAGGGAACGATGCAGTTGATCGTCTCGCCCGTGTAGAAATCGGCCTTCGCTGCGGTGGCACTGGCCAGCGCGGCGCTGGCGGCCACAAGGGGTATCCACTTCTTCATAGCATCCTCCAAGCTGCAAGGGGTCTGTTGTTCTGGTTCCGGGGCCGTGTGATTTGCTTTTGCAGCCGCGCCAACGGGGCATGAGCGTTTCGCATGATATCCGAGGCCCACTTTCATCCCACTAGATGAATGCCCAATCAGACAGAGCGCAGCGGTTTTGTCAACAGGGATGTATCGTTCAACCCGGCCGATGCCGTCAAAACGCCCCCGGGTAGGCGCTTGTCCATCCGGATACGGCGCCCGGACCGCCGGATCGCAAGGGGCTGGCCACGTATTGCGCCCCTGTGCGCATCTGCCCTACGCTCGCGCGCGCACGCACGCACGCAGGCCCCCGGGCGCAGATGCCGCAGGAAAATGTCAGTCCATACCAGGAGGCGCAGATGACGCCCGATCGAATCGAAGCGAAACTGATGGCCCGCGGCTTTTCACTGCCGGAACCGCTGCGGATGCCGGCGTCCAATCGTCGGCCATGGTTTCTGGCCGGGCGGATGCTGTATCTTTCGGGCCACGGCTCGGCGCTGCTTGATGATGCCGTGGGGCCGAAGCGGATCGGCAAGGTTCCGACCGAAGTCAGCGTCGCTGACGCGCAGGCCGTTTCCGAGGCGCTGGCGCTGAAGATGCTGGCGACGATTCGTGCTGCACTGGGGCGGCTGGACCGGGTGACACAGGTGGTCAAGCTTACGGGATTCGTCAATTCCGCGCCCGATTTCGAGGCCCCGAATACGGTCATCAACGGCGCGTCGGACCTGTTTCATGATCTCTACGGCCCCGAAGCGGGGTGTCACTGCCGCTCGGCCATCGGGGCAGGCGCGCTGGTGGCGCGCCAGTCGGTCGAGATCGAGGGCATCTTCATGGTCGCCGCCAGAGACTGACGGCATGCGCGCCGCTACGCAGGCTGTGTGGCGACCTCATCAGGTATCACCGCCCGCCGCAGCGCGTCCATCAACGCCGCCTGCGCAGCGGTCGGTATCCAGCCGCGGCGTGTGGTCAGCCCGATGGCGCGCGCGTCGCCGGGCGCGGGATGATCGAGCACCTGCACCAGCCCGCGGATGATTTCGCCCTGCGCCTGCGCCCGCGAGGCGCAGGCCAGATGCCGCCCGTCGGCCAGCAGTTCGCGCATCAGCAGCACTGACCCGGTTTCGATTACCGCTCCGGGCGGGTCCAACCCCTCATTCGCGAACAAGGCATCGAACCGCGCCCGCGCCGGGGTCCCGGGGCGCGCGACCAGCCAGGGCCAGGTGCGAAGTGCAGCCACGGTGGCGCCCCCCTCCAGCAGCGGATGCCCGGCCCCGGCCAGCAGCACCAGGTCGTCGGTAAAGAGCGTTTCCTGGGTTATGTCGTCCACCGGCGGAGGGTCGCGCAGCGCACCGATCAGAAAGTCGATCTCGCCATGGCGCAGCCCGTGCAGCATGACGTCATAGGTGCCTTCAAGCACCCGCACCGGCAGGCGCGGGTGACTGCGGCGGAACACCGCCAGCGCGCGCGGCAGCAGAAAGGAACGGGACAGCGGCATGGCGCCGATCACCACCTGCCCCACCTCCTGCCCGCCGAGCGCGGCCATGTCGCTTTCCGCCTGCGCCAGCTCGGCCAGCGTCAGCCGCGCCGCGCGGGCCAGATCCTGCGCGGCGCGCGCGGGCGCCACCCCCTCGGACGAGCGCGTGAAAAGCGCGCGCCCGGCCTCGTGTTCCAGCCGGGTGATGGCGCGGTGCACTGTCGGCTGGGCCAAGCCCATGCGCCGCGACGCCATGGCCATATTCTGCGCGGCGCAGACGGCGATCAGCGCATCCAGTTGCGCGCGCGTTGCCGTGCGCACCAGCCGGGGCGTCAGCGCTGCCAGCGCGCTGTCCAGCCGCGCCATGGCCCGCCCGGCCCGAGTGTGGAGCATCGCGCCCGCCTCGGTCAGGAACATCGCCCGCGCCCGGCGGGTAAACAGCGCCAGCCCCGCCCGCGCTTCCAGCCCCGCGACCGCCTGCGACACGGCGGGCTGCGACAGGCTGCACCGTTCGGCCGCGCAAGTGATCGACCCGGTTTCGGCCACCGTCAGGAACACCCTCAGGTGCCGCAGGTTGGCGGCGATCACAGCCGCGCCAGGGTCAGATCGGACAGCGCGGACAGATCATCCGGCAGCGGGTCCGGCACCGTGCCGCCACCGATCCGCGCCTGCCAGTCGGCGACCGCTTCGGTCAGCCGCGCCTCGAAGCCCAGAGCCCGCAGGGTGGCGGCGACCTCGTGCATCTCGGCGCTGCGGCGGGTTCCGTGGCGCAGCATCCGTTCCAGGTTGTAGGCCGCCAGCCGGGGCCAGTCCCATTCGGGGTGCGATGCATCAAGCGATGCGATCACCTCCGCCTCCACCCCCGCGCGGCGGGCGGCGAGAAAGCTCTCGGCACACAGCGCCTCGATACCCTTGACGATCACCGAGCGCAGCATCTTGATGCCGGAGGCATCGCCCACGGTGCCGCCCACCGCGCGCGCCTGCATGTCCCAGCCCGCCAGCACCCCGGCCACAGGCGCGGCCTGCGACCCGGCCAGCAGCAGCGGCGTGCGATGCCCGCGCGGGTACACCGGCGCCATGATCGCCATGTCGAGGTATTGCGCGCCGCTGGCCTCGATCACCGAGGCTGCGGCGCGCTTGGTCTGCGGGGCGCAGGAATTCCCGTCCAGCCAGACCGTGCCCGGACCCAGATGCGGCGCGCATTCCCGCGCCGCCGCCAGCGCCTGATCCGCGGTCACAAGACAGAAGACATGACCCGCCCCGGAAAGTGCCGCCGCCCGGTCCGGCGACAGCGCCACGCCCAGCGACCGTGCCGCAGGGGCAAAGCGCTCCGGTGCCGCATCGGCGGCGATGTCGAAGGCGGCGCGCGTGTCGGTGCCCGCGCTGGCCGCGCCCGCCCATGCACGGGCAAAGGCGCGCGCGGCCTCCCCGAAACCTATGAAGGCGATCCGGTGTTGCTGCACTTGTGATCTCATCTGCCTGTCCCTTGCGTTTCGCTCAGGATGCCCCAGCGCCCGAAAGCCGCCAAGCCGATATAGCCAAAACTTATGGATGGTGGCGCCCTTCCGAATGGACCTTGCCCCTCTGCCCCGCCTACAAGCGGCGCAAAAGGAGAGCGCCTCATGCCCGAGCAGAAAACCGCATTGGTGATTTCGGCCCATGCCGCCGATTTCGTCTGGCGCTGTGGCGGGGCCATCGCGCTGCATGCCGAACAGGGCTTTGCCGTCACGGTTGTCTGCCTTTCCTTCGGCGAGCGTGGCGAAAGCGCGAAGCTGTGGAAGCAGGACGACATGACGCTGGAGCGCGTCAAGGAGGTGCGCCGTGCCGAGGCGGAAAGCGCCGCCCGCGCGCTGGGCGTGCATGACCTGATCTGCTTCGACATGGGCGACTACCCGCTGGAATTCGACCGCGCGTCCAAGGACCGGCTGGTGTCGGTGATGCGCGCGGTGCAGCCCGCCTTCATGCTCAGCCATTCGCGGTTCGACCCCTACAACACCGACCACATGCTGACCACGCAGGTGGTGATGGAGTGCCGGTCGACCGCGCAGGCCTGGGGCCACAATCCGGGCGAAAGGGTGCTGGGCGCACCGCAGCTCTACCTGTTCGAACCGCACCAGACCGAACAGATGGGCTGGAAGCCCGACACCTTTCTGGACATCACCCCGGCCTGGGACCGCAAGCTTGCAGCGATCCAGTGCATGGAGGGGCAGGAACACCTCTGGCAGTATTACACCAATGTCGCGCAGAATCGCGCCAACCATTTCATGCGCAACTCTGGCGGGCAGTCCGGCGGGCGCAAGGCACAGTATGCCGAAGGGTTCGAATCGGTCTATCCGCGCACGGTCGATACGCTCTGAGGGGTGCAGCAAAGGGGCTTCCCATGGGGATCGTTGTTCAGAACATCGCCCGCGCCGATGCGCAGGTCATCGCCGCGCTGGCCCGCGCGGGCGTTTCGACCGCGCACGAGGCGCAGGGCCGCACCGGCATCATGGGGACGCATCTGCGCCCGATCTGGGCGGGCGCTCGCATCGCCGGATCGGCGGTCACCATCAGCGTGCCGCCCGGGGACAACTGGATGCTGCATGTGGCGATCGAGCAATTGCACGCGGGCGATGTGCTGGTGATGGCCCCCACCAGCCCCTGCACAGACGGCTATTTCGGGGACCTGCTGGCCACTTCGGCACGGGCGCGCGGTGCCATCGGCATGGTCAGCGAAGGCGGCGTGCGCGATGTCGCCGACCTCACCGAGATGCGCTTTCCGGTCTGGGCGCGGGCGATCTCGGGTCAGGGCACGGTAAAGGAGACGCTGGGTTCGGTGAATGTGCCCATCGTCTGCGGCGGGCAGGTGGTGGCGCCGGGCGATGTGATCGTGGCCGATGACGATGGCATCTGTGTGATCCCGCGTGCGCGCGCGGCAGAAGTCGCCGAGGCGGCGGAAAAGCGCATGTCGGCAGAAGCCGCGCGACGCGATCGGCTCGCGGCGGGGGAACTGGGGCTGGATATCTACGACATGCGCGGTCGGTTGAAGGACAAGGGCATGCGCTGGATCTGACCGGGAGGGCGGCACGGTGGACAGCGGAATCCCTTGCCTCTGGATGCGCGGTGGTACGTCGCGTGCGGTGGTGCTGATGGCCGCCGACTTGCCGCCGGACGCGGAAGCACGCAACGCGCTGCTGCTACGGCTGATGGGCAGCCCCGACCCGCGCCAGATCGACGGCATCGGCGGCGGCGATCCGCTGTCGTCCAAGGTTGCGATCCTGGCGCCTTCGGACCGCGCGGATGCCGATGTCGACTATCTTTTCGTGCAGGTATTCCCGGACCGGGCGCAGGTTTCCACCGCACAGGGCTGCGGAAATATCCTTGCCGCCGTCGGCCCGGCGGCGATCGAGCGCGGTCTTGTTGCGGCACAGGACCCGCAGACCGCGGTGCGCGTGCACATGGTCAACACCGGCGAGCGCGCGCTGCTGCGGGTGCAGAGCCCGGGCGGGAGCGTTACCTACGACGGCACCGCCGCCATCGACGGGGTGCCGGGCACGGCGGCGCCAGTCGCGATGCTCTTCGACGGGCTGGCCGGGTCCATGTGCGGCGCGCTGCTCCCGACGGGTCGGGCCTGCGACCGGATCGATGGCATGGACTGCACGCTGATCGACAACGGCATGCCCTGCGTGATCCTGCGCGGATCGGATTTCGGGCTCTCGGGGCGCGAAACCCCGGCCGAACTGGAGGCAGACGCGGCCCTGCGCGCGCGGATCGAGGCGATTCGGCTGGAGGCCGGACCGATGATGACTCTTGGGGATGTCACGCACGCGTCGGTGCCGAAAATGACGCTGGTGTTTCCACCCATGGCGGGCGGGGTGATCGCAACGCGCAGTTTCATCCCGCACCGGGTCCACGCGTCCATCGGTGTCTTTGCCGCCGTATCGGTGGCCACCGCCTGCCTGCTACCCGAAAGCCCCGCCCACGCCGTGGCCAACCTGCCGCAAGGCACCGATTTCTCTGTGGAGCACCCCTCCGGCCAGGCCGAGGTGACGGTGGATCAGGCTGCCGACGGGACCATCCGGCGCGCCGGCACCCTTCGCACCGCGCGCAAGCTGATGGAGGGAACCGTGTTTCCGCGTCCCAGGCTCTGAGGTCCGGATTTTGCAGACATAGTCGTGTGGTGCGAGGCCATTCGGCGACTTGAGTCTACGGGCGAGATCATGGGCTGCGATGAAATCTGCAAGGTGCGTGCGGAGTTGTGCGGGGTCGGGGCGCATTATCCTTCCGTCCACTCCCTGACAGGCTGCTGAACCAGTCCCTGATCCGGAACGCCATTCCTTCATCAGGGTCGGGCAGCGTGTTCGCAACGGCTGCCGGCGGTTCCGGCATATGCGCTGGGGGCCGCTTCACTGCTTCATGCGGCCAGCAACCCGGGCAATCTTGCAGGATTGGATTGCTGGCGGTCATCGTCAGGATGAAGCGGAAGCGAACGCGCTCGGCGCCGCGATACATGGTCTGAACCATGCCGCCGACGGTCCTGGCACAGCCGCATCCCTCCACAATCCGTTTTCGGTGATTGTGGGACCGGCCTCAGCCCGCATGCCGGGTGGTTCGGCCATCGATTGCTGACTATCGCGATTTCCGGCCGATGTGCGGCGTCACACAGGCTTGGCGCAGGTCAGAAACGAGCGCGCGCATCACACCCCTGTCAGCCCCAAGCGTCAGTTTGCCGCCATCGGCCCCCACGGGCTGGCAATAGTCCGGATCCACACACGAACGGCTTCGCTTTTTGTGGCAAGCACGTTGACAGGCGTTCGAACGAAAGACTATTGTGGATAAGTGTATCCGATTCGGGCGAACTGCCATGACCGCAAACAAGCACGCACTCATCGATCATTTTCGAATGATGCTCGACATGCGGCACTTCGAGGAAGCCTGCCTCGAAGGTGTGCCGACGCGCGAGATCCATGGCGAACTCCACACCGGCATCGGTCAGGAGGCGGTGGCGGCCGGCCTCGCGCCGTGGCTGCGCCGCGAGGACGCGCTCGTGAGTACGCACCGCAACCATCTCCACGCCCTGGCGAAAGGCGTTGATCGCGAGAAACTGCTTGCCGAAATCTTCGAGCGCGAGAACGGGCTCTGCGGCGGGCGGGGCGGACACATGCACCCGTTCGACCCCGCGACCCGTTTTTCGGCGACAGGGATCGTCGGGTCTTCGATCCCGGTGGCGCTGGGCTTCGCATACGGCTTCAAGATGGAAGGCGTCTCGGATGTCGCAGTGGCCGTGATTGGCGATGGCGCGACCAATACCGGTGCCTTTCATGAATGCCTCAATATGGCGGCGGCGTGGAATCTGCCGCTGCTCGTCATTGTGGAGAACAACAGCTATGCCATTTCGGTGCGGTTCAGCGATGTGAGCGCGACGCCAACCATCGCGGAGCGCGCCGCCGCCTACCGCGCCTGGGGACGGTGCGTCGACGGCACCGACGTCGAGGAAGTCTGGAAGGCGTGCGGCGAGGCATTCGACCACGTGCGGGGCGGTGGCGGCCCGGCGTTGCTTGAGGCTTCCTGTTTTCGGTTTCAGGGGCATTACGAAGGTGATCACGACACGTACCGGAGCCGAGCAGAGCGCAAGCGCATCCGGGCCGAACACGACCCTCTGACGCTCACCGAGCAGCGACTGCTTGACGCAGGCGCGGCGACACAAGAGGAGCTCAAGCGGATGCGAGAGGCGTCCAGGTCGGAGACCGCGGCGCTGCTCGCAACCGTGCGCGCGGCGCCGATGCCGGACGCGTCGGGCCTTCACCGCTACAGCTTCGTTGGAGTCTGACATGACCGAACCGGTTAGGAACGTGCGGTTCTCCCAGGCGATCGGCGAGGCAATCGCGGGGGAGATGGAAGCCGACGACCGGGTGCTGCTCCTTGGAGAAGATGTTGGCCGCAGCGGTGGCGTATTCGGCGTGACACGCGGCCTGCAGGAGCGTTTCGGCGAGCAACGGGTGCGGGACACGCCAATTTCCGAGATGGCCTTTACGGGAATGGGCGTCGGCCTCGCGATGGCCGGCTACCGTCCCATTGTCGAAATCATGTTCGTCGATTTCGTTGGCGTCTGCCTGGAGCAGGTGATGAACGCCATGTCCAAGATCCCGTACATGTCTGGCGGCAATACCCGGGTGCCGATGGTGCTGAGGACAGCCGGTGGCTGCATCGGGTCTGCGGCGCAGCACTCGCAGTGCCTTTGGGGCACATTCGCGCACCTGCCGGGGATGATCGTTGTCTGTCCTTCGTCACCCTATGATTACAAGGGGTTGATGGCGGCGGCCATCCAAAGCGACGACCCGGTCATCTACATCGAGAACAAGCGCCAGCTCAACAAGATGTCGAACACCCATCCGGTCGATGCCGTCGTTCCCGAGGGGCGATACACCGTGCCGTTCGGCAAGGCAAAGGTGGTTCGGCAAGGCAGTGACCTGACGCTCGTCACGATATCGGCGTCCGTCGGCGATGCGCTCCGGGCGGCGCGCCTGCTCGAACCTGAGGGGGTCTCGATCGAGGTCATCGACCTGCGCACGCTTGTGCCGCTCGACACCGAAACCGTTGCAGCTTCCGTCGCCAAGACTGGGCGGCTTCTGGTCGTGGACGAGGACTTTCATTCCTTCGGAATGAGCGGCGAGGTCGTTGCGCGTGTGGTCGAGGCGCTGGGGCCGCAGGCGCTGCGACAGGTCGCACGCCACGCAATGCCCGACATTCCATTACCGGCTGCAAGAACACTCGAAGAAGCAGCGGTCCCGAGCGAAGCATCGATCATCGAGGCTGTTCGCAAAATGAAGTAGCAGCACGGCAGAGGCCCTGCCGAGCGGCGGCAGATGCAATTCCGCGCCAACAAGGCGCGACAACACGGGGAGAAGGAAAAATGTCGAACAAGATCGAATTCTCGCGCCGCAGGCTGCTCATGGCATCGGGCCTTGCAGCTCTGGGCGCCTACGCGCTGCCGCGCGATGCATTCGCCGCCACCGCCTCGCTCGAGCGGATTCGCGAGCGCGGCTACCTGCTCTACGGGTTCAATGGTGAGCGCCCGTACAACTACATGGCGGCAGACGGGAGCCTCGTCGGATCGGAGATCGAGATCGCCCGCGCGGTGGCAAAGGGTATCGGCATCGAGGAAGTTCAGGGCGTGGCAATGAATTTCGACTCGTTCATTCCCGCCATCCTTGCCGGGCGCATCGATACCTCGCTGCCGATCTTTGTCCGCCCGGCCCGATGCGAGCGGATACAGTTCACGCGTCCGCACCTGATCGAAGGCCAAACGGCAATCGTCGCTGCAGGCAACCCCAAGAACATTCAGGGCTGGGACGATCTGATCAACCAGGAGGTCAACGTCGGCCTGATCTCGGGCACCGCACCAACCGAGATCGCGCGCACGGTGGGTGTCCCGGAGCAACGCATCACAAGCTTTCCCGACACCACCACTCTGGCGGCCGGCATGCGCAGCGGCCGCGTTGACGTGATTGTCGAGGCAACAAATACGATCCGCCTGATCTACGCGGAACTCGGTGGCGACAACTTCATGCGTATCGAGGATTGGCAAAAGCCGACCGGCTACGACCAGGAGATCCAGTTCTTCGCTGCCTTCCCGTTCAGCCTTCAGGCGACGGAACTTCGCGATGCGTTCGACGCGGAACTGCATCGGCTTGTGGATGACGGCACCGTGGCGGAAATCACGAGCGCTTACGGGTTTGGCCCCGAGGACCGCCCGGGGCCGGATGCGCCTTCACTCGAGGAAATCTGTGCCGGCTGACGAAGGCGCGTGCCATGCGCGACTCGTTCGACCTGATCGGTATCGTGATGCCGTCGCTCCTTCAGGGGGCGACGGTCACACTGCAGGTGGCGGCTCAGGCCGGTCTGCTCGGGCTCGTTGTTGCACTCGTCGTCGGGTCCCTCAGGACAACGGAAAACCGGCTGTTGCGTTTCCCGCTGACCGTCTATGTCGAATTCTTTCGGGGCACATCCGCCTTCGTGCAACTGTACTGGGCATATTTCGCCCTGCCGATGATCGGGGTCCGGCTTGATCCGCTCCAGGCCGGCATTCTGGTTCTGGCGCTGAATGTCGGCGCCTACGGCTCGGAGGTGGTCCGTGGCGCGCTGACCGCCATCCCCCGCGGGCAGCTCGAGGCCTGCCGGGCGCTCGGAATTCCGACATGGGTCGCCTACGTGAAGGTGCTCATTCCTCAGGCGATGCAGCGCGTTGTGCTGCCGATGGGCAATCTTGCAATCGACCTCCTGAAAGGCACGTCCTTGCTGAGCGCAATCGCGGTGACCGAACTTGCCTTCGCAGCGCGACAGACGGTGTCCGCCTTCGGCAATCCGATGCTGATCTTCGGGCTGGTGCTGTTGATGTATCTGGTCCTTGCAGCACCGATTGCGGCAGGGGCGCGATATCTTAATGACCGCACCAAGCGGTATGTCGCGTGAAATGGACTTCGATTGGAAATATCTCGTCGAAGTCAGCCCGGAGCTCATGTGGGCGACGCTCGTTACCATAAGGCTGGCCGTGCTGAGCTTCCTGCTCGCTCTGGTCGTCGGGCTGGTGATGGCGCTCGCAAGCATGAGTGCGTTCCGGCCCTTGCGTTACGGCATATGGCTGCTGAGCGAGTCAATCCGCCTCACGCCGTTGCTCGTGCAGCTTTTCTTCGCCTTCTTCGTGCTGCCCGAAGCGGGCATTCGGCTCAGCGCCGAGCTGACCGGGGTTCTGGTTATCGGCCTGCATTACGGGACTTACACCGCTCAGGTCTATATTGCCGGAATCCAGTCGGTGAAACGGGACCAGTGGGAGGCAGCAAGCGCGCTGTCGCTTCCGCGACATGTCACCTGGTTCAAGATCATTCTGCCACAGGCGGTCCGGCCGATGGTCCCGGCACTCGGCAACTACCTCATTCAGCTGTTCAAGGAGATGCCCCTCCTTTCCACCATCACCGTGTTCGAGCTGCTCAATACAGCAAACCTGCTGGCAAGCAGATCGTTCCGATACTTTGAACTCCTGACCTTCGTCGGCCTTGTGTTCTTCGTTCTGAGCTATTCGGCATCGCGGATCGTTCAACGGCTCGAGGTCCGTCAGGATCGCCTTGGCTGATATGGGCCGGTTTGCCTGAACCGTTCAGGGCCCGCCCGGGGCGCCCGCTGCCGTCCGCCATCGGGCAAGCGCTGTGCCAGGCGTGCGGGCCTCTCCCCGGCGAAAAGCTGTATCCGCCGCCGCTATTGACCCAAACGGTGAAATCACGGCATGAATGGTCTCCCTCGCAGATCACATCACGGGGGTGGCCATATTTCATGGAATGACTGGCCACATGCACGCGGAACCGATGGCCGGGTGCCTTGGGAAGACGCGCACCGCATTGAAGGCGACAGAGAAAGAGCCGGCCTGGAAAACACCATGACCAATCAAGACGAGTTTCCCGCCACCGCCACAGCTTACGAACAGGCATACCACTTCCTCCGGGAACGCATCCGTGACGGCCGCTTCGGTGGCGGCGACCGGATCAAGGCAGAGGATATCGCCGTTCAACTCGGCGTCAGCCGGATGCCGGTCCGCGAGGCCATCCGGCAGCTCGACAGCGAGGGACTCCTGACCATTCGCCCCAACCGCGGCGCCGTGGTCACGCGCCTGAGCCGTGACGAGGTGCGCGAACTGTTTGAAATGCGCGCCGTACTCGAGGGGCTGGTCATGCGGCGAGCGGTCGAGCGGTTCGACGAAGACTCCTTCGACGAACTTGAACTCCGCCTTGTCCGTCTGGGTCGCGCGGGAAACGATCCCGATCAGTGGATCGAACGGCATAGCGACTTCCACGACTACATTTGCCTGCGCAGCGGGAGCCAGCGCCTCTTCGCAGAGGTGCAGCGGCTCAGGACGGCGGTGGAGCCGTACCTGCGAATGACGCTTGTCACGCCCCTGGCCGGTGGTGCGGTCGCCGAGCACCGGAAGCTGATCGACGCGCTTCGCAGCGGCGATCCCCAAAGCGCCGAGAACACCATGCGCGACCATGTCCTCAGCACGGCGCACGACATCTGGCACGACTGGGACAGCCGGATCAGACCGCTTCAAAACACCTCAGCCGATCCCAGTCCGTAACCCGCGCCCGCTCGATCTGCAGCTCTTCGCGCGCCAGTCCGAGCAGATGCGCATGGACGTCCTCGCCCAGGGCCTCGCGGGCGATCTCGGACCGGGAAAAGGCGTGGACGGACTCTGTCAGGTCTCCTGGAAGCGGCGGCAGGTCCAGAGCACTCGAATCGCCCTCCAGCTCCGGCGGCAGCGCAAGTTCACGCTCGACCCCCGCAAGACCGGCTGCAAGCAGGCCCGAGTATACGAAGTAGGGATTCGCATCAGCCCCCGGCAACCGGAACTCCAGTCGGGCACTACGGCCCGCCCCGGTCAGACGCGCCATGCACGAGCGATTCTCCCAGCCCCACGCAGCGTTCAGCGGCGTGAAGGTCCCCGGGCGAATGCGGCGGTACGAATTGGCATAGGGGGCGTGCAACAGCATGAAGTCGCCGCTGAAGGCGAGCAGCCCAGCAAGAAAGGAGGCCGCACGCCCTGTCGGTGTCTGACCTTCGTCAAGCAGGCAACTGCCGGCGGAATCCTGGAGGCAGATGTGCACGTGTCCGCCCGAACCCGCCTGGTCGTCTGCAATCTTGGCCATGAAGCTCGCCGAGAGGCCGTCGAGGGCACAGCGCGTCTTGACGATATGCTTGAAGATCGCGTGGCCGTCGCAAGCCCGGAGCGGGTCCGCCGGAGCGACGTTCACCTCCATTTGCCCCACGCCGCCCTCGCCCTGAATCTGGTCCACCTCAATGCCTGCCTCGTGCAGGTCACCTGCGAGCCGCTCGAGGAAGTCCACAGCAAGCCCCGTCACGAACAGGTCGTTGTCTCCGTGGCGATGGTGAAAAGGGCGCAGCCGAGTGTAGCCTGCATCGGCGAGTTCGGCATAGGATTGGCCGAAAAGATAGAACTCGAGCTCGGATGCCATTGTGGCGGCAAGCCCGGCCGCCTCCATCCGCGCGATCTGCTTGCGGACCATGGCGCGCGGCGCCTCCGGGACCGGATCGCCCGCGAGGTTGTACGCATCGGCCAGATAATAGTCGGTTGCGGGTTCGCCAGGCACGCGGAAGCGTGTGCTGCGGTCCGCCTTGAGCCGCCCGTTCCGAAACCCTGTATGGATGCCCGTCACTCTCAGAGACGTGTAGGGTCGGTTCTCCAGCCCGGTAACCAGATGGAAATTCGGCATCGCCATGCCGGGCTCCACCGCCTCTGCGAGGCGCGACGCAGGCTGGCGCTTGCCGATCAGGCGGCCGCAATTGTCCGGAACGCAGATGGCAATCTGTCGTGCTTGCGTCTCCGCGCTCATCGCCACATCTCCCCACCGTCGAGCACAAGGTTAAGTCCGTTCGCGTAGCTGAGAAGCCCCGAGCAGAGTGCGACAACTGCGCGACCGATTTCCTCGGGCTCGGCGAAGCGGCCGGCGGGGATGCTGCGCAGATAGTCCGCGTGCACCGTGTCCGGCGACCGCCCTTGGCGCACGGCGATGTCCGCCTGGGCTCTTTCGGCCATTGGCGTTGCCACGTTGCCCGGAAGGACGGAATTGACACGCACGCCCCGCTCCGCCAACTCCCCCACAAGGGCCTCGCCAAGCCGAAGCACGCCGGCCTTCGACGCGCTGTAGCTGCTCCACAGAGCACCGGCCTTGAGGCCCGCCTGCGAAGAGACGAATACAAGCGTTCCGCCGCGCGGCAGCCGCCGTGCCGCCTCGCGCGCGACGATGAAGCTCCCGACGAGGTTCACCTCGAGCACGTTCCGGAATCGCTCGACGCTCGTTTCCTCCACGGTTCCGACCTCGACGATCCCGGCGGCATGGACCACGTCCGTGAGCGGGCCGCCCTCCTCGGCGCGGTCAAATGCGCGCGCCACCGCGATCTCGTCGGTCACGTCTGCCGCAATCGCGCCATCAACGGCCCGGCGATCAAGGCCAACGCTGGTTCCGCCGGCCTGCTCGAAGGCGCGCGCGACCGCGCGACCGATACCGCTCGCCGCGCCGGTCACCAACACCCGTCGGCCAGCGACGAGTTTCGGCATCTCCATGCTGCCGTCAAACTCCATGGCTCCCTTTCCAGCTCCGCCGGCACCCCCGAACCCGGGGAAACTTCCTGCGCGCCTCTTTACCTGGCGGCCCAATGGCTGCTATTATGGATACAGATATACAATCCTTGCCGCTCTTCTGCCAAGCCCCTTGTTCGAAAGACTCCGAGGCATGACCATCCGCTGGGACCACGCGTCACTCGCCGTTACCGACCTCGACTCGGCAATAGCCTTCTTCTGCAATGGCCTTGGCTTCAAGGTAACGTTCGTCGAACGTGACATGAGCCATCAGATCGCCTCGGTCCTCGGTGTGCCGGGGGCCACCTGCGACCTCGCCCAGCTCGTCCTGCCCGGTCAGTTTCCGAAGCTGGAGCTTATCGCCTTCCGCGCGGGCGATGAGCGCGCGCGCCCCCTGCGACCGAGCGCGCCGGGCATGGGCCATGTCGCCCTCCGCGCGACCGATTTCGACCAAAGGCTCCAGCATCTGATAGAGATCGGCGCCCGGCCCGTCGGACAGGTCACCGACTTCAGTGACGGGCGCTCCGTCTACCTCGCCACATCGTTCGGCGCTTTTCTCGAACTGGAAGAGGACCTGTCGGCGCAACCGGATACGCAAGCGGACCTCATGACATGAGCCGGGACTTCGCGCTTCCGGGACGTTCCACCGTTCATGCCTCCGAGGCCATGGCGGCAACGTCGCATCCTTACGCAACCGCCGCCGCGCTCGACATCCTCCGCCGTGGCGGGACGGCGGTCGATGCGGCGATTTCAGCCAGCGCGGTCCTTGCTGTCGTCGAACCTGCCGAGACAGGTATAGGCGGAGACTGTTTCGCCCTTATCGCTCCGGAAGGGCGCCTTCCGCCAATCGCCTTCAACGGGTCCGGGCCCGCGCCCAAAGCTGCGACCCCTGAATGGTTTCTCGACCGGGGATTCACCTCCATTCCTGATGAAAGCCCGCATTCGGTCACAGTGCCCGGCGCGATCGATGCATGGTGGCGCCTGCACGAACGCTTCGGTCGCCTTGAATTCCGGGAGCTACTGCGCCCCGCAATCCGGTATGCCGAAGAGGGCTACATCGTTCACGGAAGGGTCGCCGAAGAGTGGGTTGCCGCACAAGATCGTCTCCTGCACGATCCCGGCGCGCGCGCACTTTTCCTGACAGACGGCTGCCCGCCGCGCGAGGGTCGTCGCGTTCGCAACGTGCCGCTGGCGCAGAGTCTGTCCCTGATAGCAGATCAGGGACGGGACGCGTTTTACGAAGGTCAACTGGCCGAAACGATCGTGCGCCATCTCCGTGACCTGGGCGGCCTCCACACGATGGAGGACTTTGCCGCCACCGCTGGCGAGTTTGTCGACCCTGTGGCTTGTGACTTTCATGGGCGCACCGTCTATCAGCTCCCGCCGAACTCCCAGGGTCCGGTGGCGCTCTTGCTGCTCCGCCTCCTCGAAAGGTTCGACACACATGCCGACGCCTTCGATGCTCCGGAATTCATTCACCTGGTCACCGAGGCCGCGCGCGTTGCCTACGACCAACGCGACGCATATCTCGGCGACGCCGAACGCAGCGGTGCCTTCATGCGCCTGCTGGATGACGACGCCATCGAGGCGTTGGTGCAGAAGATCGACCCAGAGCGCGCCGCCGGGCACCGGGCCATCAACTCAGCAGCGTCGAATACTGTCTACCTGAGTGTCGTTGATCGTGAGCGAACTGCGGTCAGCTTCATCAACTCCATCTTCCACTCGTTCGGCTCGGGTATTTGCGCTCCGGGGACCGGAATCCTTCTGCAGAATCGCGGTCACAGCTTTTCGTTGACCCCCGGCCATTCGAATTGCATCGGTTCGCAGAGACGACCGATGCACACGATCATCCCCGGCATGGTCGGCAGGGGCGACCGGGCCGAACTCTCTTTCGGAGTCATGGGGGGCGACTACCAGCCGATCGGCCATGCGCACGTTCTTTCTGCAATGCTCAGCTTTGGACACGCCCCCCAGGCCGCTTGCGACGCGCCCCGGTTCATGCCGGTCGGGGAGCGGCTGGAGGTCGAGACCGGTGTGGGCGCAAAGACCCGGGAGGCGCTGCAACGAATGGGGCACACAGTCGTGCCCGCACGGTATCCGCTTGGCGGGGCTCAGATCATCGCGATCGACTGGGAAGAGGGGACACTCAGCGGCGGATCGGACGCGCGCAAGGACGGGTGCGCGCTCGGTTACTGACGCTGAGCCGATCAAGCTACGCCATGGCACAGTTGCAAGGGTGACTACATGAAATGGAAGGTGAAGATGCCGCTTCTCGGGCCGACGACCGAGGAAGGCAAGATTCTGGAATGGCTGATGGAGGTCGGAGATCACGTGGAGGCAGGCGACGTGCTCGCCATCATTGAATCCGACAAGGCAAGCCTGGAAGTGGAATCGCCCGGCACGGGTGTCCTGCTCGACCGCTATGCAGACACCGGCGAAATGGTGCGCGTCGGGCAGTTCATCGCTCTCGTGGGCCGACCGTCCTGAACAGGCAAGAGCCGCAGAGCAAACAGGCCGATGTCAGCAAGCCATGTTGCAAACGACGGCGCGGCCCCATTGATCCGTGGTGTTCCCCGCGCGTGGCGCGCCTGCCGCGTGCCCGCGCGGCACAATGACACCTTCGGCCCGGCAAGGCGCACGGGGGCCTCGGGGATCGCATCGGGGCGGGTGACGCCCATGGCGGCGAAGCCCTCGGCCAGGGCCTGTGCATGCAGGGCGGATTTCAGCGCGGCGGGGTCCATGCCCCCCATCTAGCCCCTGCGCGCCGTTTCGGAAACCGCCCACTGGCCCTGCCGTCAGGGTTCGGTTAACCATTGTGGCGCAGGCTGGCGGGACAAGGCGGGGGCGGCATGGGCAATCACCTCTATTACGGCGATAACCTGGCGGTGCTGCGCGAGTCCGTGGCGGACGAAAGCGTGGACCTGATCTACCTTGATCCGCCGTTCAATTCGAACGCCAGCTACAACGTGCTGTTCAGGGGTCCATCCGGGCAGGAGAGTGCCGCGCAGATCGAGGCGTTTGACGACACCTGGCACTGGAATGACAGCGCCGAGGCCGCGTTCGGCGAGGTGCTGCGCTCGGGCAATGGCGCGGCGGCGGAGATGCTGCGGGCGATGCGGTCGTTTCTGGGCGAGAATGACATGATGGCGTATCTGGCCATGATGGCCGTGCGCCTGATCGAGTTGCACCGCGTGCTCAAGCCCACCGGAAGCCTGTACCTGCACTGCGACCCCACGGCGAGCCATTACCTGAAGATATTGCTGGATGCGGTGTTCGGCCCGACCCGGTTTCTGAATGAGGTGGTCTGGAAGCGTACCAGCGCACATTCCAGTGCCAAAAGGTGGGGGCCGGTCCATGACGTGATTCTTTACTATGCCAAGTCAGACAAGTTTGACTGGATTGGAACGCATCAACCTTATGATGACACTTACATCGATGCCTTTTTCACGCACACTGATCCGGACGGGCGGCGATGGAGGCGCGCCGACCTAACCGGGGCAGGAGTTCGCAACGGTGCATCCGGTAAGGCTTGGAAAGGCATTGATGTTACCGCCAAAGGCAGGCACTGGGCGTTTCCGGTGGAAAAGCTCGATGAAATGGATGCCGAAGGGAAAATCCATTGGCCAAAAAGGGAGGGCGGCGTTCCGCAACGAAAGCGTTACTTGGACGAGCTGCCGGGAATGCCTGTCCAAGACGTCATCACTGACATTAAGCCGATCCACAATATCGGCGGCGAACGCCTCGGCTACCCCACCCAGAAACCCGTCGCGCTGCTGGAACGGATCATCGCCGCCTCGTCCAACCCCGGCGATGTGGTGCTGGACCCGTTCTGCGGCTGCGGCACCACCGTCCACGCCGCCCAGAAACTCGACCGCAACTGGATCGGCATCGATGTCACCCACCTGGCCATCGGGCTGATCGAAAAGCGCCTGCGCGATGCCTTCGAGGGCGTGGAATTCACCACCCACGGCGTGCCGCAGGATATCGAGGCCGCGCGCGATCTGGCCAACCGGGGGCGCGCGGACAAGAATTACTATTTCGAGTTTGAAAAATGGGCGCTCTCGCTCATCAATGCCCAGCCCGGCAACCTGTCGAAGAAAGGCGCCGACCGGGGCATCGACGGCAATATCTATTTCGGCAAGACCAACCGCGCGATTGTCAGCGTCAAGGCGGGCGACAACGTGGGCGTTTCCATGATCCGCGACCTGCGCGGCGTGATCGAACGCGAACGCGCCGATATCGGCATCTTCCTGACCCTGACGCCCCCCACCAAACCCATGACCACCGAAGCCGCCGCCGCCGGTCAGTTTGACATGGAAGGCTTCCACCCCGTCCCGCGCATCCAGATCGTCAGCATCGAGGACGCGCTGCAATTGCGCGACCGCGCCGTGCGGCTTCCGGCGCGACGCGATGACACCTTCCGCCGGGCGAAGCGCGAGGGCGCGCGCGGGCAGGGCAGCCTCGACCTCTGACCCCCCCCCACCCTCGCGCGCCGGGCACTGGCGGGGGCTTGAGCCGGGCGCGCAATCCGGGCATGACCGGCACGGGGCCGCGCACAGGACCGGCGCGCACAGGAAGGGGACGTCATGAGCACCGAGATTTCGACCGGGATGTATCTGGTGCACCTGCTCCGCGCCCATGGGGTGGATACCGTCTTCGGCATCCCCGGCGTGCATACGATCGAGCTGTATCGCGGGCTGGCGGGCAGCGGCATCCGCCATGTCACCCCGCGCCACGAACAGGGCGCGGGCTTCATGGCCGACGGCTATGCCCGCGCCAGCGGGCGGCCCGGCGTGTGCTTCATCATTTCGGGGCCGGGGATGACGAACATCGCCACCGCCATGGGGCAGGCCTACGGCGATTCGGTGCCGATGCTGGTGATTTCCACGGTCAATGCGCATGGGCGCATGGGCTCGGGTGCGGGCTGGCTGCACGAGTTGCCGGACCAGCAGGCGCTGGCGGCGGGGGTGGCGGCCTTCAGCCGGACGGTGCATACGCCCGGCGAACTCCCCGGCGCGCTGGCCGAGGCGTTCGCGGTCTTCGACAGCGCGCGGCCCCGGCCCGTGCATCTGGAACTGCCCATCGACGTGATGCTGGCCCCGGCGCATGGCCTGCCGGTGCCCGCAACGCCCGCCCGCGGCGCCCGCCCCGCCCCCGCGCCCGAAGCGGTGGCACAGGCGGCGGCGATGCTGGGCGGCGCGCGCGCGCCGCTGATCCTGGCCGGGG
>JAFIEE010000149.1 GCA_020832705.1 Paracoccaceae bacterium
AGCGCCCCATCCGGGGGTCGCCCACCCACCCCCCCCGACACCCTTCGGGGGCGCTGCCCCTGCGTGCCGCAGGGGCGGGGCAGGCGCTTCGGGCGGGGTTCAGACAACCCCGGCGAGGTGCAGCGCCAGCCCGCCGAAGCCGCAGGCGGCCAGCACCTGCATCGGCCCCAGCCGCAGCGCGAAGACCCCCAGCATGGCCGCCGCCACCAGCCCGGCCGCCGCAGGGTCAAGCGTGGCCCAGACCGGGACATCCAGCCGCAGGCCGAAACCCGTCACGGTGCGCACCGTGTCGAACACCACATGCAGCCCGAACCACACCGCAAGGTTCAGGATCACGCCCACGACTGCCGCCGTGACCGCACCCAGCGCCGCGTTCAGCGTGACATTGCCGCGCAACCGCTCGATGAAGGGGGCGCCCAGGAATATCCACAGAAAACATGGCAGAAAGGTCACCCAGGTGGTCAGCAGCCCGCCCAGCGTGGCGGCCAGCAGGGGCGGCATCCCCGTGGCCTCGCGCAGCGCGGCCATGAAGCCCACGAACTGCGTCACCATGATCAGCGGCCCCGGCGTGGTTTCGGCCATGCCCAGCCCGTCGAGCATTTCGCCTGGCGACAGCCAGCCGAAATCCTGCACCGCGGCCTGCGCCACCCAGGCCAGCACCGCATAGGCGCCACCGAAGGTGACCACGGCCAGCACGCTGAAGAACCCGGCGATCCGGGCGAACACATTGTCCAGACCGAATGCGACCCCGAGCACCGCGACCGGCAGAAGCCAGAGCAGCAGGAACGGCGCGGCGATGCGCAGGCTCCGGGTGGCGCTGATCTGCGCATGTGCCGGTGTCGCGTTGCCCAGCAGCGTATCTGCGTCATCGACCTGCGCAGCGCCCGGCGCGCCCTGCCCGCCGCCGCCCGCGAAGGCCGCCACCCCCGCCCGTGCCCCGGCAAAGCCGATCAGCGCGGCGGCCAGGATGATCGCGGGAAACGGCACCCCGAACCCGTAGATCGCCACGAAGGACCCGGCCGCGACCAGGATCATCGCCGCACTGCCCAGCGCGCGCCCCCCGATCCGGATCACCGCCTGCACCACGATCGCCAGCACCGCCGCCTTCAGCCCGAAGAACAGCGCCTCGACCGCGCCGACAGTGCCGAACAGCGCATAGACCCAGCTTAACGCCATGATCGCCACCAGCCCCGGCAGCACGAACAGCACCCCAGCGATGACCCCCCCGGCGGTGCGGTGCATCAGCCAGCCGATATAGACGGCAAGCTGCATCGCCTCGGGGCCCGGCAGCAGCATGCAGTAGTTGAGCGCGTGCAGGAAGCGCCGTTCGCCCAGCCAGCGCTGTTCCTCGACCAGGATGCGGTGCATCAGCGCGATCTGCCCGGCCGGACCGCCGAAGCTCAGAAGTCCGATCCGGGCCCAGATGCGCGCGGCCTCGGACAGGGTGGGAAAGCGGCGGGACATGGCACCTGTCTCCGTATGTGGTGCGAAAAGCGGCGCGCCCCTTCGGGCAGCCATCCCGCAGGTCTAGCCGGGCCCGTTGCGGGCACGCAGGCCCCGGGGGCTATGTCTTGCGCGCGTGTTCGTAGCGCAGTTGCGCAATCGCCTCGTTCTTCTGGCTGCGCTTCAGGTCCTGCATCTTCACCTCGACGAAATCCAGATGCCGGGTGATGGCGGCGCGCGCACCGCCGGGGTCGCGGGCCTGCAGGGCTTCGTTGATGGCGCGGTGCTGGTCCAGCAGGTCATCGCGCGTGGCGCGCTGCCGGAACATCATCTGACGGTTGTAGAAGACGCCGCGCCGCAACAGGTCGAACATGGCCCGCATCATGTGCAGCATGATGATGTTGTGCGATGCCTCGATGATCGACAGGTGAAACTCGGCATCCAGCCGCGCCTCGTCGGTAGGATCGCGCTTTTCGTGGGCCAGTTCCATCTTGCGAAACAGCGTGTCGATCACCTTCAGGTCGGTGTCCGACCCAAAGCGCGCGGCACGCTCGGCGGCCATCGCTTCCAGGTCGCGGCGGAAGCTGATGTAGTCGAACAGCGCTTCTTCATGCGAGGCGAACAGTTCCACCAGCGCGTCCGAAAACGCCGATCCGATCATGTCGGACACGAACACGCCTGAACCGGCCCGCGTGTGCAGCAGGCCGCGCCCCTGCAGTTCCGCCACCGCGTCGCGCAGGCTGGGGCGCGACACGCCCATCCGTTCAGCCAGTTCGCGTTCGGCCGGCAGGCGTTCGCCCGGGCGCAGGATGCCGCGCAAGATCAGCAGTTCGATCTGCTGGACGACCGTGTGCGACAGCTTTTCGGCCTGGATGCGCTGGAACGGCATGATCTCTCCCCGGTATTGGTAAAGAAATATGACCGAAGCAACGCGCTGAAACAAGTGCAGAAAATGAAGGGACCACCCGGACGGGCGGTCCCTGGATGCACAGGCCGCGCCGCCCGGGCGCCGGTCTCAGGTGACGGGGCGGATGACGATTTCCACGCGCCGGTTCTGTGCACGCCCGGCGGCGGTGGAATTGTCCGCCACCGGCTGCGTCAGCCCGCGCCCGATGGCGTTGATCCGGTGACCCGGCACGCCCGAATTGCGCAGCACGGCGGCGACCGAATTCGCGCGGCGTTCGGACAGGGTCTGGTTATACGCCGCCGAGCCGGTGTTGTCGGTGTGCCCGATGACAAAGATCTGGCTGTTCGGGTTGTCCACCAGGTTGCGCGCGATGATCTGCAGGTCGCGCTGCAGGTCCGGGCGCACAACGGCGCTGTCCACGGCAAACAGGATGTCCTGCGGCAGGGTCAGCACGATCTCCTGCCCGGTGTTGCGCACGTTCACGTCCGAGCCGAGCTGGCGGCGCAGTTCCTCGGCCTGGCGGTCCAGTTCGCGCCCGATCAGCGAGCCGGTCAGCCCGCCGATGGCCGCCCCCACCAGCACGCGGTCACGGTGACCGCCCGAAGCCGCGCCCAGCGCCGCGCCTGCGGCCGCGCCGGTCAATGCGCCGGGGACGACCCGGCTTTGGGTGTTCTCAGGGTTGACGCACCCGGCCAGGACAAGCGCCGAGGCGCCGATGACAAGCCCACTCGTGGCGAATTTCATGACGCACCTTCTCAATACTGATGCCGCTGTATATCACCCTGTCCGCTGCGCTGACAGATGCGCCGTGGCCGTGGCGGGCGCCGTTTCCTCACTTTGGCGCGATTTCGCCGGGTTTTCCGCCTCGATCCGGGCCGATTCCCAGCCGAGGATCGCCCGCTTTGCATCCAGCCCCCAGTGATAGCCCCCCAAGGCGCCGCCCCCTGCGCCACTTGTGCGCAGGCAGCGATGGCACGGAATCAGGAAGGCCACCGGGTTGCGTCCCACCGCCGTTCCCACGGCGCGCGCCGCGCCGGGGCGGCCGATGCTCTCGGCGATCCGGCCATAGGTGGTCACATGCCCCGAGGGCACGCGCAGGAGCGCTTCCCAGACCTTGATCTGGAACGGCGCGCCGATCATGTGCAGCCGTGCCTCGCCGCGCTGGGCAAAGGCGGCCTCGACCCAGGGCGCGGCGGCTGCGGGGGCGTGGCGATGCTGCGCCCCGGGCCACCGCCGCGCCAGATCGGCAAAGGCGGCCTCGCGGCCGATGTCGGCGACAAACGCCAGCCCGCAGAGGCCCCGGTCGGTGGCCATGGCCAGCACCTCGCCGAAGGGCGACGCGAACCAGCCGTGGCTTATCTCCAGTCCGGCGCCACCCTTCGCATACGCGCCCGGCGCCATCGCCTCCCAGCGCAGGAACAGATCATGCAGCCGCCCGGTCCCCGAAAGCCCGGCGGTCAGGCTGGCCTCCAGCGTGGTGGCGCGGTCGCGCAACAGGTGGCGGGCGTGATCCAGCGTCAGATACTGCTGGTAGCGCTTCGGCGACACGCCGGCCCAGCGGCTGAACACGCGCTGGAAATGCGCCGGGCTCATGTCCAGCGCGGCGGCCAGGTCGGCAAGCGTGCGCTGCGCGCCGCCGGGCGCATCGATCAGTGCGATGGCACGGCGGATGACGGCGTAGTGATAGGGATCGTCATCGGCGCTGACGGGGGCCGGGGGCAGGGTGGTCATGGGCGCAAATCCTGTTTTCCGCACCCTACAGCGCGCGGATGCCTGCAGCGACCCGATTGTTGCGGCTTTCGCGCGCATCGGGGCTTTATTCCGCCCCGTCCGCTGCCTAGGGTGCGCGCGCGACCGGATGGGGGCAAGGCATGAGCAGGCAGAACCGCAAGATCGACACGCGCGCCATCGGGCTGGATGTCTCGCTGGCCTTTGCCCGCTGGCTGACCGGGCGCGAGCATCTGCATTACGGGCTCTGGACGGGGCTGGAGGTGACGGCGGCGAACCTTCTGGCCGCGCAGGAGGCCTATAGCGACCGGCTGCTGGCGCTCTTGCCCGCGCGCTCCGGGTTGCGCATCCTCGATATCGGCGGCGGCGCGGGCGAAACCGCGCGGCGGCTGATCGCAGCGGGGCACGAGGTGGAAATCGTTGTGCCCTCGCCGTTTCTTGCCGGGCGCTGCGCCGAGAACGCGCCGCAGGCGGTGGTGCATCTGACAAGGTTCGAGGATTTCCGCACCGACGCGCGGTTCGATGTCTGCCTGTTTTCCGAAAGCTTCCAGTATGTGCCGCTGGGACAGGCGCTCGATGGCGCGCGGGCGCTGCTGGAACCGGGCGGTTGCATCGTCATCGGCGACTGTTTCCGCGCCGAGGGCTTCCGCGAGGACCCGCTGCACGCCACCGTCGGCGGCGGCCACCCGGTGGCGGCGTTCCGCGCCGCCGTGGCCGAGCGGGGGCTGACCGTGGCGCAGGACGCGGATATCACCGCCGAAGTGGCGCCTTCGGTGGACCTGGAACAGGCTTTCTTCAACGTCATCGGGCATGCGGTCACGCGCACCGATGCGGAACTGGCGGCGAAACGCCCGTTTGCGGGCCGGGCGCTGCGCGGGCTGGTGCGGCTGATGCTGGGGCGGCGGCGGCAGGCGCGTCTCGGGCGGCGGCTGATGGAGAAGACGCGCAACGCCGAAACCTTCTGTGCGGCCAACCGCTACCTGCTCATGCGGCTGGAGCCCTGAGCGCCAGACCCCGAGTCCCCGGCTCACAGTCCGGGTCCCCGGCCCGGGCCCTTTCCACCCGCCCCGGTTTCCGCTACACCCCGCCCGAAATGCCGCAAGGAGGCTGTGATGGGTTACAAGGTCGTTGTCGCAGGCGCCACGGGGAACGTGGGCCGCGAGATGCTGAACATTCTGGACGAACGCGAATTCCCGGTGGACGAGATCGCCGCGCTGGCCTCGCGCCGCTCTCTGGGCACCGAGGTCAGCTTCGGTGACCGCACGCTGAAGTGCCAGGACCTCGACACGTTCGATTTCACCGGCTGGGACATCGCCTTCTTCGCCATCGGTTCGGATGCGACGAAGAAATACGCGCCGGTGGCCGCGAAAGCGGGCTGCGTGGTGATCGACAACTCCAGCCTCTATCGCTACGACCCGGACGTGCCGCTGGTGGTCCCCGAGGTGAACGCCGAAGCCGTGGACGGGTATGCGAAGAAGAACATCATCGCCAACCCGAACTGTTCCACCGCGCAGATGGTGGTGGCACTGAAACCCCTGCATGATCGCGCGCGGATCAAGCGCGTGGTGGTCAGCACCTATCAGTCGGTTTCGGGCACCGGCAAGGAGGCGATCGACGAGCTGTGGGACCAGACCAAGGCCATCTACAACCCCACCGCCGAGGTGCCGCCCAAGGTCTATCCCAAGCAGATCGCGTTCAACGTGATCCCGCATATCGATGTCTTTCTGGATGACGGCCAGACCAAGGAAGAATGGAAGATGGTGGCCGAGACCAAGAAGATCGTCGACCCGTCGATCAAGGTCACCGCAACCTGCGTGCGGGTGCCGGTCTTTGTGGGCCATTCCGAAGCCATCAACATCGAGTTCGAGGATTTTCTGGACGAGGACGAGGCGCGCGACATCCTGCGCGAGGCGCCCGGGGTGCTGGTCGTCGACAAGCGCGAGGCGGGCGGATACATCACGCCGGTGGAATGCGTGGGCGAATTCGCCACCTATGTCAGCCGGATCCGGCAGGACAGCACCATCGACAACGGGCTGAACATCTGGGTTGTCAGCGACAATCTGCGCAAGGGTGCGGCGCTGAACGCGGTGCAGATCGCCGAGGTGCTGGGAAGCCGCTGCCTGAAGAAGGGTTGAGGCTTCCCGGCGGTGTGCGGGCGGCAGGTCACGGGCGCGGCGGCCCTGCGCCATGCCCGGCCCCCCCCGCCGACCCCGTGCCGGACGCCGGCGCGGATGCTGCGGTATCGGGCGGCTCAGCCCGGCAGGATGATACAGGTCGTCGATCCGGTGGCATAAAGCTTCCCGGCGTCCAGGCAGCGCAACTCGGCGCTGGCGACGGCGGTGCTGCGTCCGGCGTGCTGAACATCGCCCGTGACCTCGATCCCGGTGCCGATGGGCAGGGCGCGGGTGATATTCACCTTGTATTCCAGTGTCGTATACCAGAACCCCTTGGGCACCACGGTCATCACCGCGCAGCCCAGCGCCGTATCCAGCAGCGAGCCATACCAGCCCCCATGCACCCCGCCCAGCGGGTTGGTGTGCCGGAACTCCGGCGCGCCGCGAAAGGCGACATGCCCGTGCCGGACCGCGTGAATGGTGTAGTTCATGGTCCCGGCCACCGGGGGCAGCGACACCTTGCCCGCCAGCATCGCCTGCATGAATTCCAGCCCGCTCATGGCCAGTGTCTCGGCCCGGCTGGGCAGTTCGTCGGGTGTCTGGGCGATGAACGGGGCGGACATGTCGGATCCTGGACTGGCGGGCGGGGGGCGACTTTACCGCAGCGCGGGGCTGTGGCAAGCTGCAACAGACGGATGTGCCGCGCGCGATGGCGGCCAACCCGGCAGGACTGTGCATGACCCTGACCCTGTCACAGCGACCCCTTGCGGTGCTGCCGCCGCTCTGCCGTCCGGCGGGCTGGATCGCGCAGTGGCGGCGGCTGGCCATGATGGCAGCGCGCAACGCGCGCGCGGCGACCGGCTGATACCCCGCTTCCACGCCACGCCATTTCCAGACCCGGACCCGGACCAGACCCATGACCGACCCCTATGATCCCGCGCGCGACGGCGCGCAGATGCGCTTTGACGGGCGCATGTCCTATACCGACCACCTGCAGCTTGATCCGATCCTCGCCGCGCAGCGCCCGCTTTCGGACGCGCATGACGAGATGCTGTTCATCATCCAGCACCAGACCTCGGAGCTGTGGATGCGGCTGGCGCTGCACGAGTTGTCCGCCGCCCGCGCCGCACTGGCCGAAGACCGGTTCCGCCCCGCGTTCAAGATGCTGGCCCGCGTCGCACGCATCTTCGAACAACTCAACAGCGCCTGGGACGTGCTGCGCACCATGACGCCAAGCGATTACACGAGGTTCCGCGAAACGCTGGGCCAGGCCTCGGGGTTCCAGTCCTGGCAATACCGGCTGATCGAATTCACGCTGGGCAACCGCAACCCAGCGATGCTGAAACCCCACGCGCACCGCCCGGACCTTCTGTCCCGGCTTCAGGATGAACTTGCGCAGCCCTCGCTTTATGCGGTGGCGGTGGCGGCGCTGGCACGTCACGGCGGGGCGGTGCCCGCAGCGGTTCTGGCGCGTGATCCGGGCGCGCCCTGGGTGGCGGATGACGGGCTGCAGGCGGCCTGGGCGCAGGTCTATGCCGCCCCCGAAGCGCATTGGGAGCTCTACGAGCTGGCCGAGAAACTGGTGGACCTGGAGGATTACTTCCGCCGCTGGCGGTTCAACCATGTGACCACGGTGGAGCGGGTCATCGGCTTCAAGCGGGGCACGGGCGGCACCTCGGGGGTGGCCTATCTGCGCCGCATGCTGGAGGTCGAATTGTTTCCGGAGCTGTGGCACCTGCGCACTGCGCTCTGACTCCGTGCGGTGCCCGGTTGGGGCGCGCAAATCGAATCGCTGCAAAGTCAAGGGCCTGCGGTTATGCTGAAGGCTTTCAGACCGTTTCTGCGTTGCCCCGGGTGGCGCAGGACGGTGGTGGTGTGTCGCAACGGGAAAGGTCGGTCGATGTCGATGGGGTGGCTTGAGGGTATGTCGCGCAGGGGCTTCGTGGCAGGCGGCGCAGCGGCGGCGGGGGCTGCGCTTGCGGGATGCACGGTGGAAACGGCGGCCACACCGGCCGCAACCACACCGGCCGCAACCACACCGGCCGCAACCACACCGGACGGGCGCCCGCGGGCGACCACCCGCGCCGCACCTCTGGCGCCGGTGGCGGCGCGCTACGGGATCGCGCCGATCAATTACGGGCCGCTGCCCGATGGCCGCTTCGAGGTTCCGGCCCAGCCGATGAGCCTGATCCCTGAAACGCATCATCGCCAGGTCGTGCCCTATGGCGGCCCGCACCGGCCCGGCACCATCGTCGTGGACAACCGCGCACGGCATCTGTTCCTGATCCTGCCCGCGGGCCATGCGCTGCGCTATGGCGTCGGCGTGGGGCGCGAGGGGCTGGCGTTCCGGGGCACCGGGTCGATCTATCGCAAGGCGCATTGGCCGACCTGGACGCCCACCGCGAACATGATCCGCCGCGACCCGTCACTGCGCCGGTTCGCGGGGGGCTATCCGGGCGGGCTGACCAATCCGCTGGGCGCGCGGGCGCTGTATCTGATGTCCGGCGGACGCGACCGGGGGTTCCGCATCCACGGCACGCCGGAGTGGTATTCGATCGGCCGCTATGCGTCGTCGGGCTGTATCCGGATGATCCAGCACGATGTCATCGATCTGTATCAGCGCGTGCCGGTGGGGACGCGTGTGGTGGTGGTCTGAGGCGGCATGCC
>JAFIEE010000150.1 GCA_020832705.1 Paracoccaceae bacterium
ACTTCCAGGTCGCCCACACCGGCGGGGGCTCGGCCCGTGTCCCGGCGCGAGGGGGGAGCACCTGCCTGCGTCTGGCCCCCGGCGTGATCCCCGTCTTCCCCGGGGGCGACTACCGGATCGAGGGGTTCGTCATGACCCGCGGGATGCGCCACGCCCGGGCCGGGCGGGCGCGACAGGGCACGGGGCGGAGGGCGGCGCGTGCTGAGCCTGATCGTGGCGCGGGCGCGGGACGGTGCAATCGGCCGGGGAGGCACGATCCCCTGGCATGCGCCCGAGGATCTGGCCTTCTTTCAGCGCGAGACCCTGGGCGGGGCGGTGATCATGGGGCGGCGCACCTGGGAAAGCCTGCCGCGGCGGCCCTTGCCCCGGCGGATGAACATCGTGGTCACGCGGGCGCAGCTTGACGGGCCGGACGCCTGTGCGGCCTCGCTCGACAATGCGCTGGCGCTGGCCGAAACTGCCGGATACCTGCGGGTCTATGGAATCGGCGGCGCGCGGGTCTATGCGGACCTGCTGCCCCTGGCGGACAGGCTGGTGCTGACGCGCGTGGACATCGACGTTGCGGATGCCGACACCTTCTTTCCGCCGGTCCCCGAGTCGCAGTGGCGGCTGGTCCGGCGTCTGGAACTGCGCCCGGAGCCGCTGCGCTGCACGGTGGAGGAATACCTGCGATCCCACCGGCCCGCCGCAGCGGAGCACACGCTTGCATTGCCCGGACCCGGTGCATAGGTCGGGGATGGAACCGTAACGAAAAGGGCGAGCGATGCGCATTCAGGTCAACACCGACAACACCATCCAGGGCCGCAGCGACGTGACCGCCATGGTCGAGGAAATCCTGCGCTCCAAGCTGGCGGCGGTATCTTCGACGATCACGCGCATCGAGGTGCATCTGCAGGACCAGAACGCCCAGAAGAGCGGCCCCGATGACAAGCGCTGCATGGTCGAGGCGCGGCTGGAAGGGCTGGCGCCCCTGTCCGCGACCCATGCCGCGGACAATATCCGCTCGGCGGTCTCGGGCGCGGTGGACAAGTTGCGCAACGTGATCGACAGCGAACTGGGCAAGCTGCGCGGGCGGCGCTGACCCCGCATCTGTGACCTTTGCGACACAGCGGCGCGTGCCTGCCCCCGGGGTCGGCGCGCTCTTGTTCCGTGGTGCATATTCAGTTGCCCGGACCGCGACCGGTCCCAAATCTGGACGCCGCGCCCGCCGCGCTGCGGCCGCTTCAATCAGGGGTTGTCCGATGCCGCGCCCGGATGGGGCGCTCGGAGCGCCAAATGGTTCGATTACTGCCATAATTATGCCCGCAGATGCCTAAAGAGTTGCGTCAATGAAGCGTTAATTGTAATTTGCACTCAAAAGAAAATTCGAGGCACAGGCAGAAACAATGCTCGGGATCGCCGGTGAGGTGACCGCTTTCGCGCGTTGCGCAGATTTGCGCAGTGTGCGGGTGGCCGGATCGGCGCCGGGCAGGGCAGGGCAGTTCACATGGGCAGGGTCATTTCGCATGGCGGCGTAGCGTCAATTGCGGGCGTTCGGGCACGGCGGGCATCCGGGCACGGAGCCTCGGGGCGCGGGGCCTTGGGGCGCGGAACCATTGGTGCGCTTTGTGCCGTTGCGGTGCTTGTGCTTGCAGCGGCCTGCGATGCGCCGGGGGTGAAGCGCAACTTCGGTCTGCCTGCGAATGATCGCATCGAAGCCGCCGAGGCAACCTCGGAATACCGTGTTACCGGGGCCGCGCGCGCGCTGGTGAATGCGCCGCATGCGTTGCTTGTGCTGGAGCGCGATCTGGGCAGCAGCCACGAACAGCGCATCACCTTGCCGAACGCGACATCGTTCCAGGGCGAGAACGTGCTGATGCTGCGCGCGCAGACCGCTTCGAGCGCCAGCAGGACCAGCCTTTCGCTGGCCGAGATGCTGCCGCGATTCGGCGGCGCGCCCGCGCCATTCAACAACATCACCGATGCGGACCTGATGGTGTCCGAGGACCGTTACGGCAGCTTCGTCTACACCAGCCGCCGAATGGCCGAGGGGCAGGTCTGCGTCCTGGCGATGCGCCGCGCCGATACCGGGGCGCGCCCCCCCCCCCGCCTTGGGGCGGTGGGGCTGGGGGGCGGCGGGGCGATGCGCCGCGCCTTGCCGGGGGCGCGCCCGCGGCCGCGCGGCAGCACGGCGCTGGACATGATGCTGCGCAATTGCGTGCACGGCAGTGTCGCGCAGGCATTGGCGCCGATCGGCGAGGCCGCCTTCGGGCTGGGCACACCGCTGGCGCAGGGGCGGCCGTGATGGCGCGGCGGCGTGCGCGGGCAGAAGGGGCGGGACATTGAGCCTTCTCATTGCAACACGCAGGTTGCGCGCAAGCGAGATCCTGCTTTTCCTTGCCTGGGGTCTGTTGCTCCTGCCGATCATGCTGCTGGTCAGCATCCCCACATCAACCGCCGTGCAGGGCGTGCTGGGCATCTGCGCGGTGATCCTGGTGGCGGTGCTCAAGCCCTGGTGCATGAAGAACATCGTCGCGCGCTTCGTGCTGCTGGCCGTCGCCAGCGTGGTGGTCATGCGCTACTGGGCCTGGCGGGTGACGGAAACCCTTCCGCCGGTTGACGAACCCCTGTCCTTTGCCGCCGCCATGATGCTGTTTCTGGTCGAAACCTATGCGATCATGGTGTTTTTCATAAGTTCATTCATCACCGCCGACCCCGTGGAGCGGTCCCTGCCGCCCAAGGTGGCGGTGCAGCACCTGCCGACGGTCGATATCCTCGTGCCCAGCTACAACGAACCCGTCGACATGCTCAGCATCACCCTGTCGGCGGCCAAGAACATGCACTACCCGGCCGACAGGCGGACGGTGGTGCTGTGCGATGACGGCGGCACCGACGAGCGCTGCGAGCACGAGGACCCGGCAATCGCCGAGAATGCCCGCAAGCGCCGCCGCGAATTGATCGCGCTGTGCGAGGAACTGGGCGTCGTCTATTCGACCCGGGCGCGCAACGAACACGCCAAGGCCGGGAACATGTCCGCCGCGCTGGAGCGGCTCAACGGGGAACTGGTGGTGGTGTTCGATGCCGACCACGTGCCCGCGCGCGATTTCCTGGCCCGGACGGTGGGGTATTTCGTCGACGATCCGAAGCTCTTCCTCGTCCAGACGCCGCATTTCTTCCTCAACCCCGACCCGATCGAACGCAACATCGGCCTGCGCGAGGACTGCCCGCCCGAGAACGAGATGTTCTATCATCAGGGGCACCGGGGGCTGGACCGCTGGGGCGGTGCCTTTTTCTGCGGTTCCGCGGCGGTGCTGCGCCGGGCCGCGCTGGACGATGTGGGCGGGTTCGCCGGGGAAACCATCACCGAGGACGCCGAGACGGCGCTGGAAATCCACAGCCGCGGCTGGAAGAGCATCTATGTCGATCATGCCATGATCGCCGGGCTGCAGCCCGAGACCTTCATCAGCTTCATCCAGCAGCGCGGCCGCTGGGCGGCGGGGATGATGCAGCTTCTGATGCTCAAGAACCCCTTGCGCCGCAAGGGCATGAGCCTGACGCAGCGTTTGTGCTACCTGAATTCGATGACCTTCTGGCTGTTTCCGCTGGTGCGGATGACCTTCATCCTTGCGCCGCTGGCCTATCTGTTCTTCGGGCTGCAGATCTTCGTGGCGACCATCCAGGAGGTGGCCGTCTACATGTCCAGTTACATGCTGGTCAGCTTCCTGGTGCAGAATGCGCTCTATGCGCGGGTGCGCTGGCCGCTGATTTCGGAGCTTTATGAAACCGCGCAGGCGCCGTATCTTTCGGGCGTTGTCCTGCGCACCATCTTCAAGCCGCGCGGGGCCAAGTTCAACGTGACCGCCAAGGACGAAGTGCTGTCCGAGGACTTTGTCTCGCCGATCTTCAAGCCGTTGCTGTTTGTCTGGGCGCTGGCGCTGCTGGGTGTTGTGGCGGCGGCGGTGCGCTGGGCGCTGTTCCCGGGTGACCACAACATCCTGATGATTGTCGGCGGCTGGGCGGTCTTCAACTTCGTCATCCTGTCGGCGGCTTTGCGCTGCATTGCCGAGCGCCAGCAGCGCCGGGCCACACCGCGTGTCAGCATGGAAGTGCCCGCCGTCGCCGCCATCGGGCGGGATGATTACACCTTCATCGCGGCGACGGTGCTTGATGCCTCGACCAGTGGCGCGCGGCTGCGCCTGCGCCCCGGCCCCGATACCGACCCGCGCGAACTGGCCGGAATCGACAAGGGCTACATCTTCTATTTCACCCCCGAGTTTCCGCGCTCGCCGCATCTGGAAAACGCCGTCCGCGTTCAGGTGCAATCGGTGCAGCGCGACAATTCCGGCTGGGTGGTCGGCGTGCGCTATGACCCCGATCAGCCCATGGCCGTGCGCGAAACGGTCGCGCATCTGATCTTTGGCGACAGTGCCGTATGGGAGGCGGTGCGCGCGGGCCGCAACAAGCCCAAACCCATGACCGTGGGCATGTTCTATGTGGTCGGGCTGGCCTTTTCGGGGGTCTGGCACACCATGCGCGCGCTGGCCGCCGAACCCGCGCGGCTGAAACGCGCGCGCCGGGCCGAGCGCGAAGCCGCCCGCGAAGCCGCCGTGCCCGCGCATCTGCTGGCCTTTGGCGAAACCTTCGATCCGGAACCCGAACCCTTGGCCGATCTGGTGCCTCTGTCGCCCGGCGCGCGGCGGATGCATGACCCGCTGAACGCACCGGCCTATCCCCTGCCCGGACAGGGCGAGGGGGCGGCCGCGCGCCCGATGCCGTCGCAGGACTGGAGGCCCGCGACATGAAGCGCCGGTTCGCAAGGGCAAAGCGCGTCGGGCGCGCCGCGGGGCGCGTGTCGGCGGCCTGCGCGATGCTGCTGGCCGCGCTGATCCTGGCCGACGGCGCCCCGGCGTCGGCGCAAGCCGAGGCGCCGCTGATCGACATTCCCTTTGATGATGCCCCCGAGGCCCACGGCGCCGATGATCTGCCGCTGTCCGAAGACCGGTTCATCGACGCCCGGCGCGGATCGGGCTCCGGGGAAGCGGAGGCGCCGCTGACCTGGGTCAGTCCGTTGCGGCCCGTCCGCGTCAGCCAGCAGCAGAGCGGCAACATCTGGCGCTTCACCGGCGAACAGCACCGCGAGGTGTTCTCGCTGCACGTGGCCGACCCCGCGCTTTCGGACACGCTGCGCATTTCCAGCATGTCCACGGTCAATGCGCTGCCCGAGCGATCTTCGGCGCGGGTCACGGTGAACGGCACCGAGGTGGGCCGGTTCCGCCTGCAGAGCTTCACCGAGTTTTCGGACCGCGAATTCGAGATCCCCGAAGGGGTGTTGCAGCGCGGCCGTAACGAGGTCAGCATCGAGGTGGTGCAGCATCACCGCATCTTCTGCGGGCCAGATGCCTCCTGGGCGCTGTGGACCGAGTTCGACCTGTCGCGCAGCGGCATCGTGATCGAGGCGGCAGGGATCGACCCCGGCCCGCACGGGTTCCTGATGGCACTGGCAGCGCAGGCCGGTGTGCCGGGCGGGCTTGAAGTGCGCGGTGCCGACACGCTGGGCGAGGACCGCGCCGCCTGGATCGCGATGCTGAACACGCGGCTGGGCAATGCCATAGGCGGCCAGCCACTGGCGCTGCGCTTCACGGGGTTCTGGACTGCGGTGCAGGAACACCCCACGCGTGCGCGCGTCACCTTCCTGCCGGGGGCGGAAAGCCGTGTCACGTTCCGCCGGGGCGCGGATGGCGCGCAGGTCATGCTGATCGAATTCCGCCCGGGGCAGGTGCCCGACGCGCTGCCGGGGCTCGAAGACCATCTGGCGGGCCTGCCGCAGACCACGCGCCCGGAACTGATCGATGTCACCCGCGAGGTGGCGCTGTCCGAATTCGGCTTTCGCACCGAACGTTATGCGCAGCGCTACGTGCACCGCGAATTCGCCTTTCGCCTGCCCGATGACTGGCTGGTGCTGACCGCCGCAAAGGCGCGGCTGCGGCTGGACTACATCTACGCCGACGGGTTGCCGCACGGTTCGGTGCTGATCCTGTCGATGAATGGCACGCCCATCCGGATGCTGCCGCTCTGGGGGGATCCGAACCGCTACATCACGCGGTTTCCCATCGATTTCGAGGCGCGGCTGCTGACGGCGGGCACCAATGTCTTTTCCTATGAGGTGCTGATTCCCGGCGACCCGCCGGACATGCCCTGTTCCGGGTCGCGCGGGGCAATCCTGGAAATCCATCAGGATTCGACCCTGACCGTCCCGTTCAGCCCGCGCATGTATCTGCCCGACATGGGCCTTGCGTTCACCTCGCTGGCGCCCGAAAGCCTGCGCACCAATGATCTGACCCATCGGGCCTTTGACGAGATGGACCGGATCGCGCTGGCTTCGGCCCTGTCGCGCGCGGTGGCGGGGTATCGCCCCGGGGTGCTGCATCTGATGGCGCTGGATGATATGGGTTCGATCCCGCTCGGGCGCTACTCGGTCGATCGCCACCTGCTTGAAGAGGCGCTGCTTGACCCGGCCGAACCGGGCACCCCTGAGGGGGCCGAGGGCTGGGCGGGTGCCGGGCCGGACCCGTTCCGCTTTGTTCAGGATGCCCGCAATTCGCGCGCGGCACTGGCAGGCTGGTGGGACTGGGCCGTGGGTCACGGGCGCCGGTTCCTGCACTGGGTCAGCCCTCGGGTCGAGAACCGGCTGAACGAATGGCTGTCCGCACAGCGCGGGCAGGCGGTATTCCTGCAACTCGATGACAGCCGCCCGGACCAGATCTGGATGCTGCGCAGCCCCGATGCCGACATGGGGCAGATCGCCTCGGCCATCATTGCCGCGCGTTCGCTCGGGGACGGGCCGCGCGGCCAGGTTTCGGTGCTGGGTCATGACGGGCACTGGCATAACTGGATGGCCCCGGACCGCCGCCCGGTGATGCTGGAGCCGTGGACCTTCACGAACTTCCGCGCCGCGATGGGCAACATCGTATCGGCCCGGCCGATCACCTTCGTCACGATCCTGTTCTTCTTTGCGCTGCTTTCGGCGGCCATTGCCCTGCGGCTGACCATATCGACACGGGAGCACGACACATGAACCGACGCCACTTCCTGCGTGCCGCCGCAGCCTTGCCGCTTCTTGTGGCAGGTGGCGGCGCCCTTGCCCGGAGCCTCGGCGGGGTAGACCTGTCGCAGCAGGCCGCGGCGCTGTGGGAGGCCTGGAAGGAGGTCCATCTGACCCCCGACGGGCGGGTGGTGGACGCGTTTCAGAACAACGCCAGCCACTCCGAGGGTCAGGGCTACGGGATGCTGCTGGCCACCGAATTCGACGATCACGGCGCGTTCCGCCGGATGTTCGACTGGACGGAGATGAACCTTGCGCAGCGCGGCGACGGGCTGCTGAGCTGGCGCTGGCTGCCCGGTCAGGCGAACCCGGTGCCCGATCCCAACAACGCCACCGATGGCGATCTGTTCTATGCCTGGGCGCTGGTGCGGGCCACACGCCGCTGGTCGGAGCCGCACTTCATGACCCGCGCGATCTCGATGGCACAGGCGCTGGCCGAAAACTGCATTGTCCGCGATCCGGCGCGCGCGGAACGCACCCTGCTTCTGCCTGCGGTGCATGGCTTTACCCGCGAGGGGAGCGTGACCATCAACCCCTCGTATTACATGCCGCTGGCGATGCGCGAGGTCGCCGCCGCGACCGGTGTTTCGGCAATCCAGACCTGCGCGCAGGACGGCGAGGCGCTGCTGTCCGAGATCGCCGCGCGGGGTCTGCCGCCGGACTGGATCGACCTGGGCGAAGACGGCTGGGCGCCTTCCGGCTTCCTGCCGTCGCATACCGGGTATGAGGCCATGCGCGTGCCGCTGTTCCTGATCTGGTCCGGGCAGTCCGGGCATCCGGCCGTGCGCCAGATGGCCAGCGTCTATGAACGGACCGCGGGCAACGGCCAGCCCGTGCCCACCGTGCTGGACCCCGAAACCGGGTCGGTGCTGGATACCAGTCCGGACCCGGGCTATCGGGCGCTGGCCGGGCTGACGCGGTGCGCCCGCTATGGCGGGCCCGGGGCGGAAATCCCGCCGTTCCAGCCAAGGCAGCCCTACTATCCAGCGACCTTGCAGCTTTTTGCGATGATCGCCGCCAACGAGGTGCTTTCGGAATGCGTGCCCGTATGATGTTCGCGCGCAACAGCGCATCGGTTCTGGTGCTGATCGCCGGTATCGCGGTTGCGACCGGTGCATCCGCCCAGACCGCAACGCAGGAAGACCTGCGCGCCCTGGTCTTTTACCTGGAACAGAACGACCAGCCTGCGGTGCAGGCCGAATTGCGCCGCCTGCGCCGGGCGTTTCCCGACTGGCGGCCGCCGTCGAACCTGAACGAGTTGCTGGCGCCAACGCCCGGAAGCGGCGCGGCGGGGCCTGATATCGCCGGGGTCTGGCAGCGGATCGAGCGGAGCGACTTTGCCGGCGCGCGTCAGTTGATTGACCAGAACCGCCGCAGCCATCCGGACTGGTCGCCCGACCCGGAAATGCTGCGGGTTCTGGAACTGAACGAGGCGCAGGCCGGGTTCGACCGCGCCGTGGCCGCGCGCAATGCCCCGGAAGCGGTTGCCATCGCGCGCCGGGTGCCACGACTGATGAGTTGCGACCGGATCAACAACGCCTGGCACCTGGCCGAGATGTACGAGCTTGCCGGGCAGACCGCGAACGCTGTGGCAAGCTATCGGTCCACGCTGGCGTCCTGCACGCGTTACTCGGATGCCGAACCGACGCTGGAAAAGGCCGATGCGATCGCCTCGTCGTCGCAGATGGCCGACCTGTTCAACGCCGCGCGCACCGCCGCCCCGGCGAACGCGCAGCGGCTTGATGCGCTGGAGGCGCGGCTGCGGGCCGGGCGCG
>JAFIEE010000151.1 GCA_020832705.1 Paracoccaceae bacterium
CCCAGCGCGGCAGGAACAGCCGGTCATTGCGCAGGGTGGTCATGGCAAAGGCGCGGGTCATGGCTCGGGCCGGGGGGGGCTGGCGCCGGGGGTGTGGCCGTGATTCCCCGGTGACAGACCAAGGGGGGCAAGGATGTCTTGCCGCCAGCGCGCCTGCATGCTCCGCCGGTCACGTTCCGGAAACCAGCCGACGGGCCGGAACATGGCATGATCGTCTAAGCCGTCGACGATGAACAGCGTGGTGCGTCCGCGGGCCGTGCCCCAGACAATGTTATGAAGCTGCAGGTCAGTGACGAACAGGCTGTGTGCGCAGGCCGATTCCATCAGGTGAAGTACGGCGCTCCGGTGTTCGGGTTCCAGCCTGCCGGTGCGCATGAGGTCGCGCAGGGTCGGGCCAAGGTTGCCCTTCGCATCGACGATCGCCTCGATGACCTGACCTTCGCCCAGCCGCGTCTGCACCGCGCCGAAACACAGCGGAATCGGGCAGAAATGGCCCGAGGTCTCATAGGCCCGGATGGCCGCCCCCTGTCGCGCGATCCCCTTGTCGAAACGCCGCTTCTGCTTGAGTTTCCTGAGGTGACGGACAAGGCGCGACCGTGGCGTCTTTCGATCGGCACCAAGCGCGCGCGGTATTTTGATCAGGCGTCCGGGGTCGTCCGGGTGCGGATAGATGAAGCTGTTGTTTTCGCCCGCCAACGGAACTGCGCCCAGATCGACCCAGTTGGATTTCGTCATACGTTGGCCTCGGCAATGATGCGCGCTTGCAGCCAGTCAAACGCCGTTTGCCTCGCCTCTGGCGGTGCGGCATCCAGGCTCTGGATACAAGCGAAGCGCGGGTGCGTTTGCTCCGACTGCGCGAAGCGCTTGGCAAGATAGCGCTGCGGGTTCGGGCGCCGCGCAGGTTGCAGGTAGAGCAGTTCGGTGTCGCTGAATGCCGCATTCCCCCGCTGCAAATCAAGCAGATAAGAAACGGCGGGTATGCCGAATTGCGTGTGGCAGCGCCAGCGAGGTGATGCGTTCCGGACCATCAGTTCCTGCCGCCCCGCGAAGAAATCGACCATGCGGTCACGCATGAACGGATGTGGCGTGTGATCATGACACAGATAACGCCCCTCCTGCCCGAGCAGCGATGCCGCGTTGACCTGTCCCTCCTTGAAACTTATGCGCGCGAAAAGCTGCCAACCCGTCGCCCTGCGCACAGCGCGGCGCAGGCGCACGGGCCAGTCATTTCGCAGCTTTCCGCGTATCACCAAGCGATCCCCTACAAAGAAATCTGTCGGCTCACAGGGGCGCAGCAAAAAGAAATCGTCATTCATGTAAAGGTAGCGCGGCGCCAACCCTGGAACCCGATGGAGCATGGTTTCGATGCTGCGGCTGTTGAACACCGGCAGGAGGTGTTCGTATCCAGCGTGGATTTCGCGGTGATCGACGACTCTGATACGGCTGACAGCCTCGGGCCCAAAGTGGTCACGCAGCCGGTCGAAAACGTCCGGAACCTGACCATCCGTTACCACATGGATGCGCCGCAGCCATGGCGCAAAGCGCAGCAGACTGGCCAGCGCGAAGAAGACCTCGCCACAGTCGGCAAAGCGGGTAGGCGCCGCTGCCGGGTCGCCGGAATCGGGCGGTCGATACCGCGCCTGCTTGGCCTGCAAGACCGGGTCAGAGCCGTCAACCCACGTCATGACAGCGTCAATATCTGTATCAAGCATAATGGCGCCGTGTTGCACAGCGTTCCGAGTTTGACAATGCAGAAGCGGCGCTTGCCCCGCTCAATGCGCCATGAACACCGGCCGTTTCAGCCCTTCGAGCATGTCGCGGGTGGCGCCGCCCAGGATCGCCTCGCGCAGGCGCGAGTGGCCATAGGCGCCCATCACCAGCAACTCGGCGTCCTGATCGGTCACATGCCGCTGCAGGGTTTCCGAGACCGAGGGCATGGTGCGCGCCAGCACCGAGACCTCGGCCCGCACGCCGTGGCGGGCCAGCATCTGCGTGAGCAGCCCGCCCGGGTCCGAGCGTTCCGGGCCATGGGTCGGCGGGTCGATGACCACGATGCTGACCTGATCGGCGGCCTTCAGCAGCGGCAGGGAGCGGCGCGCGGCGCGCAGGGACTCGTTGCTCTGGTTCCAGGCCAGCACGATCCGGTCGAAGGCCGCGATCCGGTCCAGCCCCTCGGGCAGGACCAGCACCGCCGCCTGCCCGTCGAAGAGCGCGGCCTCGATCACCGCCTCGTCGTTGATGCCGCGCTCGTGGCCATAGGGGCGCGGCAGGATCACAAGATCCGAAAAGCGCGCGCGCAGCCCGACATAGGCGCCCAGCCCCCCCAGCGTGACCACCGCACTGTCGGTGCCCCAGCGCACCTCGGCGGTGCGCAGGATGTCGCGCGCCTGCGCCTCCAGCGCCTCGGCCACGGCGCGGGCCTGATCCAGCGCCTCCTGATAGATCATCGCCGGCGCCCCGGCATAGAAGCCCGCCGCCTGGGTGTTGTCCACGCCCAGACAGCAGACATCGAGATGCGCGTCATGTTGCCGCGCGAAGCTGATTGCGGCGTTGACCGTGTCCCGCAGGCCGGTTTCCGAGGCGATGATGGTGGTCAGTGTCCTGTAGCCCATGTCCAGCTTCCTCCCTGTGGCGTTTCGACCGATGCCCAAATCCTGCATGCAGCGGTATCAACGGGGCATCGTTGATTTGCGTCAAGGCGAAGGAAACAACTTTCTTGACCTGAATCAAAGTGTGTCTGAGGTTGTCATGACAAAGAACGACCGTGCGACATAATATTTCACGCGCGCAGGCTGCGTGGATGCACCACAAAAGGGACGCAAGAAATGTGGGATTACATCAAGCTGATCGTGCTGGGCGTGATCGCGATCGTTGCCGCGATTGCTGCCAACTACGCGCGCGATCTGGCCTATCTGGTCCACGCCATCATCATTTTCCTGACGGCATCGGGCCTGTTTCTGTGGCAGATTCGCCGCATCGGTGAACCGGCGCCTGTCCACAATCCGAACGAATACATGGACGGCGTGGTGCGCGCGGGTGTGATCGCCACCGCCTTCTGGGGCGTCATCGGCTTTCTGGCGGGTGTGTTCATCGCGGCGCAGTTGACCTGGCCGCAGCTCAACTTCGAATGGGCGCAGGGGTATCTGAATTTCGGCCGGTTGCGCCCGCTGCATACCTCGGCCGTGATCTTTGCCTTCGGCGGCAACGCGCTGATTGCGACGGCATTCTACGTGGTGCAGCGCACCTCGGCGGCGCGGCTGTGGGGCGGGAACCTGGCCTGGTTCGTGTTCTGGGGCTACCAGCTCTTCATCGTCATGGCGGCAACCGGCTACGTGCTGGGCTCCACCCAGGGCAACGAATACGCCGAGCCCGAATGGCTGCCCGACCTGTGGCTGACCATCGTCTGGGTAGCGTTCCTGCTGGTCTTCATGGGGACGATCATCAACCGGCGCGAGCCGCATATCTATGTCGCCAACTGGTTCTACATGGCCTTCATCGTCACCGTGGCGATGCTGCATATCGTCAACAACGTGTCGATCCCGGTGTCGGTCTGGGGCTCCAAGTCGGTGCCGGTCTGGTCTGGCGTGCAGTCGGCCATGATCCAGTGGTGGTATGGCCACAACGCGGTGGGCTTCTTCCTGACCGCGGGCTTTCTGGGGATGATGTATTACTTCATCCCCAAGCAGGCGGAGCGCCCGGTCTACAGCTACAAGCTGTCGATCGTGCACTTCTGGGCGCTGATCTTCCTGTATATCTGGGCCGGTCCGCACCATCTGCACTACACCGCCCTGCCGGACTGGGCGCAGACGCTGGGCATGACCTTCTCGATCATGCTGTGGATGCCCTCCTGGGGCGGCATGATCAACGGGCTGATGACCCTTTCGGGCGCCTGGGACAAGCTGCGCACCGATCCGGTGATCCGGATGATGGTGGTGGCCGTGGGCTTCTACGGCATGGCCACCTTCGAAGGGCCGATGATGTCCATCAAGACCGTCAACGCGCTGTCGCATTACACCGACTGGACCGTCGGGCACGTGCACTCGGCCGCGCTGGGATGGAACGGCATGATCACCTTCGGCGCGCTCTACTATCTGGTGCCGAAGCTCTGGCAGCGTGAGGGGCTGTATTCGCTGCGGCTGGTCAGCTGGCACTTCTGGCTCGCCACGCTGGGGATCGTGCTCTACGCGGCCTCCATGTGGGTCACCGGCATCATGGAGGGCCTGATGTGGCGCGAAGTCGATGCGCAGGGCTTCCTCGTGAACTCCTTCGCCGACACCGTGGCCGCCAAGTTCCCGATGTATGTGGTGCGCACGCTTGGCGGGCTGATGTTCCTGACCGGGGCGATCATCATGTGCTACAACCTGTGGAAAACCGTCACCAGCACGGCCGAGCGCAAGCCTGCGCCCGCCGCTGCCGTGGCCGCTGAATAAGGGAGCGTGTGATGAGCATTTTCAGACATCACAAGAAGATCGAGACCCACGCCACCCTGCTGTTGGTCCTCAGCTTCCTGGTGGTCACGATCGGCGGGATCGTGCAGATCGTGCCCCTCTTCTACCTCGAGAACACCATCGAGGAAGTGGACGGGATGCGCCCCTATTCGCCCCTGGAAATCGCCGGGCGCGAGATCTACCTGCGTGAGGGGTGCTACAACTGCCACAGCCAGATGATCCGTCCCATGCGCGACGAGGTGGAGCGCTATGGTCATTACAGCCTGGCGGCCGAGTCGATGTATGACCACCCGTTCCAGTGGGGGTCCAAGCGGACCGGGCCGGATCTGGCCCGGCTGGGCGGGCGCTACAGCGACGACTGGCACGTGCAGCACATGATCAATCCGCAGTCGGTGGTGCCGGAATCGATCATGCCCAGCTACGGCTTCATGATGAACCGCACCCTGGGCACGTCGGACGCCGAACACGTGCGCGACATCATGCGGGTCTATCGCCTGCTCGGGCATCCCTATGATGACGAGATGATGGAGAACGCCATCTCGGACTTCTTCGCGCAGGCCGACCCGATGGGCGACCCGGGCGTGGTCGATCGCTATCCGGGCGCGCAGCAGCGCAACTTCGACGGCCAGCCCGAGGTGACCGAAATGGACGCCATCATCGCCTACATGCAGATGCTGGGCACGCTGGTGGATTTCGAAACCTTCGTCCCTGACACCAGCCGCTGAGGAGGGGGTTATGGAAACCTATACGTTTTTGCGCACATTCGCCGACAGTTGGCACCTGCTGTTCATGTTCCTGTTCTTCATCGGGATGGTGATCTTCATCTTCCGGCCCGGCGCGAAGAAGGTCCATGACGAGACCTCGAACATGATCTTTCGCAATGACGACAAGCCTGCGTCCCCCGAAACCGACCGCCAGCGGTCCGGCCAAGGGGACACGCGCTCCGAACCCAGAGAGGCACGCTGATGGCTGACGCGCCCAAGAACAAGCCCACCGGCAAGAAAGAAGACGACATTCCGACCACCGGCCACAGCTGGGACGGGATCGAGGAATACGACAACCCGATGCCGCGCTGGTGGGTCTGGATTTTCCTGATCACCGTGGTCTGGTCGGTCGGCTACTGGATCGCCTATCCTGCATGGCCAGGCATCCAGAGCGCCACCTCGGGGCTGCTGGGGTATTCGTCGCGCGCGAATGTGGCCACCGAGATCGCGGAATTCGAAACCCGCAACGACGTGTGGTTCGCGCAACTGACCGAAACCGACCTGGACGAAATCCGCGAGGACCCGGAACTCCACCGGTTCGCGGTGAATGCGGGGGCCTCGGTCTTTGCGGCCCAGTGCTCGCAGTGTCACGGCGCGGGCGGGGCGGGCGTGCAGGCGGCGGGCTATCCCAACCTGCTGAACGATGCCTGGCTCTGGGGCGGAACGATGGATGACATCGTCACCACCGTCACCTGGGGCATCCGCAACGAGGATTACCCCGAGGCACGCTGGTCCGAAATGCCCGCCTTCGGCGTGGACGGCCTGCTGGATGAGGACGAGATCGACGAGATCGTGCATTACGTACTGCGCATGTCCGGCCAGGATCATGATGAGGCGCTGGCCGATGCGGGGGCCGAAGGCTACGAATGGAATTGCGCGTCCTGCCATGGCGACGCGGGCGAAGGCGACTACTTCGTCGGTGCCCCGGCGCTGAACAACCAGATCTGGTTCTATGGCGGCAGCGAGGACGACATTCGCCACAGCATCTATTACAGCCGTTTCGGCGTGATGCCCGGGTTCGAAACCCGCCTGCGCGAAGCCGAGATCCGCGCCGTCGCGGCCTATGTCCACCAGCTCGGCGGCGGCCAGTAACAACGCCCCGCCCGGCGCCCGGTGCCTTCAGGCCGGCCTCGCACACGCGGGGCCGGCCGTTTCGTGTCTGGCGGGGTTTCGGCGACGGTTGTCATCGCCTTGTCATGAAACAGGCCCTAGAAAGCGGGTTGACCCCGCCCCGCCATGACCGGACCCATGCTGATGCCCGCCATTTCCGTTCCCGCCCTCCTGCACGCCCTGCCAGACCCGGTTCTGCTGGCGGATGGCGACGGATATGTGACGGATGCGAACCCCGCGGCAAGGGAGCTGCTGGGGGCGGGTGTTCCGGGCCTGCATCTGCGGGCCGTGTTCCGGCAACCCGAGGTGTCCGCCGCGCTGGACAGGGTGGCCCGCGATGGCGGCGTTGCCGAGGCGGACCTCCTGTTTTCCGGTGAAAGCACCGATACCCGCTGGCGCGTCACGCTGTATTGCCCTGCGGGGGGCGGCTGGGTGGTGAGCCTGCGCGACGTGTCCGAGATCGTCGCCGCCGAGGCGCAGCGGCGCGACTTCGTGGCCAATGTCAGCCACGAACTGCGCTCGCCCCTGACCGTGCTGGCGGGTTTCATCGAAACCCTGCAGGGCACGGCCGGCGCCGATCCGGACACCCGCGCCGAGTTTCTGGACATCATGGCGCAGGAGGCCGCGCGCATGACCGGGCTGGTGGCGGATCTGCTGTCGCTGTCACGGGTCGAGAACGCGCAGCGGATCCGCCCGCGCGATCCGGTTTCGCCCGACGCGGTGGTGCGGGCGACCGTCGCCGCGCTGCGCCCGCAGGCCGAAGCGGCCGGGGTCAGGGTTGATCTGGACCTGCCCGCCGACCTGCCCGAGGTTCCCGGAGATCATGACCAGTTGGTGCAGGTGTTCTGCAACCTGCTGGAAAACGCCCTGAAATACGGCGCGCGCGGGGGGCGCGTCGAAATCAGTGGCACGCAGCTTGCACAGGTTGCCGGGATCGACGGCCCGGCCGTGCGGATACGGGTGCAGGACTGGGGCGAAGGCGTGGACCCGGTCTATATCCCGCGCCTGACCGAGCGTTTCTTTCGCGTCGACAAGGCACGCTCGCGCGAAAGTGGCGGCACCGGGCTGGGGCTGGCGATCGTCAAGCATATCGTTGCGCGCCACCGCGGGCGGCTGGTGATCCGGTCGCAGCCGGGGCAGGGGGCCTGTTTCGACGTCCTGCTACCACTGGCGCCGCAGGGCTGACCGCCCGCGCCGCGCTTTCGCTGCCTGCACGGCTGGTATATGCCTGTCGCCGTCAGAGGGGCAGGAAAGCGGGGGGCGTGCGGATGATCGACCGGCATCAGGACATAAGGGACGCGGTGGCGCGGTTGTGCGCGGATTTTCCGGGGGACTACTGGCGCAGGCTGGATGCAGCGCGCGCCTATCCGTCCGAGTTTGTGGATGCCCTGACCGCCCAGGGCTATCTTGCAGCGCTGATCCCCGAAGAGTACGGCGGCATCGGCCTGGGCCTGTCGGCGGGCGCGGCGATCCTGGAGGAAATCCACCGCGCGGGCGGGAACGCGGGCGCGTGCCACGCCCAGATGTATACCATGGGCACGCTTCTGCGCCATGGCAGCGATGCGCAGAAGGCCCGCTACCTGTCCGGCATCGCCCGCGGTGACCTGCGGCTGCAGGCCTTCGGCGTGACCGAACCCGGCAGCGGGACCAACACGCCCGCCATCAAGACCTTTGCCCGGCGCGCGGGCGACCGTTACATCGTCAACGGCCAGAAGATCTGGACCAGCCGGGCCGAGTATTCCGACCTGATGATCCTGCTGGCGCGCACCACCCCCGCCGATCAGGTGGCCAGGCGCACCGACGGGCTGTCGGTCTTCATTCTGGACATGAAGGCGGCGCTGGGCAACGGACTGCGGATTTCCCCCATCCGCACCATGATGAACCATGCCACCTGCGAGGTGTTCTTCGATGATGTGGAAATCCCCGCCGAGAACCTGATCGGCGAGGAAGGGCGCGGCTTTCGCTACATCATGTCGGGCATGAACGCCGAGCGTATCCTGATCGCCGCGGAATGCATCGGTGATGCGAAATGGCTGATTGAAAAGGCCAGCGCCTATGCGAAGGAGCGCGAAGTCTTCGGCCGCCCCATCGGCCAGAATCAGGGCATCGCCTTTCCCATCGCGCAGGCCTATGCGCGGATGCGGGCGGCGGAACTGATGGTGCAGGACGCCGTGCGCCGCTACGAGGCCGGCGAGAACCCGGGCGCCGAGGCGAACATGGCCAAGATGCTGGCCGCCGAGGCCAGTTGGGAAGCCGCCGAGGCAGCGGTGCAGACCCATGGCGGCTTCGGCTTTGCCGAGGAATACGACATCGAGCGCAAGTTCCGCGAGACACGGCTCTATCAGGTCGCGCCGATTTCCACGAACCTGATCCTGTCCTATATCGCCGAGCACGTGCTGGGGCTGCCGCGCAGCTATTGATCCGGTTGGTCGGAAGCGCCCGCTCAGGGTGCCCCACCCACCCGCCCCGGCACCCTTCGCGGGCGCTGC
>JAFIEE010000152.1 GCA_020832705.1 Paracoccaceae bacterium
GGGGGGGGTTGGCGGGGGGGGGGGTGGGGGGGGGGGGGGGGGGGGGCGGGGGGGGGGCCCCCTCCCCGGGGCCGCAACACCTCCGCACGGATCGCGGGCTCAGCCCGCGATCATCTCGGCCTGGCGCACGATCACTTCGGCCTGCTTGATCGAGGCAATGTCCACAAGCCGCCCCTTGTAGACCGTGGCGCCTTCGCCGCGGGTCTTCGCGGCGTCCATGGCCGCAAGGATCTCGCGCGCTTCGGTCACGGCGGCCTCGGACGGGGTGAAGACCTCGTTGGCCAGTGCCACCTGCCTGGGGTGGATCGCCCATTTGCCGACCATGCCGAGCGTGGCCGACCGCCGCGCCTGCGCGCGGAAGCCTTCGTCATCGGAGAAATCGCCGAAAGGGCCGTCCACCGGCAGCACGCCATGGGTCCGGCACGCCGCGACGATGGCCGCCTGCGCCCAGTGCCAGGGGTCCGACCAGTGCCGCGCGCCCTCGTGCAGCATGTAGTAGTCTTCTTGCGTGCCGCCGATGCCGGTGGTGGCCATGCCCATCGAGGCCGCGAAATCCGCCGCCCCCAGCGACATCGCCTGCAGCCGGGGCGAGGCGGCGGCGATTTCGTTCACGTTCACGATCCCGGCGGCGGATTCGATGATCACCTCGAAACTGATGCGCTTCTTGCGGCCCTTTGCGGCCTCGATCGCGCTTACCAGCGCATCCACGGCGTAGATGTCCGCGGCGCAGCCGACCTTGGGGATCATGATCTGGTCCAGCCGCGGCCCGGCCTGTTCCAGCAGGTCCACCACATCACGATACCACCACGGCGTGTCCAGCCCGTTGATGCGCACGCTCAGCAGCTTGGCGCCCCAGTCGATCTCGTGCGTGGCGGCGATGATGTGGGCGCGCGCCGTCGCCTTGTCGTCGGGGGCCACCGCATCCTCGAGGTCGAGGTTGATCACATCCGCCGCGCTGGCCGCCATCTTTGCAAAGATCGCCGGGCGCGAGCCGGGACCGAAGAGCTGGCAGCGATTCGGACGCGCGGGCGGGGCGGGTTGCAGTCGGAAACTCATGCGGCACCTCTTTCGGGAACGTCTGGTCACGATGTTGCGTCTGGCGCTTCTGCCCGGATAGATTGTTGCGCGAGCATGTGCAAGCATCGTTTCTGCGCCCGCGCGGCGGCGGCGCTGCATTGCGGCATCCCCCCGCGCGCGGCGGGTCGCGGTCTGCCGCGGCACGATGCCTGCACGATTCTGCGGCAGAATGCGCCCCTGGCGGCGGGTTCTGCGCGGGTTGCACGGAAATCGGCCGGGATTTCTGCGAAACTTGTGCGGGAATTGCGTAGTATTGCGCGAAACCGGTCTGTTGCGGAGGCAAGGATGATCCAGACGCCCTATCTTCTGTTTCTGGGCGATGCGCCCGACCCGCTGGCGGCCAAGGTCGCGCAAGGCATCAAGGACTGGCGCCCCGAATTCGCCATCGGGCAGTTCCGGATGGAGGGCTGTCGCGCCGACATGGGTCTTCCGGACATGACCCTGGCCGAGGCGCGGGCGGCGGGGGCGAAGACGCTTGTGATCGGCGTGGCGAACCGGGGCGGGGTCATTTCCCCGGCCTGGAAGAAGGTTCTGGTGATGGCGCTGGAGGAAGGGTTCGACCTGGCCTCGGGGCTGCACAACCTGCTGCGCGACGAACCGGACCTGAAGGCGGTGGCCGAAGCCACGGGGCGCAGCTTGCATGATGTGCGTGTGCCGTCGGTGAAATACCCCATCGCCAATGGCGAGAAACGGCGCGGCAAGCGCTGTCTGGCCGTGGGCACGGATTGTTCGGTCGGCAAGATGTATACCGCGCTCTGCATGGAGCGCGAGATGGCCGCGCGCGGCATGAAGGCCAGTTTCCGGGCCACCGGGCAGACCGGCATCCTGATCACCGGGGACGGGGTCCCGGTGGACGCGGTGATCGCCGATTTCATGGCCGGGTCCATCGAATGGCTGACGCCCGACAACGACCCCGACCACTGGGACCTGATCGAGGGGCAGGGGTCGCTGTTCCATGTGTCCTATTCCGGGGTCACCATGGCGCTGATCCATGGCGGCCAGCCCGATGCGCTGATCCTGAGCCATGAACCCACGCGGACGCATATGCGCGGGCTTCCGGGCTACAGCCTGCCATCGCTCGAGGACCTGCGCGACACGGCGCTGCATCTGGCGCGGGTGGCAAACCCGGCGTGTCAGGTGGTCGGCGTGTCGGTGAACACGGCCGGGCTGCCCGATGCCGAGGCGCTGGCGTATTGTGCCGAGGTGGAAGCGCGGATGGGGCTGCCGACGGTGGATCCCTATCGCCACGGTGCGGGGCGGCTGGTCGACGCGCTGGCGGCGGTGTGAGCGGTCGGCCTGTGACCGGCGGGGCAGAGGGGCGTTGCCCCTCACCAGCCCTGCAAGGGGGCTGGTTTCACCCCGGAGTATTCTGGGCAAGATGAAGGGCGGGATGGTGTTGCAGGTTCAGGAGGAGCGCTTTGCGCTGGCCGAAGTGTTCACCATCGCGCGCGGCTCGCGCACGCATGCCGATGTGCTGACGGTGACGGTCGCGCGCGACGGGGTGCGGGGGTGGGGCGAATGCGTGCCTTACGCCCGGTATGGCGAGAGCATGGCGTCGGTCCGGGCGCAGGTCGAAGCGTTGCCGCCGGGACTGTCGCGCGCGGCGGTGCAGGATGCGCTGCCGGCGGGGGCGGCACGCAATGCGGTGGATTGCGCGCTCTGGGATCTGGAGGCGAAGCGGGCCGGGCGGCGGGTCTGGGACCTGGCCGGGCTGGCCGCGCCGGGGCCGCAGGTCACGGCCTTTACCCTGTCGCTGGATACGCCCGAGCGGATGGAGGCTGCCGCGCGGCGCCATGCGCACCGGCCGCTCCTGAAGATCAAGCTGGGCACGCCCGAGGACATGCCCCGGCTGGAGGCAGTTCGGCGGGGGGCGCCGCAAACCCGGATCATCATCGACGCGAACGAGGGCTGGAGCGCCGAGGTCTATGCCGATCTGGCGCCGCATCTGCTGCGGCTGGGGGTGGCGATGGTGGAGCAGCCGCTGCCTGCGGGCGCGGACGCGATGCTGGCCGAGATCGCGCGGCCCCTGCCGGTCTGCGCCGACGAAAGCTGCCATGACCGCGCCAGCCTGCCCGATCTGGCGGGCAAGTATGACATGGTCAACATCAAGCTGGACAAGACCGGCGGGCTGACCGAGGCGCTGGCCCTGCGCGATGCCGCCCGCGCGGCGGGGTATCGGGTCATGGTGGGGTGCATGGTCGGCACCTCGCTGGCGATGGCGCCGGCGGTGCTGGTCGCGCAGGGGGCCGATGTGGTTGACCTTGACGGGCCGCTGCTTCTGGCCGAAGACCGCGCGCATGCGTTGCACTATGACGCCGCCGGGGTGCATCCGCCAGCGGCAGAACTCTGGGGATAAGGGAGCGCGCCATGAGCCGCACTGTCTATGTCAACGGCGCGTATCTGCCCGAGGATGCCGCGCAGGTGTCGATCTTCGATCGCGGGTTCCTGATGGCCGACGGGGTCTACGAGGTCACGACCGTCATCGACGGCAAGCTGATCGATTTCGACGGGCACCTGGCGCGGCTGGAGCGGTCGCTGGGCGAGCTGGACATCGCCAACCCGATGGACCGCGACCAGTGGCTGGAGGTGCACCGCGAACTGGTGGCGCGCAACGGGCTGGAGCTTGGCATGATCTATCTGCAGGTCACCCGCGGGGCGCCCGGGGACCGCGATTTCCTGTTCCCGGACCCCGAGACCACGCCCCCCACCGTGGTGCTGTTCACCCAGTCCAACCCGGCGCTGGTGGACAGCCCCAAGGCGCAGAAGGGCATGAAGGTCATCACCATCGATGATATCCGCTGGGGGCGGCGCGACATCAAGACGGTGCAACTGCTCTATCCGTCCATGGGCAAGATGATGGCGATCAGGCAAGGCGCAGATGACGCCTGGATGGTGCAGGATGGCGAGGTGACCGAAGGCACGTCGAACAACGCCTATATCATCAGGGACGGGCGGATCGTGACGCGGGCGCTGTCGAATGACATTCTGCACGGGATCACCCGCGCCGCCGTGCTGCGTTTCGCGCGCGAGGCGCAGATGCCGGTGGAGGAGCGCAGCTTCACCGTGGACGAGGCCAAGGCGGCGGACGAGGCCTTCGTGACCTCGGCCAGCACCTTCGTCATGCCGGTGGTGGCGATCGACGGGGTGGCGCTGGGTGACGGCACGCCGGGGCCCCTGGCGCGGCGCCTGCGCGAAATCTACATCGAGGAGAGCCGCAAGGCCGCGATCTGAACCGGCGCGCCGCTGCCCGGTGCGACCGGCGCAGCCCGGCCCGGGGGCGGGGACGGGCGCTTGCGGCGCGGTTTTGGGGCGGATGCGGGCCTGCCCTGCGCCGCCGACCCTGGCCTTGGCCTCGGCGGTCTGTCGGTCTGTCGGTCTGGCGGTCTGGCGGGCGCTTGCTCTCTTCCGTCTCAGTAACGCACCGGAATGGCCCGGAGCGGCTGCGCCCCGGCGCGGTAGGTCAGGCAGCCGGTGTCATCGGCAAAGACCATGGTGCGCGGGACATGCGCAGGCGGCGGGTCGTTCTCGAACCGGGCACAGACGCGGATGTCGCCGCTGATTGTTTCCTCGACATGATAGGCGTCACCGCTCAGCGGGTCCGTGCGGCGCGCGGGCGCGGGGCAATCGCGGTGTGTGGTGTCGATGGCCTGGCCGTGTTCGCGCAGGCAGGCGGCGTGCCGGGCCAGAGCGATGATGTCGCTCATCCGCTGCGAATCACGCCGTTCCGACCGTGCCTGCCCCGGCCCGCCGATGGTCCAGAGCCCTGCTGCCACCGCCAGCGCGCAGACCAGCGCCAGCAGTGCCGCCGTGCGGGTCATCCGCCGTCATCCAGGAACCTGCGGAAATAGAGCATGACCAACAGCGCCACCGCCGCCACCAGCGCCGCCTTGGCGATGAATTGTGCCGTCATGTCGCCGCTGAGCAGCGCATAGACCACCCCCACCGCATCGCCCAGCAGCACCAGCGCGGCCAGAAACAGCCCCAGCGCGCCCACCCGCCTGCGCATGGGCGAGCGCCGCAGCCCCTTGTTGGTGGTGGCGCGTTCGGCATGCAGATGCAGCGCCACGAACAACGGCCCCACAACGATCAGCGCGGCCATCGACCAGCGCATGGAACTGCTGGTCCAGGCGTCCTGCCCGGTGCCGCGCAGCGGGTCGGGCAACCAGGTGTCGATCAGCCGGAAGCCGAGGCTGACAAGGTTCCAGGTCACCGAAAGCAGCGCCACGAACAGAAGCCCGTAGACCGCCGCATCGCGCGCCGAGACCGAGCCGCGCGGGCGCGGCACCGGCACGCCCAGCCCCGCATCTGCCCAGCCTGCCAATGCGCCGTCGACCTCGGCGTCGGACCAGCCGGCATCCAGCAATGCCGCGCGCAGGGTGTCCGGCGGATGCCCCGCCTGCAGCCCCTGCTGCACGAATTGTGCCAGTTGCTCGGCGGGTTTCATGCCCCGCCGACCTCAGGCGCCGGACCCCGCAGATCCCGGCGACTTGCCGCCCACGTTCTCGGCAAAGGACTTCTCGAACGCCTGCTGCTGGTCGGGGCTGGCCTCGGTCTGGTTTTCGGCCTTCCACTGGTCATAGGGCATGCCATAGACGATTTCGCGCGCGGTGTCCTTGTCCATGTCGATCCCGCGTGCGTTGGCCGCTTCCTGATACCAGCGCGACAGGCAGTTGCGACAGAACCCGGTCAGGTTCATCATGTCGATGTTCTGCACGTCGCGCCGCTTGTCCAGATGCGCCAGAAGGGTGCGAAAAGCTGCCGCTTCCAGTTCAGTGCGGGTCTGGTCATCCATGATCTTGCCTCCGTCTTGCACTGGCAAGGTGTTGGCGCGCGCGCCCCGGGTCAAGTGGCAAAGGGTTGCGATCTGCGGACGATCGTATATTTGGTGGCGCTAACGACGTGTCGCGGCGCAGTCATCCCGGTGCAAGGCGGGATCGGTAGTGTGACGCACAGTCAGGTTTCGCCGCCGCGCCCGCCGCCAGGCTCCGGGTGGCCCCGCAAGCAGAAAGGACCGACATGCGCCGTCAACGCAACGTCAAGATCGTGGCCACACTGGGCCCGGCGTCGAGCGACTACAAGACCATCCGCGCCCTGTTCGAGGCCGGCGCCGATGTGTTCCGGCTGAACCTGAGTCACGGCAGCCACGATGACATTCGCGCCCGCCACGCCATCATCCGCAAGGTCGAGGCCGACCTGGGGCGCCCCATCGCCATCCTCGCCGACCTTCAGGGGCCGAAGCTGCGGGTGGGCCGCTTTGCAGCGGGGGCGGTCGATATCGAGGAGGGCGAGAGCTTCCGCCTGGACCTGGACCCGGCGCCGGGCCACAGTCACCGGGTCTGCCTGCCGCACCCCGAGATCTTTGCCGCGCTGGAACCCGGCGCGCGGCTTCTGGTCAACGACGGCAAGATCCGGCTGCGGGTGCAGTCCTGCGATGCCGAGCACGCCGAATGCGTGGTCGAGGTCGGTGGCACCATCTCCGACAACAAGGGCGTGAATGTCCCCGATGTGGTGCTGCCGCTGGCGGCCCTGTCGGACAAGGATCGCACCGATCTGGAATTCGTCTGCGATCTGGGCGTGGACTGGCTGGCGCTGTCCTTTGTCCAGCGCGCGGGTGACGTCTACGAGGCGCGCGAACTGGTCAACGGGCGCGCGGCGATCATGTGCAAGATCGAGAAACCCGCCGGGGTGACCGCCTTCGACGAAATCCTCGCTGCCTCGGACGGGATCATGGTGGCGCGCGGCGATCTGGGCGTGGAACTGCCGATCCAGAACGTCCCCCCGATCCAGAAGCGGCTGGTGCGCAAGTGCCGCGCCGCCGCCAAGCCGGTGATCGTGGCGACCCAGATGCTCGAATCGATGATCTCCAGTCCCATGCCCACGCGGGCCGAGGTCTCGGACGTGGCCACCGCCATCTATGAGGGCGCCGACGCGGTGATGCTTTCGGCCGAATCGGCGGCCGGCAACTACCCGGTCGAGGCGGTGGAGACCATGAACGCCGTGGCCATCGAGGTCGAGAACGACCCGACCTATCAGCAGGTGATCGACGCCTCGCGCAAGGTGGCGCATAAGACGGTGGCCGACGGGATCGTTGCCGCCGCGCGCGAGATCGCCGAGACCACGGACATCGTGGCCATCTGCTGCTTCACCTCGTCCGGCACGACGGCGACGCTGGTGGCGCGCGAACGTCCGCATGTGCCGATCCTGGCGCTGACCACGATCGTTGAAACCGCGCGGCGGCTGACCCTGACCTGGGGCATCCATTGCGTGATGACCTCGGAAATCGTCCGGTTCAAGGAAGCGGTCATCAGCGCCGTCCGCGCCACCCGCCGCTATGAATTCGCCACCGAGGCCGATCAGATCGTGGTCACCGCCGGGGTGCCCTTCAATATTCCGGGCACCACCAATATCCTGCGCGTGGCGCCTTGCGCCGAGCATCTGATCCGGCTGAGCGACCCGGAATAAGGCGCCGCGCATCACGCTTTGCGCGCGGTCGGCAGCCGATGTGTCTGCTCAGGGCGCGCGTGCGGCGGGAATGCGCCATGGCGCAAAACGGGGGGCAGGGCCGATGACGGCAGAGGCAGCTTTCGTGCTGGGACTGGCGCTGGTGCCGCTGGCGCTGCTGGCCGGGGTCAGCGCCTGGGCCGATGGTCGCCGCCCCTGGGCGGGCAGCGTGCTGGCACTGGGCGCTGCCGGTCTGGTGGGATTTGCCTGGATCACAGCGCCCGAGGGCGGTTTGCCCCCGCTTGGCGATGTGCCCGAGGCGGCGCTGCGGCTGGTGGTCGCCGCGTTCCGCTGAGCCTGTCCCCGCCCGGACTCTGCCGCCCGTCCGTGGTACCGCCGCTTGCGTGCAGGCTTGACAGCTTCGTTGCCGCGCCGAAAGCTGGCACGCCGGGTATCCGGCCGCATGTGGCGGCGCGGCACGCGGCAGCAGGGCATGGGCCGAAGGGCAGGGGGCGGAGGCAGGCGATGGCGCTGGGCGGTGGCGCGGGAAAAGCGCTGCGAGAGGCAGTCGGGCGGGCGATTCAGCGGGCGTTGCGGGGCGCCGTCCGCCCGCAGGTGCTGGCGGTTGCCGTGGCTCTGGGGGCGCTTGGTTCCGGACTGGGCCCGGTCGCGGCGCAGGGGGTCCGGATGGTGGTCGAGGACCCCGAGAACCTGGCCCTGAACCTGCGCGCGGGGCCCGGGATCGACTATCCGGTGATCCGGCTTCTGACCAACGGGACACGGGTGGCGGTGCTGGAACTGGCCGAGAACTGGGCCTATGTGCGCGATCCCGCCGCCGGGACCGAGGGCTGGGGGACCGAGGGCTGGGCCTGGTATCACAACCTGATCTGGGACGGGGCGCGGGCGGTGCCGGTGCAGATATTCCATCCCGAAAGCGACGGGCTGAACATCCGCAACGGGCCGGGCACCGGGTTCCGGCTGCTGACGCGCCTGCCCAACGGCACGCGGGCCGCAGCCTTCGAGCAGCGCGGAAACTGGGTCTGGCTGCGCCGCCCGGAAGGCACGCCGCTTGGATGGGCCCATGTCGCCTACCTCCACGAGACCCCCGCACCGGCCCCCGCCCCGGCCCCCGCCCCCGGCCC
>JAFIEE010000153.1 GCA_020832705.1 Paracoccaceae bacterium
GGGGGGGGGGGGGGCGCCGGGGGCGGCCGCGCGGCCCCGCCCCCCCCCCCCCCCCGGCCCCCCCCCCCGCGCCCGGCCAACTTGCCGCTGTCCGTTTTTCACCGCATCGTGTCGCCTTCGGCCATCCCGCGGGGCCAACACCCGCCTACACCGGCATGGACCCAGCACGGGAGCGCGACATGTTTCTTTCGGTCTTCGAGATGTTCAAGGTGGGCATCGGTCCGTCGTCCTCGCACACCATGGGGCCGATGGTGGCGGCGGCGCGGTTCCTTGATCATCTGCGTGGCCAGCCGTTCCGCGTGGCCGGGTTGCGCGCCACGCTGCATGGCTCGCTCGCCTTTACCGGTGTGGGGCATGCCACCGACCGCGCGGTGATCCTTGGCCTGGCCGGGTTCCGCCCCGAGGACTACGACGCCGCCCGCGCCGAGGCGGCGCTGGCAGGGATCCGGCACAACGGTGAGATCGAGGTCGAGGGGCTCGGGCGTCTGCGTTTCGACCCCGCGCGCGATCTGGCATTCGACTATGGCGCGCCGCTTCCGGGGCACGCCAACGGGCTGGTCCTGCGCGCCACCGATGCCGAAGGCGACGTGATCGCTGCCGAGACCTATTACTCCATCGGTGGCGGTTTTGTGGTGACCGAGGCCGAACTGGGCGCCCCGCCGCCCGCGCCCGCCGCCGATTTCCCGTATCCGTTCAAGAGCGCCGCGCAGATGCTGGAGATGGCGCGCACCAGCGGGCGCAGCATCGGCGCGATGAAGCGCGCGAATGAACTGGCCCTGCGCGCGCCGTCCGAACTGGACGCGGGGCTGAAACGTCTCTGGGCGGTGATGACGGGCTGCATCGACCGGGGGCTGGCCACCGAAGGCACCTTGCCCGGCGGGTTGGGCGTGCGCCGCCGTGCCCCGCGCATCCGCGCAGCACTGGAAGCCGAGCGCGCGCTGAACGTCACCCCGCCGCATGTGGTGAACGACTGGATCAGCGTCTACGCCATGGCCGTGAACGAGGAAAACGCCGCTGGCGGGCAGGTGGTCACCGCGCCCACCAATGGCGCCGCGGGCGTGGTCCCCGCGACCATCCGCTACTGGCTGGACCATGTCCCCGGCGCCCGCCCGGTGCAGGTGGGCGACTTCCTGCTGACCGCCGCCGCCATTGGCGGGCTGATCAAGCACAACGCCAGCATTTCCGGCGCCGAATGCGGCTGCCAGGCCGAGGTCGGCGCGGCCTCGGCCATGGCTGCCGCCGGGTTGGCGGCGGTGCTGGGGGGCAGCCCCGAGCAGGTGGAAAACGCCGCCGAGATCGCGCTGGAGCATCACCTGGGCATGACCTGCGACCCGGTGAAGGGGCTGGTGCAGGTGCCCTGCATCGAACGCAACGGGCTGGGCGCGATCAAGGCGGTTTCGGCTGCAAGCCTGGCGCTGCGCGGGGACGGCACGCATTTCATGCCGCTGGACAACTGCATCGAGGCGATGCGCCAGACCGGCGCCGACATGTCCGAGAAATACAAGGAAACCGCGCTCGGCGGGCTGGCGGTGAATGTGCCCAACTGCTGAGAGGGCCAACCGCTCAGGGGTTGGCGCGGCGGCGCGGACGTGCGATGGTCGTCCCGTGTGCAACCGAACCAAAGCGAGGCCAGCGTGACACGCCGACTGCTCCGCTCTGCATTGGCCGTGGCGGCGCTGGGTGCGCTGGCGGCCTGCAACCCTTTCGCCGGTCCCGCCGCCGGGTCACGGCTGTTCACCGAGAACTGCGCCGGATGCCACGCCGATACAGGCCGCGGCGGCCCCGGCGGGCCGGACCTGACCGGGATTGCGGCGCGTGACGGCGGTTTCCCGCAGCGCGCGGTGCTGGACCGGCTGGACGGCTATGCGCGCGGGTTGATGACGCATGTCGACAGCGAAGACATGCCGGACATGAGCCATCTGATGACCGGGCGGCTGATGCATGTGGACCTTGGCCCCGGTGCCAGCCGCATGATCCCCGAACGGGTGGTGGCGCTGACCTCCTATCTGGAGAGTATCCAGCGCTGACGGCCCGCGCTGCGATCTGCATCCGCCTCTCGATCCTGCCCGCCCGCGCGTAGGCGCGGGCAGCGCCCGCGAAGCGCCATGGGCGGGGGGGCGGGGCGCTGAGCGGGCGCTTCTTCCGGCCGCACCCGCCGCGCGGCGCGGGCGCGGGTGTGGCCAACGCATGCCCCCGGCGGGCGGTTCAGCGCGCCATGCCGTGATAGACCGCGTTCGGCGCCATCCCGATGGCCGAGGCGACCCGGTTCGACATGGAAAAGAACCCCACCACCGCCACGATGTCGAAGATGTCGCGGTCGCTGAACCCGTGGGCGCGCAGGTTCTCGCGGTCGGCCTCGGTCACTTTCGCGCTGGCTTCGGTCACCAGCGCGGCGAAATCCAGCATGGCGCGGGTGCGTGCATCCAGCGGCGCGGCGCGGTAGTTCATCACCATCGCCTCGCCCAGCGCGGGATCGCCCGACAGCGCCCGCACCGCGGCACCATGGGCGACCTGGCAATACCAGCAACGGTTGATGGAACTGACCACCACCGCGATCATCTCGCGCTCGAGCTTGCTCAGCCCGCTCTCGCCCAGCATCAGATCGTTGTACATGGCCACGAAGGCGTCGAATTTCACCACGTCGAAGCTGTAGGCGCGCAGCACATTGGGCACGAAGCCGAGCTTCTCGGTGCATTTGTCCAGATACTTCTGCGTCCGCTCCGGCATCGGGTCGGCGGGGGGCAGGTCCAGCGCGGTGATCTTTTCGGCCATGGGGCGTCCTTTCGGATGGTTTCCGGCGCAGCCTAGCGCCGCGCCGCGCGCCCCGCCATCCCCGGCTGCGACGCAAGGGCGCGTGACGGGCCGCGCAAACCTGCTAGATTGAGGCGCACCCGTCGCAGCCACGGTTCCGCTCATGCGCCATTACATCCAACCCTTCGCCCTTGCCACGCTGGCACCGGTGGCGCTTCTCGCCATCGGCGGCGTCGCGGGCGGCGCCTGGATCTGGGCCGCCGCGCTCTACATGTCCTTCTTCGCGCTCGGCATGGACCAGATCCTGAAGGTCGCCAGCCGCGAGGGCGCGCCGGGCAGCGCGTTTCCCGCCGCCGACGCGCTTTCGGCCACGCTCGCGTTGGCGCATCTGGCGCTGATGCCGCTGGGCGCGGCGGCGGTGGCGGGGGTGACCGGGCTGTCCGGGGCCGAACGTGTGGCGGCCTTCTTCGGTTTCGGGCTGTTTTTCGGGCAGGTCAGCAATTCGAACGCGCATGAGTTGATCCACCGGGGCAGCCGGGTGCTGTTCGGGCTGGGGCAGTGGGTCTATACCTCGATGCTCTATGGCCATCACACCACCGCGCACCGGCTGCTGCATCATGTCCATGTCGGCACGCCGAAGGACCCGAACTTTCCGCGCAAGGGGATGAGCTTTTACCGCAATTTCGCGCGTGGCTGGACCGGCAGCTTCATCGCGGGATACCGTGTGGAACGCGACCGCGCCGCCCGCGCGGGGCGCCCGGGCTGGACCAACCCCTATCTGGCCTATGTCGGCGGCGCGCTGGGTTTTCTGGTGCTGGCCTGGGCGGCCTTCGGCTGGGCGGGGGTGGCGGCGTGGGCGGGGCTGTCCTTCTACGCGCAGACGCAACTGGCCATGGTCGATTACCTGCAGCATTACGGGCTGGAGCGCCGCCGCCTGCCGGACGGCCGCTACGAGCCGCAGACCATCCACCATTCATGGAACACCCCGCACTGGTTTTCCTCGCACATGATGGTCAATGCGCCGCGCCATTCGGATCATCACGCCAATCCGGGGCGCCCCTATCCCGCGCTGCGCCTCCCCGAGGAGATGCCGGTCCTGCCCTGGTCGCTTCCCGCCATGGGGATCGTCGCGCTCTGGCCGCCGTTGTGGTTCCGGCTGATGGACAGGCGCGTGGACCGGGTGCTGGCACGGGCGCGGGCAGCCGACCCGGCGCGCCCGCATGATGAACAGCCCGTGACTGGTCCCGCCGCCTGAGTTGTGGCACCCTACCGCCGCAGTATTCTGGAGTCGCCATGCCTCACGCCCCCCTTGCCGCGCTTGCCCTTCTGGCCGCCGTAGCCGTCACATCCCCGGCCCCGGCCGCCGAAACGCCCATGAGCGCCGAGGAATTCGACGCCTATGTGACCGGGCGCACCCTGACCTTCGGGCTGGATGGCGTGCCCTACGGGATCGAGCAGTTCAAGGAAGGGCGCCGCGTGCTCTGGGCCTTCATCGGCGAGGAATGCCGCAACGGCGTCTGGTTCCCGCACGAGGACCAGATCTGTTTCGCCTACGAGGACGATGCGCGCACCCATTGCTGGCATTTCTGGCTGACCGACGATGGCTTGCGCGCCCGCTTCATCGATGATGCCCCGGGCGACGAGATCTACGAGGTCGAACAGAGCCCCGAGCCGATGTTCTGCCCGGGTCCGCAGATCGGGGTCTGAGCGCGTCACAGGGCTGCACCGCGTCCCTGTCCCTGCACCCGGTGCAGGGACAGCGCCCGCGAGGCGTGCCGGGGCGGGTGGGTGGGGCCCGCCGAGCGGGCGCTTCCGGCCATCGCGCGGGGCGTTACAGCCCCAGCACCCCGGCGCCGGAGGTCGAGTCGCTGACATTGGCCCGGAACAGCCCGAACATCTCGCGCCCGATGCCGACATGGCTGGCGCTCAGGTCCGGCATGGCCGGGGCGCGGTCGTCAAACCCCTCGGCCAGCACCTCCAGCGTGCCCGCCGGGGCGTCCAGCCGTACAAGGTCGCCATCGCGCAGCCGCGCCAGCGGTCCGCCCTTGGCGGCCTCGGGGCTCATGTGGATGGCTGCGGGCACCTTGCCGCTGGCCCCGGACATGCGCCCGTCGGTGACCAGCGCCACCTTGTAGCCCCGGTCCTGCAACACCGCCAGAACGGGCGTGAGCGCGTGCAGTTCCGGCATCCCGTTCGCCGCCGGGCCCTGGAAGCGGACCACCACCACCACATCGCCGGTGAATTCGCCCGCGCGAAACGCGGTCTTGACCGCCTCCTGATCCTCGAACACGCGCGCGGGGGCTTCGATCAGCAGCCGGTCCTCGGCCACGGCCGAGGTCTTGATGAACCCGCGCCCCAGGTTGCCCTGCAACTGCCGCAACCCGCCGGTGGGCTGGAACGCGTCCGCCACCGGGCGCAGGATGCGGTCATTCAGGCTTTCGCCCGCGCCATCTTCCCAGACCAGCGCGCCGTCGCGCAGCTTCGGCTCCTGCGCGTAGCGGGCCAGCCCGTCGCCCGCGACGGTGCGGGCGTCCGCGTGCAACAGCCCCGCGTCCAGCAATTCGCCGATCATGTAGCCCAGGCCCCCGGCGGCGTGGAAATGGTTCACATCCGCCAGCCCGTTGGGATAGATCCGCGCCATGAGCGGCACGGCGGCGGAGAGGTCGGCGAAATCCTCCAGGTCCAGGATGATCCCCGCCGCCCGCGCCATCGCCGGAAGGTGCAGCACCAGATTGGTGGACCCGCCGGTGGCCATCAGCCCCACCATGCCGTTGACAAAGGCGCGTTCGTCCAGAATCTCGCCCGCCGGGCGATAGTCATTCCCCAGTGCCGTGATCTGCGCCGCGCGCGCCACCGCCGCCCCGGTCAGCGCCTCGCGCAGCGGCGTGCCGGGGTTGACGAAAGCCGCGCCGGGCAGGTGCAGGCCCATGAATTCCATCAGCATCTGGTTGGTGTTGGCGGTGCCGTAGAAGGTGCAGGTGCCGGGGCCGTGGTAGCTTTCCATCTCGGCCTTCATCAGCGCCTCGCGCCCCACTTCGCCGGTGGCGAACTGCTGGCGGACCTTCGCCTTTTCGTCATTGGGCAGGCCGCTGACCATGGGCCCGGCGGGGACAAAGACCGCCGGCACATGCCCGAAACTCGCCGCCGCGATCACCAGCCCCGGCACGATCTTGTCGCACACCCCCAGCCAGAGCGCTGCGTCGAAACAGTTGTGGGACATGGCCACCCCGGCTGACAGCGCAATCACATCGCGCGAGAACAGCGACAGTTCCATCCCCGGCTGGCCCTGCGTGACCCCGTCACACATGGCGGGCACCCCGCCCGCCACCTGCGCCGTGGCGCCGGCGCGCCTTGCGGCGGCGCGGATCTGATCGGGGTAGCGCTCGAACGGCTGATGCGCGGACAACATGTCGTTATAGGCGGTGACGATGCCCAGGTGCGGCGCGCGCGCTGCGGCCAGCGCGTCCTTGTCCTCGGCCATGGCGGCATAGGCATGGGCCTGGTTGGAACAGCTCAGATGCGCACGCACCGGCCCGGCCTCGGCGGCCGCGCGCAGCCGGTCCAGATACCGGTCCCGATGCCTGCGTGAGCGGTCGCGGATCCGGTCGGTGACGGCGGCGATGCGGGAATCGAGTGGCATGGGCGGTCCCCCTGGTCAGGCGTCGTTGCAGGCTTCACTTGCGGGGCATATAGCCAGTTAGCGCTAACGTAGCAATGCCTGCCCTGCGGTGTTGCATGGCCCGCATGGCGGGGTTGCGCGAACGGCGCTGGCGGTGGCGCTGCGGGCTCCATAGATGCGCGGTCCAACATACCCATGCAGGACCCCCGCCCGATGCACCGCCCGCACACCGTCGACCATCTTACGCTGGAACGCCAGATCCGCACCCTCCATGCCGCCTGGCTGCGTGCTGCCATTGCGGCGGCGTTCCGGTCCATGCGCGGCAGGGCCGTGACCCGCGCCGCACGTCCCGCGGTGACGCCCGCCTGAGCCTCATCGCCCGGGACGCTCAGATTGCCTGCTGCGCCTCGGCTTCGGCGGCGGCTTCGGCGGCGGCCTCGACCGCCAGCAGGATCGAGGCATGGCGGTTGCGATACTCCCGCGCCGGTTCCAGGACCTCGAACCCGTCGAACGGCGCCCCCGGCACCGGGCCGCCGGATTTCAGCATGGTGCGCAACGCATCGCGTGCGGCCTCCAGTTCCGCCCGGGTGCGCCCCATCACCGCGCCGCCCAGAACGGCCGCCGCCGCCTGACCCAGCGCGCAGGCCTTCACCTCCTGCCCGAAGCGGCTGACGCGCCCGTCGGCCATGTCCAGATCGACCGTCACCGTGGACCCGCACAGTGGCGAGCGCCGCTTGACGCTGGCCTGCGGGTGCGCCAGCCGCCCCAGATGCGGGATATCCGACGCCAGCGCCAGAATCCGCCCGGAGTAGAGCTTGATCAGGTCGGCATTCTCGGTCACCGGGCTTCCCCTTGCTGCGATCCTGTCCTAAGCGGTGATCCCGCCCCTGAGCAGGAGATAACGCATGCGCTTCGATCCGCAATCCCTACGTTATGACGAAAAGGGCCTGATCCCCTGCATCGCGCAGGACCACACCAGCGGCGAGGTGCTTATGGTGGCTTGGATGAACGCCGATGCAGTTGCACAGACGCTGGCCACCGGGCGTGTGACCTACTGGTCGCGATCGCGTGCGACGTTCTGGGTGAAGGGCGAAAGCTCCGGGCATGTGCAGACGCTGGTGGAACTCCGGATCGACTGCGATCGCGATTGCCTTCTGGCGCTGGTCGATCAGACCGGCCCGGCCTGCCACACCAACCGGCGCAGTTGCTTCTATACCGCGCTCCGCGATGGTGCCGAGGTCGAGATCATGGTGCCGCAGGCAGACTGACCAGCGCGCGGATGTCATCCGGGCTGGCCCCTTCCGCGCGGTAAAGCGCGATGGCGCGCGCATCGTCGCGCTTGGCCAGCCGCCTGCCCGCGCCGTCCCGGATCAGCCGGTGGTGGTGATAGCGCGGCACCGGCAGGTCCAGCAGGCGCTGCAGCAGCACATGGATGAAACTGGCCTCGAACAGGTCGGCGCCGCGCACCACCTCGGTGATCTTCTGCGCGGCATCGTCCACCACCACCGACAGGTGATAGCTGGTGCCCAGATCGCGCCGCGCCAGCACCACGTCGCCGACCTGCGCGCGCATCCACGCCGCATCCAGCGCGTGCGTTCCGGCAAACCCGTCGCCGGTTTCCATGAAGCGCGCCCCGCCGACGATCGCCAGCGCGCGGGACATGTCCAGCCGCAGCGCATCCGCCGGCCCGGCCTCGGCCATCGACCGCCCGCGACAGGTGCCCGGATAGACCAGCCCGTCGGGCCCGACGACCGCCGCCCCCTCCTGCGGCGCCGACACCGCGTCGCGGATGTCCGCGCGCCGACAGCCGCAGGGAAACAGCACCCCCATCTCGGCCAGCCGCGCGAGGGCTGCCCTGTAGGCCCCCATCCGCGCCGATTGCCGCATCACCGGCGCGGGCCAGTCCAGCCCCAGCCAGCGCAGGTCATCGAAGATCGCCGCCTCGTATTCCGGTCGACACCGCGCCAGATCGATATCCTCGATCCGCAGCAGAAACTGCCCCCCCGGCCCGCGCGCCCGTTCCCGCGCCACCAGCGCGGAAAACGCATGCCCCAGATGCAAGGGCCCCGTGGGCGACGGCGCGAACCGTGTCACGCTGCCGGATCGCCCGGGTCCGCCCGCATCGCCTCGCCCAGCGGGTGCCGGTCCCAC
>JAFIEE010000154.1 GCA_020832705.1 Paracoccaceae bacterium
GCCCCCGGGGCGTGCGGGTGGGGGGGCGGGGCACGTCCCGGGGGCGCTTTCGCGCCACGCACACCGGCACGCCCGCAAACCGGTCAGCAAGCAACCGGATAACGAAAAAACCGCACCGGGGCGTGCCCGGTGCGGCCCTCATGACCGGATGCGCCGCCGAACGCGCCCTCGAACCCAGCGCGGCGGCGCCCGCCGTTACTGCAGGATCCGCCCGTCGATCACCGGGGCGAAGGGCTCGTGCGCCGAAAGATACTGCGCCAGCAGTTCGGCCAGGTCGATGGCGGTGTCGTAGCCGTTCATGCCGTCGGTCGCCAGCATCGCGTAACCGTCGCCGCCGCCCGCCATGAAGTTGTTGGTGACCAGCCCGTAGACCGCCTCGGGGTCGATGGGCGCCCAGCCGTCACCGTCGCGCACCTCGACCGCAGACACGCGGCCTTCGTTCGGGGCCACCGACGGGTCCAGCCGGAACCGCAGCCCCGCCACCTGCGGGAAGCGCCCGGCACCGTCCTCGATGGCGTTCACCCCGTGCTCCAGCGCGGCGATCATCGTGGCGCCGGTGACTTCCAGCGTATACGCCGTGTTCTGGAACGGCAGCACCGTCAGCACGTCGCCGAGCGTCACCGTCCCTTCGCCCAGTGAAGCGCGCAAACCACCGCCATTGGCCAGCGCGATGGCAATCCCCTGCCCTGCGACCGCCTCCAGCATGGCATCGGCCACGGTATTGCCCATCTCGCACTCCATGGTGCGGCAGCTTTCGCGGCTCCCGTCGATCCCGGCGGCCAGTTCCGCCACCGGAGTGCGCACCATCTCCTCGATCGGCCCGGCCAGTTCGTCGATCCGGGCCTTGAGGTCCTCGGCCTCGGCAAAGGACGCATCCAGCAGGATCGTGTCACCGCTGGCCGAAACCACGGCGCCATCGTCGCCGAATTCCAGTTCCAGCCGGCCCAGATAGCGCGAGAACGCATAGGCCTGAACAATCGGCACCGCCCGCCCCGAGGGGCTTTCAACCAGCGTGGCGTAGGCCGGCGCGCCCTCGACCGTGTTGGACAGAAGCGTGTGGCTGTGCCCGCCGATGATGGCGGAAATCCCGTCCACCTCGGCCGCGATCTGCTGGTCGCGGTTGAAACCCACATGGCTGAGCAGCAGGATCCTGTCGATCCCGTCGCCGCGCACACGGTCCACGGCCGCCTGCAGATACGCGATGTCATCGCTGAAGGTCACATGCGGCCCGGGCGAGGAGATGAAGGCCGTGTCCGGCGTGGTCACGGCCAGCACGGCGATGCGCTCGCCCTCGCGCTCGATGACGGTGTATTCCTCCAGCACGTCACCCAACGGCCCCTCGGCCACGTTGGTATTGCCGGAAATCACCGGGAATTCAGCCAGTGCGATCATCTCGGCCAGGCTGTCGGGGCCGTTGTTGAACTCGTGATTGCCCAGTGCCATGGCGTCAAAGCCGATCATGTTCATCATCTCGATCTCGGCCCGGCCACGATAGGTGGTGTAGAACAGCGTTCCCTGCGACTGGTCGCCCGCATCCAGCGTGACATGCGCCAACCCGTCCGAATCCATGGCGGCGCGGTGTTCGCGGATGGCCGTCGCCAGCCGGGCGGCCCCGCCGAAGCAGTTGCCATCGGCCGAATCGCCGTCCGAGCAGGTGGAGTTGTGGCGGCTGATTTCGGCCAGGCGGCTGTGCATGTCGTTGATGTGCAGCACGCCCACGCGATACCCGCCCCCTGCACGCGCCGTGTTCATGGTGAAGGCGCCCGCCCCCGTCACCGCAAGGCTTGCGCCCGCCAGCGTCAGGAAACTGCGCCGCTTGAGCCCGTGCGGCGCCTGCGAGCCTGCGGACCGTGCATTTCTATGATGTTTCATGGGATCCCCCTGTCAGAGCAAGAACGGCCGGAACACGCCCCCGACCGGGGCGCGGACCGAAGTCCACGCCATTCAAGCCGGGTTCCGTGACAGCGTCATGTCGGCGGCGACGCGCTGATGCGCCGTCCCCAATCGTTCCAGCCTAGGCAAGGCGGCGGGCAATGCAACGGTTTTGTGACACCCCGCGTGGCCCGTGCCGCCTCTGCCCTGGCCCGCAAAGGGCCGCGCGGGCCAGCTATTCGGCCGCCACCCGGCGGGCTTTCAGAAGCGGCGCCAGATAGCGCCCGGTGTGGCTTTCGGCCACCTGCGCCACCGCCTCCGGCGTGCCGGTGGCGACGATCTGGCCGCCGCCATCGCCGCCCTCGGGGCCGATGTCGATGATCCAGTCGGCGGTTTTCACCACGTCCAGATTGTGCTCGATCACCACCACACTGTTGCCCTGCTCCACCAGTTCGTGCAGGACCTCCAGGAGCTTGCGCACATCCTCGAAATGCAGCCCCGTGGTCGGCTCGTCCAGGATGTAGAGCGTCCGGCCCGTGGAGCGCCGCGCCAGTTCCTTCGACAGCTTCACCCGCTGCGCCTCGCCCCCTGACAGGGTGGTCGCCTGCTGGCCGACCTTGATATAGCCCAGCCCCACGCGCATCAGCGCATCCATCTTGTCCCGGATCGCCGGAACGGCCGAAAAGAACCCCTGCGCCTCTTCAACCGTCATGTCCAGGACGTCGGCGATGCTTTTGCCCTTGAACAGGACTTCCAGTGTTTCGCGGTTGTAGCGCTTGCCCTTGCATGTCTCGCAGGTGACATAGACATCAGGCAGGAAGTTCATCTCGATCTTCAGCACCCCGTCGCCCTGGCAGGCCTCGCAGCGCCCGCCCTTGACGTTGAAGCTGAACCGCCCCGGCTTGTAGCCGCGCGCGCGCGATTCCGGCAGGCCCGCGAACCAGTCACGGATGGGACCGAAGGCGCCGGTATAGGTCGCCGGGTTTGACCGCGGCGTGCGCCCGATGGGCCGCTGGTCGATGTCGATCACCTTGTCCAGATGCTCCAGCCCCTTGATCGTCTCGCATGGTGCCGGGGTCTGCCGCGCCCCGTTCAGCCGCGCGCTGGCGGTCTTGAACAGGGTCTCGATGGTCAGGGTGGACTTGCCGCCCCCCGAAACCCCGGTGACACAGACGAACCGGCCCAGCGGGAAATCCACCGTCACATCGCGCAGGTTGTTGCCGCTGGCCCTGACCACGCGCAGTTTCTTGCCGTTTCCCTTGCGGCGTGTCTTCGGCACGGCAATCTCGCGCGTCCCGCTCAGGTATTGGCCGGTCACGCTTGCAGGGTCCGCCATGATCGCCTCGGGCGTGCCCTGCGCGACGATCCGCCCGCCATGAACCCCGGCGCCGGGGCCGATGTCCAGCACGTGATCAGCGGTGCGAATCGCCTCCTCGTCATGTTCGACCACAATGACCGTGTTGCCCTGGTCGCGCAGGTTCCGGAGTGTCGTCAGCAACCGGTCATTGTCACGCTGGTGCAGCCCGATGGATGGCTCGTCCAGCACATAAAGCACGCCCGTGAGCCCGCTGCCGATCTGGCTGGCCAGCCGGATGCGCTGGCTTTCCCCGCCCGAAAGCGTGCCCGCATGGCGCCCCAGCGTCAGATAATCAAGACCCACATTGACAAGGAATCCAAGCCGTTCGCGGATTTCCTTGAGGATCGCGCGCGCAATCTCGTTCTGCTGGCCGCTCAGGTGTTCGGGCACCCCGTCGATCCAGTCCAGCGCCTCGCGGATGGATTTCTCCGTCACCGCGCCAATGTGCAGCCGTTCGCCGCGCCCGCCGTCTGCGGGACCGATCTGCACCGCCAGCGCCTCGGGCTTCAACCGGTGGCCGCCGCAGGTGCCACAGGGGCGGTGGTTCTGATAGCGCTCGAATTCCTCGCGGACCCAGGCGCTGTCGGTCTCGCGGTAGCGCCGCTCCATGTTGGGGATGACCCCCTCGAAGGCGCGCGTAACGTTATAGACCCGCCCGCCCTCGTCATAGCGGAACGGCAGTTCCTCGCCGCCCGAACCATGGAGCAGCACCTGCTGCACATGCGCCGGAAGGTCCTTCCACGGGCTACGCGCGTCGAATTCATAATGCGCCGCAAGCGACTGGATCGTCTGCAGGAAATAAGGTGACTTGCCCTTGCGCCAGGGCGCGATGGCGCCGTCCGCCAGCCGCAACGCGGCATCGGGCACCACCAGCCGTTCGTCAAAGAACAGCTCCACCCCCAGCCCGTCACAGTCCGGGCAGGCCCCCGTCGGCGCGTTGAAGGAAAACAGACGCGGTTCGATCTCGGGGATGGTGAAGCCGCTGACCGGACAGGCAAATTTCTCCGAGAACGTGATCCGCGCGCCGACCTCGGTCGCCTCCTCCAGCACCGCGATCCCGTCGGCCAGATCAAGCGCGGTGCGCAAGCTGTCCGCCAGCCGCGTTTCCATGCCCGGCCGCACCACGATCCGGTCCACCACCACATCGATGTCATGGCGGAACTTCTTGTCCAGCACCGGCGGGTCGTCCAGCTCGTGAAAGGCACCGTCCACCTTGACCCGCTGGAACCCCTGCTTGCGCAACTCCAGGAACTCCTTGCGGTATTCCCCCTTCCGCTCGCGCACGATCGGGGCCAGCAGATAGGCGCGCGTGCCCTCGGGCAGGGCCAGCACCCGGTCGACCATGTCCTGCACCTGCTGGGCGCGAATCGGGGCGCCGGTGGCGGGGCTGTAGGGCGTGCCCGCCCGCGCAAACAGCAGCCGCAGATAGTCATAGATCTCGGTCACCGTGCCGACAGTGGAACGCGGGTTCTTGCTCGTCGTCTTCTGCTCGATGCTGATCGCCGGCGACAGCCCGGCGATATGGTCCACATCGGGCTTCTGCATCATGTCCAGGAACTGCCGCGCATAGGCGCTGAGCGATTCCACATACCGCCGCTGCCCCTCGGCATAGATCGTGTCGAACGCGAGCGACGACTTGCCCGACCCCGACAGCCCCGTGATCACCACCAGCCGGTCGCGCGGAATGTCCACGTCGATGGACTTCAGGTTGTGCTCGCGCGCGCCGCGCACCTCGATGAATTTCGCATCCGCCATAGTCCGACACCTCAGGCAGGCCCGCCGCGGGCGCAGGCGCTACAGATAACGCAGCCGCCGCCCGGCTCCAATCGAAAAAAGTGAACAAAAGGCAAACGCGCCGCAGGCAAGCGTCACGCCGCGCATTTCACGGCGGCCCGGCCACGCACGGGCACAAACGGGCACGCAGCTTCACAGCAAGCGCGCTTCATCTTGCCCGAAACACTCCGGGGTGAAACCAGCCCCCTCGCGGGGCTGGTGAGGGGCAACGCCCCTCCGCCGGGGCGCTTGCGCCCCGGCCCGGCCCAACGCCGCGCCGAGCGCGGGCGTCAGCCCGCGGGCGGCGCGGGGGCGGGAGTGCCGCTTTCCGCGACCACGCCGATCAGCCTCGAACCAGGGTCACTCCTCGAACCACCAGACCTCGGGCTGGAAGCCCAGCCAGTCGCCATACATCGGCAACCGCTCGGGAAACCGCAACCGCGCGTCATGCGCCAGGCGCGAAACCGGCGAGAACCACAGCGGCACGGCGAATCGCTCGGCCATCAGCACCCGGTCCAGCGCCTGCGCGGCGGCGCGGAAATCTTCCTGCCCCCCGGCGGTCAGCAGCCCCTCGATCAGCGCGTCGATGGCCGGGCTCGACGCCCCCATGATGTTGCGGCTGCCGGGCATTTCTGCCGCCTCCGACCCCCAGTAGAGCCATTGCTCGTTGCCCGGGCTGAGCGACATGGCGCGCACCATATGCGTCATGTCGAAGTCGAATTCGGTCACCCGCTCGGTATATTGCGCACTGTCCACGCTGGCCGTGTCCACGCGGATGCCCAGACGGCGCAGCGATTCGACATAGATGTCCACGATCGCCCGCATCTCGGACGCGCCCTGCCGCAGCAGAATGGTGAAGGCGAAGGCGCGCCCCTCGCCGTTGCGCAGCACCCCGGCGGCATCGGGCTCCCACCCGGCCTCGGCCAGCAGCGCGGCGGCGGCGCGCATGTTGGCGCGGTTGGCCACCGATCCGTCCGATTCGGGCAGGCTGTAGCCCTCGACCGCGCCGGGCAGCAGCTCCGCGCGCCAGGGCTCCAGCATCTCGGCCACGCGCCCTTCGGCCGGGCCGTGATCCATGCCCAGCACCGAGTTCGAGAAATACGAGGTGATGCGCGGGTCCACCCCGCCGGTGATGGTCTGCGCCACGTATTCGAAGTTGAAGGCATGGATCAACGCCTCGCGCACGCGCCAGTCGGCGAAGAGGTCGCGCCGCGTGTTGAACACCAGCCCGGTCATCCCCGAAGGCCGCTGGTGCGGGATTTCGGACTTGACCACCTGTCCCGCGGCCATGCGGGGAAAGTCGTAGCTGTCTTCCCAGCGCGCGGCGTTGCCCTCGCGCCAGGACATGATCTCGCCGGCCTTGAACTGTTCGAACACCACCGCCGCGTCGCCAAAGTATTCGTAGCGCACCTCGTCGAAATTGTGCTGACCGGCATAGAAGTTCAGGTCACGCGCCCACCAGTCGGGGTTCTTGACGAAGGTGATCGACCGGCCCGGCTCGAAATTCCCCACCACATAGGGCCCGGACCCGATCACCGGCTCCAGCGAGGATTCGTCAAAGGGACGGTCGTCGAACTGCGCCTTCTGCAGGATCGGGCGCAGGCCCAGGATCAGCGGCAATTCGCGGTCGACTTCGGTAAAGGTGAAGCGGACCGAGCGCGGTCCGGTCTGCTCCATGGTCGCGATCTTCGACCAGGCGGCGTGATAGCGCGGCGAGCCCAGGGTGCCGAGGGTCTCCATCGACCACATGACATCCGCGACCGTAACCGGGCTGCCATCCGAGAATCGGGCCTCTTCGCGCAGGGTGAATTCGACGAAATCCCGCGCGGCGTTGGTCTCGACCGATTCGGCCAGCACGCCGTACATGGTGAAGGGCTCGTCATAGCTGCGGCCGAGCAGGGTCTCGACCGTCAGCAGCCCGACACCCCAGGGCGCGGTGCCGCGGCGGATGTAGGGGTTGAGCGAATCGAAGCCGCCGACCTCGCCGAATACGATCCGCCCCCCCTGCGGCGCATCCGGGTTGGCATGGGGCAGGTGCTCAAAATCTTGTGGCAGCGCCGGGTCGCCATACATAGCGATGCCATGGGCGGGGCCGGCCATGGCCTGGTCGGCGGGAAGCGCCGCAAGCGCGGCTCCGGCGAGGATGAGGGCAGAAACGGCAAGCGGGCGGCACAGTCGGGCGATCATCGGCGCGTGTCCTTGCAAGGCGGCGTGTCTGTGCCGACGCTATCGCGACTATGCCGGAGTTTCAAACTTTTAGCTTGGACAGTCGGCAATGATTGGTTATAAAGAGAGCACTGCTCGATAGGTTTCTTGCCTGTATGAAACCTGCCTCAATGACTGGCGCCCGCCTTGTGCGGGCGCTTTTTTTTGGAATCGCGCCTTTCGGAATCGCGTTCCGCGTGGCTTTCGGGATTCTGTCCTGCGCGGGGCGTGCGCCTGATGCGGGCAGGCGCTGGCATTCGCCCACGAGGCAGGTATGGTGCGCCCTGTTTCGAAAGTCGCACCGCGCGGCCCGGGCCGGGTCCGTCGGCGCCGCAGTGTGGCCCGGCGGTGTCGCCGGGCCCAGTCAGGAAAGGAACGCATCATGTCGCTTGCAGGCCGACGCGCCATTGTCACGGGATCGACTTCGGGAATCGGGCTGGGCATTGCCCGCGAACTGGCGAAGGCCGGGGCCGAGGTGGTGATCAACTCCTTCACCGACACCGAAGCAGACCACAGGCTCGCCGCCGACCTGGCCGCCGAGACCGGCGCGCCGGTGCGCTACATCCAGGCGGACATGTCGAAACCCCGGGACTGCCGGGCGCTGGTCGAAAAGGCCGACGGCTGCGACATCCTGGTCAACAACGCCGGGATCCAGCATGTCGCCCGGATCGAGGATTTTCCGGAGGACAAATGGGACGCGATCGTGGCGATCAACCTCAGTTCCGCCTTCCACACCACCGCGGCCGCTCTGGCGGGGATGTATGAACGCGGCTGGGGCCGGGTGATCAACATCGCCTCGGCCCACGGGTTGACGGCCAGCCCCTACAAGTCGGCCTATGTGGCGGCCAAGCACGGGGTGGTGGGGCTGACCAAGGTGACCGCGCTGGAAGCGGCGGGCAAGGGCGTGACCTGCAACGCCATCTGCCCCGGCTATGTGCTGACACCGATCGTGGAAAAACAGATCCCCGACCAGATGAAGGCCCACAACATGGACCGCGAGACGGTCATCCGCGAGGTGATGCTGTCGCGCCAGCCCTCGGGCGATTTCGCCACCGTGGAACAGATGGGCGGGACGGCGGTTTTCCTGTGCGCGTCGGCCGCCGACCAGATCACCGGCACCACCATCAGCGTCGATGGCGGGTGGACGGCGCTCTGACAGGTACTCGGCCGCCCGGATGCGGAACGGGTTGTCCGGCCCGACCTCCCGCGG
>JAFIEE010000155.1 GCA_020832705.1 Paracoccaceae bacterium
GGGCAGCGGGCGCGGTTCCGGCGGGGGCCGGGGTCCGCGCGAGGCCGGAGGGCGCCGCCGCTGCGGGGTCGAGAACGGGCCGAGGGCCGGAGGCCGCGGCAGCGATACGGGGCACGGCGTCATCCGGGGGCGTTGCAGGACGCCGGGAGGTCGCGGGCCGCGTGCGTCCGTCCAGTGGCGGCGGGCATGCGCTGCCGGGGTCGGACGACAGGGCCTGCAACCGCGCCAGAAGTTCGCCGCGCAGCACCGGCTTGCGCAGCATCCCGTCGAAACCGCCCGCGTCCATGGCCGCGTTCAGCGTGGCCGGTTCGCTGCTCATCAGCAGCATCCGCGCGCGCGCCCCCTGCGCGCGGGCCTTCTGCGCGAAGGTCGCGCCATCCATGTCGGCCATGGACTGCGCCACCAGGATCAGCGCCGGGTCGCCATGCCGCGCCAACGTCTCCAGCGCCTCGGCGCCGCTGCGGCTGAACAGCAGGTCCGATGCGTGTGCGGCCAGTTGCCGCTCCAGCATGGCGCGGTTTGCGGCGCTGTCCTCGACCACCATGACCCGGCCCAGGGCCAGCGCCACGGGCTCGATCACGGGCGCTGCCGCGTCGACCGGCAGGGACAGCGCGAAGCCGAAGCACGACCCCTTGCCCGGTTCCGATTCGACCCAGACCTCGCCGCCCATCAGCGCCAGCAGCCGCCGCGTGATCGCCAGTCCCAGCCCGGTGCCCTCGAACCGGCGGTTGCTGGCATCCTCGACCTGGTTGAACTCGCCGAAGATGCGGTCCAGATCCTCGGCGGCGATGCCGATGCCGGTATCCTCGACCGTGACATGCAGCCGCAACGCCGTTGCGCCATCGGCCATTCCGGTGACGCGGATCAGGACATGCCCCTTGTCGGTGAACTTGACCGCGTTGCCGACCAGATTGATGAGCACCTGCCGCATCCGCCCCGGATCGGCGATGAAGCGCGTCGGCAGGAACAGGTCGTAATCCATGATCAGGTCGATGCCGCGCCGGTGCGCATCGGGTTGCAGCAGCGTCAGCACCTCGTGGATGCATTGCTCCAGATCGAAGGGTTCGGGGCGCAGGCTCAACTGCTCGGCCTCGATCTTGGAATAGTCCAGCACGTCGTTGATGATCGCCAGCAGCGCCTCGCCCGAGGCGCGGATGGTGTCGGCATAGAGCCGCTGGTCTTCCGACAGTTCGGTGCTGCACAGCAGGTCCGCCATTCCCACCACCCCGTTCATCGGCGTGCGGATTTCATGGCTCATGTTCGCCAGGAACGCGGACTTGGCGCGGTTGGCGACCTCGGCGCGTTCGCGCGCCTCATGCAGCGCGGCCTCCTGTTCCAGCGCCTCGGTGATGTTGCGCCCCAGCGTCACCATGTCGCCGTTGCGCGCCCGCCGTTCGATCAGCCGGACACTGATGCCCATGGTGAACCGCATCAACTGGTCAGGGATGTGATCCTGCTCCCAGCGCGCCTCCATCATGGCGATCCACGCGGCGGGCGTCATCTCGCCGATATCGGCCACGCCCTCGCGGGCGCAGATTTCCAGGATGCGCCGGTAGCTCACGCCGCGGCGCACGCCCGGGAAATCCGCAAAGGGGCGCAGATAGGCGCGATTGGCGACCACCAGCTTGCGCTCGGCGCTGAAGATGGCGAAGCCGTCGATCAGCGCGTTGATGCCGTTGCGCAGGCGTTCCTCGACCATGTCGATGGTCTCGGTCGCTTCTTCCAGCGTGCGTGCGACCTGCGACTTCTCGGACTGCAGTTGCTCGGCCTTCTGGCGCGCCTGATCGATCAGGCTGCGCTGGTCCCGGATCTGGTCCGACAGGTCGAGCGTATGGTTCTGCAGGATCTCGTTCATGTGGCGCAGCGCCCGTTCGGTCTGAAGCAGGCGCTGTTCGGCGCGCAGCCGCGCCCGGCGTTCATGGATCAGTCTGTCGGCAAGCCCCATCACGGCGCGGACCCCGGCTGTCACCGGGCGGCCCCGGCCTTGCGGATATTGACCGGCAAGGATGAATGGCGCTTTAATCGCTGCGAAGGCGCGCATCTTCGGGGGTTTTCCGGGGGCACATCCGCGCCGCAGCGCCGCGCGGCCCGCTGTCCGGCCCCGCGCACCGGAGGTTTTCATGCGCACCAAGTTTTTCGCCGCCCTGGTCGCCGCGCCGCTGGCGCTTTCGCCCTTGCCTGTGAGCGCGCAGGATGGCCCGCTGCCCGAGCGTACCACCGCCACCCAGCGCGATGTCGATTTCCCCGGCGGCGACATGGTGCCGGTCTTCAACACCACGCTCGAGGCTTGCCACATCGCCTGCCTGAGCCAGTCGCAATGCGCGGGCTTCACCTTCAACAACCGCAACGGCGCGTGTTTTCCAAAGCATACGCTGAGCGCGGCGGTGCCCTATGAGGGCGCGATCTCGGGCGTGCTGAGCGCCACTTCGACGCGTGACATGGCCCGCGCACTGCAAGCGCAGGGGCGGCTGGATTTCCTTTCGGCGTCGGATCTTGCGGCGGCGCGGGAGCGGGCGCAGGCGCTGGGGCTCGCCCATAGTGCAGACGGGCAGGACACGGGCGCCCTGCGCGCCGCCGCCGCCGAGGCGATGCGCGCGGGCGATGCCGAACACGCCCTGGACCGGCTGGGCGCGGCGGCCAGCGTGGCGCAAAGCGGCGGGGCCTGGCTGAACTATGCGCAACTGCTCGATACCCGCCGCTCCGACCGCTTCGCCGAACAGGCGGCGCTGACGCGGCGCACGCTGGCCGCGGCGATCAACGCCTATCTGCGCGCCGACACCGACGGCGAGAGCGCCGAGTCGGCCCTGGTCATGGCGCGCGCGCTGGAGCGTGACCGGCGCGGGCGCGACGCGCTTGAAGCCGTGCGGCTGGCCGAAACCCATGTCCCCGGCGCGGCGGGCGAGGACCGCGACCGGCTGGAGGACATGTTCGGTTTCCGGATGACCGATCACCGGGTCGAATCGGACGCCGCCACGCCGCGCATCTGCGCGCTGTTCAGCGACGACCTTGCGCCGGGCGACCTGTCGCCCTTTGTCCAGATCACCGGCACCGGCCACGCGGTCGAGGCCGAGGGCGCGGAGCTGTGCATTTCCGGGCTGACCCACGCCACCCGCTACAACCTGACCCTGCGCGCGGGCCTGCCCGCGGTGACGGGCGAGGTGCTGCGCCGCCCCGTCGAGCTTGCGCTCTACGTCCGCGACCGCGCGCCGCTGGTCCGCTTTCCCGGGCGTGGCTATGTGTTGCCCGCCGCCGGGTCGCGCGCCCTGCCGGTGGAGACGGTGAACACCGAAACGCTGGAGCTGACGCTCTGGCAGGTGAGCGACCGCAACCTTGCGGGCACCATCCGCGAGACCATGTTCGGCGAGCCGATGAGCCATTGGCGCGCCGAGGAATTCGCCGACCGCTTTGCCGAACCGCTGTGGACCGGCACGGCGGAGGTGGCGCAGGAACTGAACCGCAGCGTGACCACGCGCCTGCCGCTGGAGGGGCTGGGGGCGCTGGACCCCGGCGCCTATGTGCTGCGCGCCGTGGTGCCCGGGCAGGACCCGTGGGAGCATCCGCCCGCCACACAATGGTTCATGGTCTCGGACCTGGGCCTCTCCACGCTCTGGGGCAATGACGGGCTGAACGTGGTCGTGCAGGGGTTGTCGGACGCGCAACCGGTCGCAGGGGCCGAGGTGGCGCTGGTGGCGCGTTCCAACCGGGTGCTGGGCACGGCCAGCACCGATGCGCGCGGGCATGCGCAGTTCGCCGCCGGACTGACGCGCGGCACGGGCGCGGCGGCGCCCGCGCTGGTGCAGGTCCGCCATGGCGATGATGACATGGCGGTGCTCTCGCTTTCGGGCCCTGAATTCGACCTGACCGACCGGGGTGTGGCCGGTCGCACCGCGCCGGGGCCGGTGGATGTGTTCCTGACGACGGATCGCGGCGCCTATCGCGTGGGCGAGACGATCCACGCGACCGCGCTGGCCCGCGACGGGGACGCGCGCGCCATCCCCGACCTGCCGCTGACCGCGCGGCTGATGCGCCCGGACGGGGTGGAATACGCCCGCGGCCTGGCCCGCGCGCAGGCGGCGGGCGGGCATGTGTTCGACTTCGTCCTGGGCGCCGGCGTGCCGCGCGGCGTCTGGCGGCTGGACATCCTGGCCGACACCGACGCGCCGCCGCTGGCGGGCAACACCCTGCTGGTCGAGGATTTCCTGCCCGAACGCATCGATTTCGACCTCACGCTCGAAGGGCTGGCCGATGGCGCGGCCATTGATCTGTCGGACCCGCCGGAACTGAGCTTGTCGGCGCGCTACCTCTTCGGCGCCCCGGCGGCTGGGCTGGCGCTGGAAGGGTCGGCCAGCCTGCGCGGCACCGACCGGCTGGCGGGCTGGGAGGGATGGCGCTTCGGCCGCCATGACGCCGAGACCGACACCCAGCGCGCGTTCTTCGACGACATGCTGGTGACCGATGACGCAGGCGCGTTGCGCGCGCCGCTGCCGCTCCATGATCTGCGCCCGCTTGACCGGCCGATGACGCTCACGCTCGCCGTCGCGCTGCGTGATACCTCGGGGCGGCCGGTGGAGCGCAGCCTGTCGCGCCCCGTGCGGGCGAACGGCCCGGTGCTGGGCATCCGCCCCGCCTTCGACGACATGCTGCCCGAAGGGGCCGAGGCCACGTTCGACCTGCTGGCGCTGGACCCCGATGGACGCGCGCTGGCCACCGAAATCGACTGGCGGGTGGAGCGGGTCGAAACCCGCTTCCAGTGGTTCAACATGTACGGAAGCTGGAACTGGGAGCCGGTGACCACCCGCAGCCGTGTCGCCGAAGGGCGCGCGTCGGCAGACGGCGGCCCGGTGCGGATCACCGCGCCGGTGGATTGGGGCCGGTATGTGGTGCGGGCCGAGATCGCGGGCGAGGCGGTCGCCGCCTCGGTGCCCTTCACCGCCGGATGGTACGCCGCCGCCAGCACCCGCGACACGCCGGACATGCTGGAAATGGGGCTGGACCGCGCGGATTACGCGCCCGGCGACACGGCACGGCTGCGGCTGGTGCCGCGCTCCGAGGGGATGGCGCTGGTCAGCGTGCTGAGCGACCGGGTGGTGGACATGCAGCTTGTGCCGGTGGGGCCGGGCGAGACGGTGCTGGACCTGCCCGTGACCGACGACTGGGGCGCGGGCGCCTATGTCACCGCAACGCTGGTGCGACCGGGGGCGGGCGCCTCCGAGCACCTGCCCGCCCGCGCGCTGGGGCTGGCACACGCCGCCGTCGACCCCGCCGACCGGGCGCTTTCTCTCGCGCTGGATGCGCCGACCGAGGCCGCGCCGCGCGGGCCGCTGACCTTGACGCTGGAGACCGACGCCGAAGGCCCGGTCTGGGCCACGGTGGCGGCGGTGGACCTGGGCATCCTGAACCTGACCCGCTTCGATCCGCCCGACCCGTCGGCGCATTACTTCGGCCAGCGGCAACTGGGTGTGGCGCTGCGCGACATATACGGGCGGCTGATTGACGCCAGCCAGGGCGCCATGGGGCAGGTGCGTTCGGGCGGCGATGCCGCGCGGATCGACCGCAGCGCGCCCCCGCCGACCGAGGAACTGGTGGCCTTCTTCTCCGGCCCGGTGGACCTGGTGGACGGGCAGGCCGAGGTCCGTTTCGACCTGCCCGCGTTCAACGGCACGGTGCGGGTGATGGCGGTGGCCTGGTCCGACCGGGGCGTGGGGCAGGCGCATGGCGATGTGGTGGTGGCCGACCCGGTTGTGGCGCAGATCACCGCGCCGCGTTTCATGGCGCCGGGCGACCGCGCGCGGCTGCTGCTGGAACTGACCCACGCCAGCGGCCCGGCGGGCGAAATGGCGCTGGCGCTGTCCGGCCACGGGTTGGGTGGCGTCCCCGACACCGTGACCCTGGCCGAAGGCGGGCGCGCGGTGCTGGAGGTGCCGCTGGCGCCCACGGTGGAGGGCGTGCACCCGGTCACGCTGGCCCTGACGCTTCCGGACGGGCAGGTGCTGGAGCAGGCCCACGTTCTGCGGGTGGAACGCAACGACCCGGTGATCGCGCGCGCCACGCAGTTCACGCTGGACCCGGGGCAGGTGTTCACCTTCGATGCCGCCGCGCTGGACGGGCTGGCGCCCGGCACGGCGCGGGCGACGCTGGTGGCGGGCGCGGGCGCGGCGCTGGACCTGCCGGGCATGATGCTGCGGCTTTCGGGCTACCCGTGGGGCTGCACCGAACAGGTGGTGTCGGCCACCCTGCCGCTCTTGCTGGCAGGGGATATCGCGGGCGCCCTGGGTCTGGGCGATCCCGAGGCCCGCGCGGCGCGTATCCGGGGCGCAATCGATACGGTGCTGACGAACCAGAGCGGCGAGGGCAGCTTCGGTCTGTGGTCCCCGGGATGGGGCGATATCTGGCTCAACGCCTATGTCACCGATTTCCTGTGGCGCGCCCGCGCCGAAGGCCACGCCGTGCCCCAGACCGCGCTGCGCATGGCGCTCGACAACCTGCGCAACAGCGTCAACTACGCGGGCGAATTGCGCGGCCAGAGTGGCGCGCCCTATGCCTATGCCATGCTGGTCCTGGCGCGCGCGGGCGAGGCGGCGGTGGGCGATCTGCGCTACTATGCCGACACCCGGGCCGAGGCTTTCGACACGCCGCTGGCGGCGGCGCAGATGGGCGCGGCGCTGGCGGCCTATGGCGACCCGCGCCGGGCCGATGCGATGTTCCGGCAGGCGTCGGCGCTGATGCGTGCGGACCCGCCCGACGGATGGCGCGATGACTATGGCACTGCCCTGCGCGATGCTGCCGGCGTGCTGGCGCTGGCCGCCGAGGCGCGGTCCGAGGCCATCGACCGCGCCGCGCTTTCCGCGCGCCTCGCCGCCGCCATGCCCCGCCCGGACCAGTTGTCCCCGCAGGAGGCTGTCTGGCTCATGCAGGCCGCCGACGCCATGGCCGGGGCCGATGGCGCGGCGCTGGAACTGGATGGGGCGCCCGCCGAGGCGCGCGTGATCGCGCTCTGGGCGGGGGCGGCGCGCGAGATCCGCAACGCCGGGGCGGCGCCGGTGACGGTCACGCTCACCGCGTTCGGTCAGTCCGAGGTCGCCGAACCGGCGGCGGCGCAGGGCTATACCATCGCCCGCACCCATTACACGCTGGAGGGTGCCCCGGTGGACCCGGCCGCTGTGGCCCTGGGCGCCCGCATGGTCACGGTGCTGGAGGTCACGCCGCATGAGCGCGGCGCTTCGGGTCGGCTGATGATCGACGACCCGCTGCCCGCGGGATGGGAGATCGACAACCCGAACCTTCTGCGCGCGGGCGATGTGGGCGCGCTGGAGTGGCTCGATCTGAGCGCGAACGCCGAGATGACCGAGGCGCGGGCCGAGCGGTTCCTTGCCGCCGTGGACTGGCGCGGGGGCGCTGGCACGCTGCGGCTGGGCTACATCGTCCGCGCGGTCACGCCGGGCGATTTCCACCACCCTGCAGCCAGTGTCGAGGACATGTACCGCCCCGAACGGCGCGGCCGCACCGACCCGGGCCGGGTGACCGTGACCGAATGAGCCGGACCTCGCGTGATCGGTTCGGCAAGTCCGCACAGCGCCCGCGGGGCATGCCCACCCACCCACCCCTGCACGCCCCGCGGGCGCTGGGCGGACTTGCTGCAATGACCCTCGGGGGCTTTCGCCCCCGCAGCGCTCCGGCGGAAACGGCATGACCCGCCTCCGGCGCGTCCTGGCCTCGGGCCTCGTGCTGCTGCTGGCGGGGGGGCTGCTGGCGGGGGCGGCGTGGCAGCGGCTGGATGCCTGGGTGGCGGCGACGGCGTTGCCACCGCTGGTGCCCGAGCTTTCGGTCGAGGTGCTGGCGCGGGACGGCACGCTGCTGCGCGCCTATCAGGTGGGTGACGGGCGCTGGCGGCTGGCATTGGACCCCGCGCGCGTGGACCCCGGCTATCTGGCCATGCTGCTGGCCTATGAGGACCGGCGTTTCTACCGTCACCGGGGCGTGGACCCGCTGGCGCTGGTGCGCGCGGGCGCGCAGGCGGTGGCGCGCGGGCGCGTGGTCTCGGGCGGTTCCACCCTGACCATGCAGGTGGCGCGGCTGATCGAGGACGGGCCGACCGGGCAATGGGCGGGCAAATGGCGGCAGATTCGCGTGGCGCTGGCGCTGGAGCGGCGGCTGTCGAAGGCGGAAATCCTTGCGCTTTACCTCCATCACGCGCCGTTCGGCGGCAATATCGAGGGGCTGCGCGCGGCCTCCATCGCGTGGTTCGGCAAGGAACCCGCGCGGCTGACCCCGGCCGAGGCCGCGCTGATGGTGGCCCTGCCACAGGCGCCCGAGGCGCGCCGCCCCGACCGCCACCCCGAGCGCGCCAGCGCCGCCCGCGACCGGGTGCTGGCGCGCATGGTCCGCGCCGGCGTGCTGGATGCCA
>JAFIEE010000156.1 GCA_020832705.1 Paracoccaceae bacterium
CCCCCCCCCCCCCCCCCCCCCCCCCCCCCCCCCCCCCCCCGGGGGGGGCGCCGCCCCGGCCCCCCCCCCCCCCCGGGCCCGGGTCGCCCCCGGACGGTCGCCCCCGGACGGTCGCCCCCGGACGGTCGCCCCCGGACGCGCGTTCGCTCAGAGCGGACGGATACGTAGCCGCGTCAGCCGGTTCTCGACCCGCTCCACGACCTCGAAGCGGAAGCCGTGGAAGCCGAACACCTGCCCTTCCTGCGGGATCTGCTGCGATTCGTGGATCACCAGCCCGGCCACGGTGATCGCCTCGTCATCGGGCAATTGCCAGTCCATCGCGCGGTTCAGGTCACGGATGGTCATGGCACCATCCGCCAGCACCTCGCCGCCCTCGATCCGGAACATCGGCGTTGCCTCCGCCACGTCGTATTCGTCCTCGATCTCGCCGACGATCTCTTCCAGGATATCCTCGAGCGTGATCAGCCCGTGCAACGCGCCGTATTCGTCCACCACCAGCGCGAAATGGTTCCGCCGTTGCAGGAAATGGCGCATCTGCTCATCCAGCGGGGTGGTTTCGGGCACGAAATAGGGCGGGCGCACGATGGACTCCAGCCGCAGGTGCCGCACCCGCTTCAGCCGCCCCTTGCCGTGGCTCAGCAGATGATGCACCTCGCGCATCAGGTCGCGCACGTTCAGCACCCCGATGATGTTTTCCGGCTCGCCCCGAAACACCGGCAGACGCGAATGCGAGGATTGCACGCATTGCGCGATGACCTCCTCGGTCGGTGTGTCGGCGTCGATGAACTCGATCTGGCTGCGATGCAGCATGATCTCCTCAACCGTGCGCTCACCCAGATCGAGCGCCCCCAGCAGCCGGTCGCGATGCTCCTTCTCCAGCATCCCCTCGGAATGGCCCAGCGCCAGGGCACCGGCGATTTCCTCGTGAACGGACAGCACGTTGCGGTCCGGGTCGATCCGCACGCCAAAGAGCGCCAGCACCCGCCGGACAATGAAGCGCACCACATTGACCACCGGCGCGAAGATCGCCACGACCGGGCGCAGCAGCGGCGCCACACGCCCCGCCGCGGTCTCGGGGTTGGTGATCGCATAGGTCTTGGGCAGCACCTCGGCAAAGACCAGCACCAGCACCGTCATCACCAGCGTGGCCAGCGCCACGCCGCTTTCGCCGAACATGCGGGTGAACAGCGCCGTCGCCAGCGAGGCCGCCAGGATGTTGACCAGGTTGTTGCCCAGCAGGATCGCGCCGATCAGCCGCTCGCTGTCCTCGGTCAGGCGCAGCGCGGTCAGCGCGCCCTTCTCGCCCTTGTCGCCCTGGGTCTTCAGCTTGCCGCGGCTGGAGGCGGTCAGCGCCGTCTCGCTGCCTGAAAAGAACCCCGAAACGGCGATCAGGGCCAGGATGCACCCCACTGTCACCCAGAACACCGTGTCCAGCAAGGCGCCCGCCTCTCCCATCAGTCCCCGAACCGCTTCCCGACCCTTCGATCATTACGGCGCGCACCGCGGCGCGTCCAGCCCCCGCAGCCCTCAGGACCGTTCGCGCGTCTCCACCCGCCAGCGCGCCGCCGTCACCGCAGGCTCCAGACTCAGCCGCCCCACGATCTTTTCCATCGCCGCATCGGTGGTGGATTCGGCATTCGCCTCGGCGGTAACCTCCACGCGGTCGCTGTCTTCGATATCCTGCGATTCCAGCCCCGTCAGATGCAGCCCGCCCTCGGCGAAGCCGTTGAGCAGCAGCGCCCGGACATGCGCCTCCTGCGCACCGCGGCAGACGATCTCGACCTCGTAGAACCGCATCAGCTCGGTGCTGTCGATAGGCTGGCGGTTCAGGCGCTGCACCAGCGGGCGCAGGGCCAGGTTCACGAAGACCACCATCGCCGTCATCAGCGCCGCGAAGTCCCAGGCCCCCGCGCCCGCCAGCATCCCCACCGACGCCGAACACCACAGCGTCGCCGCCGTGTTCAGCCCGCGCACGTTGAATCCTTCGCGAAAGATGATCCCCGCACCCAGAAAGCCGATCCCGGACACAATCTGCGCCGCCACCCGCGTGGGGCTGATCTCGTCCGGGAAAATGGCAGCGAAGACCACGAAGCTCGCCGCCCCCAGCGCCACCAGCGTATTGGTGCGCAACCCTGCCAGCCGCTGGCGCCACTGCCGCTCGGCGCCGACCATCGCGCCCAGCACCAGCGCCACCAGCAGGTTGAGCGCCGCATTTTCGAAACCGATCGCGTCCATGACCGCCCTTTCGCTCTGGAAACCGCCCGCGCACCGCTGCGCATTTTCTTGCCGAAAACACTCCGGGGGGAATCGCGCGGCACGCGCGATGGGGGGCAGCGCCCCCCACCTGCGGCCTGCCACGGGCAGGCAACGCTTGCGTGACGCTCAGCCCGCCACCGACATGTCCAGTAACATCGTCGCCATGGCGAAATAGATCACCACGCCGATCGCATCGGCCAGCGAGGTCACCAGCGGCGCCGAGGCCGCGGCCGGGTCCAGCTTGAACCGCGACAGGATGAAGGGCAGCGACATGCCGATGAGCGATCCCACCAGAACGATCATGACCATGGTCAGCGACACCACCATGGCGATTTCCGGCCCGGCGCGGAAAATGCCGATGGCCGACACCGCCAGCGCCATCGTCAGGCCCAGCAGCCCCGCCACTGCAGCCTCGCGCGTGACCATCCTGCCCCAGTCCTTCAGCCGCACATCGCCGGTGGCCAGCGCGCGCACCATCATCGTCGCCGACTGGCTGCCCGCGTTACCGCCCGAATCGACCAGCAGCGGCAGGAAAAACACCAGCGCGATATAGGCCGCGATCGTATCCTCGAAATAGGCGATGCCGGCGCCCGAGAAGATGTTGCCGAAGACCAGGATCACCAGCCAGGGCACCCGCTTGCGATACAGAAGCCCGATCGAGGCGCTCAGCATCGAGGTGCCAAGCCCCGCCACGGCCGAGGTCTTGACGAAGCTCACGTCCTCGGCCTCGCGCGCCACGTCCATGGCATCGTCATAGGTGACGATCCCGGCCAGACGGTCGCCGCCGTTGATCACCGGCAGCGCCAGCAGGTCGTACTTGCGGATCAGGTCCACCGCCGCCTCGCGCTTGTCCTCGGCGCGAATGAAGGGCGGGTCGCGGCGCATGATGCTTTCCACCGTGGCATCGTCACGCGCGACGATCAGGTCGCGCAGGGACACGGTGCCGATCAGGCGGCGTTCGTCGTCCAGCACATAGGAGTGATAGATCGTCTCGGCGTCCGGGGCGACGCGGCGCAGATGCTCCACGGCCTGCACCGTGGTCAGATGCGGCGGCACCGTGGCATAGTCCGAGGTCATGACCGACCCGGCGGTGCCCTCGGGATAGGCCGCGAGCTTGCGCATGTCCTCGCGCTCGGCCTGCGCCAGGGCCGGCAGCAGCGCGTTCTTCTGCTCCTCGTCCAGTTCGGTGAACAGGTCCGCGCGCTCATCATGCGCCATCGCGCCGAAAATGCGCGCCATATCGCGCCGGTCCAGCGTTTCGGCCAGTTGCTTCTGCGTCTCGTGGCCGAAATAGCCAAACAGCGTCGCCTGCTTGTGCTCTTCCAGGCACAGCAGCACCTTCGCCATGTTCTCCGGGGTGAAATCGCCGATCATGCCGACAATATCGGCGGGGTGCTCGTGGCGCAGCGCCACGCGGATCGAGTTCAGGTCATCGAGCCGCAGGAAACGGTCGAGCGTGGCCGCGTTCAGGGGTGCGGTGTTCATCGGTCATCCTCCGATTGCAGGGCCGGGCGGCCCTGCACGGATGACCGCGGATCAACCGCAGGCCGGGCGCAGCACCGTCAGACCGGTCTGATGTCGTGGAAGGTGACGGCCCCATGGAACGGATCGCGCAGCGCGCAAGGCAGGCGCGAAACGCCGCACAGGGCCATGCTCCTACTTCCGTCTTCCATGGTTGCCTCCGATGCAACGCCCGGACCACCCGGACGCGCTGACACCTGCCCCCTAGCGCAGGGGCATCCGTGCGGTCAACCCCTGCCCCGCGCGCCCGCCGCGCCTGCCGCGCTGTTCATCACGCCCGGATCGGCACGGCACCGGCACTGCAAACCGGCGGGCCGGGCAGCGCCATGACCGCACCAGGACCGGGCCAGGACCGGCCCAGGACCGCGAAAAGCGGTTTCCCGACCGCCGCTTTCGGTCTAGCACTTGCACAGTCCAGCACCGGAGGGCCCATGTTCCAGAGCTTCACCGCCACCACCACGCCCGAACAGGGTCCGCCCCGGCTGGCCGCCCTGCGCGCGCGCCTTCAGGCGCAGGGACTCGATGGTGTCATCGTGCCCCGCGCCGACGCCCATCAGGGCGAATACGTGGCGGCCTGCGACGAACGGCTGGCCTGGCTGACGGGCTTCACCGGCTCGGCGGGTTTCGTCATCGTGCTGGCGGATTGCGCCGGGCTGTTCGTGGACGGCCGCTACCGGGTGCAGGCGCGGCTGCAATGCGCTCCTGATTTCACCCCGGTCCACTGGCCCGAAACCCGCCCCGCCGACTGGCTGCGCAAGACCCTGCCCGGCCCGGCGGTGATCGGCTTCGACCCCTGGCTGCACACGCCCGGCGAGATCGAGACGCTGGCGAAGGGGCTGGAGGGCAGCGCGATCACGCTTCAGCGCATCGCCAACCCGGTCGATCCGCTCTGGACCGACCGCCCCGCGCGCCCCGCCGCACCCGTACACGCCCACCCCGAGACACTGGCGGGCGAAAGCGCGGCCTCGAAATGCGCCCGCCTGGCCGAAACCCTGCGCACGGCGGGCCAGAGCGCAGCCGTGCTGACACTGCCGGACAGCATCGCCTGGCTGCTCAACATCCGTGGCCGCGACCTGCCCCGCCTGCCGGTGGCGCAGGCTTTCGCCATCCTGCACGCAGGCGGCCATGTCAGCCTGTTCCTCGACCCCGCGCGCCTGACCGATGACGCCGCGCAGGCGCTCGCGGCATGCGTCACCCTGCGCCCGCCCGAAGCCTTCGAACCCGCGCTGCGCACGCTCGAGGGCCCGGTGCGGCTGGACCGCGCCACCGCACCGCAGCGCATCGCCGACATCCTGACCGAAGCCGCCATCACCATCGCCGGAGGCGACGACCCCTGCATCCTGCCCAAGGCGCGCAAGACCGCCGCCGAACTGGACGGTGCCCGCGCCGCCCACCTGCGCGACGGCGCCGCCATGGCCGAATTCCTGGCCTGGCTGGACGCGCGGGCCGAAGCCCTTTGCGCCGACTCCGAAGGCGCCCCCGTGAGCGAAATCGACGTGGTCCGCCAGCTCGAAGCCTGCCGCACCGCCACCAACCAGTTGCAGGACATCAGCTTCGACACCATCGCCGGGGCCGGACCGCACGGCGCCATCGTCCACTACCGCGTGACCGAAGGCAGCAACCGCGCCCTGCGCCCGGGCGAATTGCTGCTGGTCGATTCGGGCGGCCAGTATCCGGACGGCACCACCGACATCACCCGCACCATCGCCGTCGGCCCGCCGGGGGCGGCCGAAACGGACGCCTTCACCCGTGTGCTCAAGGGCATGATTGCCATGTCGCGCGCCCGCTTCCCCCGGGGCGTGGCCGGCGCCCATCTCGATGCGCTGGCACGCTTTCCGCTCTGGCTCGCGGGGCAGGACTATGACCACGGCACCGGCCACGGGGTCGGCGCCTTCCTGTCGGTCCACGAAGGCCCGCAACGGCTGTCGCGCATCAGCCAGGTGCCGCTGGAGCCGGGCATGATCCTGTCAAACGAACCCGGCTACTACCGCGAAGGCGCCTTCGGCATCCGGATCGAGAACCTGATCGCCGTGCAGGCGGCGCCCCCGCTCGACGGCGCCGACGACCGCGACATGCTGGCCTTCGAAACCCTGACCCTTGCCCCGATCGACCGCCGCCTGATCCGCACCGACATGCTCGACACCGGCGAACGCGCCTGGCTCGATGCCTATCACGCCCGCACCCGCGATGCGCTTGCGCCCCTGGTCAGCACGGAGATCCGCGCCTGGCTCGAAGCTGCGACCGCCCCGCTCTGAGCGCCCCCGGCAGCCCCCCCACCACGCACGCCATGACGGGCAGTGTCCCGCCCCCCGGATCATCTGTGCAAAAATATCCTCAGGGGGTGAAACCAGCCCCCTGGGGCTGGTGAGGGGGCGGAACGCCCCCTGAAACCGCGCGTCAGCGCCAGAAGACCTGCGCCCGGCACGGGCGCGCCGCAAACGCACCCCGGCGGCGGTTCAGCCCGCCGCCATCTGGTTGTGCTTGCGCGCCACGAAATCCTTGGCCGTCTCCACCGCCACGGCGGCGTCGCGGCAATAGGCGTCGGCGCCGATCGCGCGGCCGAATTCCTCGTTCAGCGGCGCGCCGCCCACCAGCACGATGTACTCATCGCGGATGCCCTGGGCGACCATCGTGTCGATCACCACCTTCATATAGGGCATGGTGGTGGTCAGCAGCGCCGACATGCCCAGGATATCGGGCTGTTCGCGCTCCAGCGCTTCCAGATAGTTCTCGACCGGGTTGTTGATGCCGATGTCGATCACCTCGAACCCGGCACCCTCCATCATCATCGCCACCAGGTTCTTGCCGATGTCGTGGATATCGCCCTTCACCGTGCCGATCACCATCTTGCCCATGCGCGGCGCGCCGGTTTCCACCAGCAGCGGCTTCAGGATCGCCATCCCGCCCTTCATCGCATTGGCCGCCAGCAGCACCTCGGGGACAAACAGGATGCCATCGCGGAAATCGTGGCCAACGATGGTCATGCCCGCCACCAGCGCCTTGGTCAGGATGTCATAAGGCGTCCAGCCGCGCTCCAGCAGGATGCGCACGGCCTCCTCGATCTCTTCCTTCAGGCCGTCATAGAGGTCGTCCATCATCTGCTGGACAAGTTCCTCGTCGTCGAGGTCGGCGAGGATGATGTCGTCTTCTGCGTCGCTCATGGCTGGTCTCCGAACGCGTGGCTGCCGCCTTCATGCGCCGCCATGCACCGGATCAATTGGCGAATAGCGACTTGGGGCAGTCTGGCGCCGACCTGCAGGGCGCTTTCGCCGCGCGGGTGTGGTGGTATCGGCATGGGTCCATTCGGCATGCGCTCCCCATGGCCACCAGTGGCCGGGCGCAGGTCGGAAAAGCGCCCCCCTCAGCGCCCCGCCCCCCACCCAAGGCGCTTCGGGGGCGCCGCCCGGCGCCAGGGCGCCGGGCGCGAAAGGGCGCGGCGCGCGCATTGCCTGAAAGCCGCCCTGCCCGCACCGGACGCGCGCATGCGGGGGATCGCTTCACCGCGCCGCGGCGATTTCGTCCAGGGCGCGGCGCAGCGCGGTGGTGAACGCAGGTCGATCATAAAGATCGTTGTGCCCGGCCCCCTCGACCACGGCGTCCAGCACCAGTTGCGGCGCCACCACACGCAGCGGCGCGGTGCGCTCCGGCGGGATGATGGTGTCACGCCCGGCGGCGATGATCGCCACCGGCGCCGAGACCCGGGCAAGCGCCGCCGCCACCTCCATCCGGTGCCGCAAGAGCCAGCGCACCGGCACCCAGGGGTAATGCCCCTGCGCCAGGGCATGCATCGAATCGAAGGGCGTGACCAGCACCAGCCCCGCCAGCGTCCGTTCCGCCGCCAGATGCGCCGCCGGTCCCGCGCCCAGGCTCAGCCCCACCGCCACGACCGCCTCCGCCTCCAGCGCGTCATGTACGGCCACCGCATCGGCCAGCAACGCCGCCGCCGAAGGCCGCCCCCCGGACGGGCCGTAGCCGCGATAGTGGAACACCACCACCCGATGCCCCGGCAATTGCCCGCGCAGGAACAGTGCCAGCGCCTCGGCGGGCCAGGCGTTGCCACCGAAACCCAGCACCACCGGCAGGTCCGGGTCCACCCCCGGCAGGTCGATGCCGAACAGCCGCACCCCGTCCGGGCGCGTCACCTCCAGCATGCGCGCCTCGGCTGGCAGCGCCGACACCGCCCCCGACATGGCCCAGCGCGGAAAGATCAGCGCCGTCTGCAGGACCGCCAGCAGCGCCACGATGCCTGCGTAAAGCACCGCAACCCCGAGCAGCAGTTTCAGCAGCGTGTTCATGGCCCCTCCCGGCTGCATGGCATGCCCACGTCCCCGTGATCCCTCGGTGATCCCCTCGGGGATTCCACTGTGATCCCACGGATCAAGGGCGCACCTTCAGGCGCCGCGCCCCCGGAAACCTGCTGCGGCCCCGCGCCTTCCGCTTGCGATCATGCCACCCTGCCCGGGCCCGCACGACCCCATCCGACCGCCCCCGCCCGAATGACCCCGCCCGAATGACCCCGCCCGTGCCCCGGCACGGGCGGCGCCCGCCAACCGCCCTGGGTGGGGCGGGCGGGGCGCGGAGCGGGCGCGGCAGCCGATAATCATCGACCCGCCGCAGCC
>JAFIEE010000157.1 GCA_020832705.1 Paracoccaceae bacterium
TCGAGGAAGTGACCAAGTTCTTCGGCAAGGAGCCGCACAAGGGCGTCAACCCCGATGAGGTGGTGGCGCTGGGCGCGGCGATCCAGGCCGGCGTGCTGCAGGGCGATGTGAAGGACGTGGTGCTGCTGGACGTGACGCCGCTGTCGCTGGGGATCGAAACCCTGGGCGGCGTGTTCACCCGGCTGATCGACCGCAACACCACCATCCCGACCAAGAAGAGCCAGGTGTTCAGCACCGCCGAGGACAACCAGAACGCGGTCACCATCCGCGTGTTCCAGGGCGAGCGCGAAATGGCCGCCGACAACAAGCTGCTGGGGCAGTTCAATCTGGAAAACATCCCCCCTGCCCCGCGCGGCATGCCGCAGATCGAGGTGACGTTCGACATCGACGCCAACGGGATCGTCAATGTCTCGGCCAAGGACAAGGGCACCGGCAAGGAGCAGAAGATCACCATCCAGGCCTCGGGCGGGCTGTCCGACGAGGATATCGAGAAGATGGTGAAGGATGCCGAAGCCAACGCCGAGTCCGACAAGAAGCGCCGCGAACTTGTCGAGGCGCGGAACCAGGCCGAAAGCCTGATCCACTCGACCGAGAAATCGCTTGAGGAGCACAAGGACAAGGTGGACCCGACCACGGTCGAGGCGATCGAACTGGCGATCTCGGCGCTGCAGGAGCAGCTTGAGGGCGACGACGCCGACAAGATCAAGTCCGGCATCCAGAACGTCACCGAAGCCTCCATGAAACTGGGCGAGGCGATCTACAAGGCTCAGGCAGAGCAGGCGGAAGCCGCAGAAACCGGCGAGGATGAGCCGCGCGCCACGGACGAGGACATCGTGGACGCCGATTTCGAGGACCTTGGCGACGACAAGCGCAAGTAAGCGCGGAAATCCCTTCACGTCCCGGCCCGGCAAAGCCCCGGGCCGGGACATTGCGTTGAAACGAGGCAGATATGGCGAAGCGGGATTTCTACGAGGTTCTGGGCGTGGGGCGCGACGCCTCGGCGGACGAGTTGAAGAAGGCCTATCGCAAGAAGGCCAAGGAGCTTCACCCGGACCGCAACGCCGACAATCCGAACGCCGAAGCGCAGTTCAAGGAAGTCAACGAAGCCTACGAGGCGCTGAAGGACCCGCAGAAGAAAGCCGCCTATGACCGGTTCGGGCACGCGGCCTTCGACGGTGGCATGGGCGGCATGGGTGGCGGGGCGCGCGGTCGGCCCGGTGGCGGCGGATTCGGCGGCAACGCCGATTTCGCCAGCGCGTTTTCCGACGTCTTCGAAGACCTGTTCGGCGATTTCGTCGGCGGCGGGCGCGGCGGGGCGCGCCAGCGCGCCAGCCGCGGCTCGGACCTGCGCTACAACATGCGGATCACCCTCGAGGAAGCCTTTGCCGGGGCGCGCAAGTCGATCCGTGTGACCACGCTGGCGGCCTGTGAAAGCTGCAACGGTACCGGGGCCGAAGGCGGCGCCGAGCCGGTCACCTGCCCGACCTGTTCGGGCATGGGCAAGGTGCGTGCCCAGCAGGGGTTCTTCACCGTCGAACGCACCTGCCCCACCTGCAGCGGCAGCGGCCAGATCGTCAAGAACCCGTGCAAGGCCTGCGGCGGCGCGGGCCGGGTGGAAAAGGAGCGTTCCCTGTCGGTGAATATCCCGCAAGGGGTCGAAACCGGCACACGTATCCGCCTGTCCGGCGAGGGCGAGGCCGGGCTGCGCGGTGGTCCGGCAGGCGATCTGTATATCTTCATCGAGGTCGCGGACCATCCGATCTTCGTGCGTGACGGGGTGAACCTGTATTGCCGGGTGCCGGTGAGCATGGCCAAGGCCGCGCTCGGAGGCGAGGTCGAGGTGCCCACCATCGATGGCGGGCGCTCGCGGGTGAAGGTGCCGGCGGGCAGCCAGTCGGGGCGCCAGATGCGCCTGCGTGGCAAGGGGATGCCGGCGTTGCGCGGCGCCGGGCAGGGCGACATGATGATCGAACTCGCGGTGGAAACCCCGGTCAACCTGACCACGCGGCAACGGGAGCTGCTGGAAGAATTCGAGCGGTTGAGCCCGGACAACAACCCCGAGTCCTCGGGCTTCTTCGACCGGGTGAAAAGCTTCTGGGACGGGATGAAGGGCTGAGGCGGGTTCCGGCCGGCCAGCCACCGCCGAGAAAAGACGCCCGCAAGCCAAGCCTCCGTGGCTTGCGGGCGCAGGGCGGGGATTTTGCGCAACGACAGCGCTATCTTGTTATGGCCAGACCGCTGATCCGCGACAATTCCGCTGAGGTCGTGATCCGTCTGGATCGGTGCCACCGACTCACCCCGGCGTCCGGCTGAACGGTCCGGCCCGTGCGCAAGGCGCCCTCGGAGCGTGCCGGGGCGGGTGGGTGGGGCACGGCCCGAGGGCGCCTTGCAGGGAAGTGCCCATCGATACCCGCGCAGACCCCGCCCCGCCCGGAAGCGAGCATACGGATCTGGAACGCCCCGGCAGCAGGTTGCCGGAACAATCCTTGCCCCGGCCTAGATCAAACGCCCGTGGCAGTGCTTGAATTTCTTGCCCGACCCGCAGGGGCACGGATCATTGCGGCCAGGATTGCCCCATGTGGCGGGGTCCATCTCGTCGAACCCTTCAACCAGCGGCTCCGGGCGCACGCCGTCATTGGCCTCGGCCACCTGCAGCGCCTGCTGCTGCAACTGGATCTGGCGCAGCATCTCGTCCTGCTCTTCCTTGCTCAGGGGCCGGACGCGCGAAAGCTGCTGTGAAACATCCTCGCGCAGCGATTCCAGCATCGATTCGAACAGGATGAAGGCTTCGGACTTGTATTCGTTCAGCGGGTCGCGCTGGGCATACCCGCGGAAATTCACCGCCGTGCGCAGATGGTCCAGCCGCAGCAGATGCTCGCGCCACTTGCGGTCGATGGTCTGCAGCAGAAGCTGTTTTTCGATGCCGCGCATCTGTTCGGCGCCGAAGGCTTCGGTCTTCTGCACCATCAGCGCGTCGGACGCTTCATACATCCGCTCACGCACCACCTCCTGATCGACGCCGTCCTCTTCGGTCCAGGCTTCGGCGGGAATGTCGATGCCCAGCTTTTCCAGCGCCTGCCTGCGCAGTTCCTCGGGCTCCCACTGCTCGGCATAGGTGTTGGCCGGCATCGTGCGGTCCACCAGATCGTCCACCACCTGATGGCGCATGTCGTCGACCACATCGGACAGGTCTTCGGCCTTCATGATCTCCAGCCGCTGGCCAAAGATCACCCGGCGCTGGTCATTCATCACGTTGTCGAATTTCAGCAGCGTTTTGCGGATATCGAAGTTGCGCGCCTCGACCTTGGCCTGCGCCTTTTCCAGCGACTTGTTGACCCAGGGGTGAACGATCGCCTCGCCTTCCTTCATGCCCAGCGTGGACAGCACCTTGTCCAGCCGCTCCGACCCGAAGATGCGCATCAGGTCATCCTCGAGCGACAGGAAGAACACCGACCGCCCCGGGTCGCCCTGACGCCCCGAACGGCCGCGCAACTGGTTGTCGATACGGCGGCTTTCGTGGCGCTCGGTGGCCAGCACGAACAGCCCGCCGGCCGCGATCACCTGGCGCTTTTCCTCGGCCACTTCGGCTTCGATGCGGGCGCGGGTTGCGGCGGGGTCGGCCTCGGGATCGGCGTCCAGAGCCTCGATCACCCGCATTTCCACGTTGCCGCCAAGCTGGATGTCGGTGCCGCGCCCGGCCATGTTGGTGGCGATCGTCACCGCGCCCAGCCGCCCGGCTTCGGCCACGATCTGGGCTTCCTTCTCGTGCTGGCGCGCGTTCAGCACGTTGTGGGGGATACCCGCCTTGGTCAGCAGCGCCGAAAGTTCCTCGGATTTCTCGATGGACGTGGTGCCGACGAGGATCGGCTGGCCCTTTTCATGGGCGGCGCGGATCTCCTCGATCACGCCATCCATCTTCTCGGTGGTGGTGCGATAGACCTGATCGTGCTCGTCCATCCGGGCGATGGGCAGGTTGGTGGGGATTTCCACCACGCCAAGGTCATAGATCTCGCGGAATTCCTCGGCCTCGGTCGCGGCTGTCCCGGTCATCCCCGCCAGCTTCTCGTAAAGCCGGAAATAGTTCTGGAAGGTGACCGAGGCCAGCGTCACGTTCTCGGGCTGGATGGTGCAGCCTTCCTTGGCTTCGATCGCCTGATGCAGCCCTTCCGAAAGCCGCCGCCCGGCCATCATCCGGCCGGTGAATTCGTCGATCAGAACCACATTGCCATCCCGGACGATGTAGTTCTGGTCCTTGTGGAACAGCTTGTGCGCCCGCAGGCCCTGGTTCACATGGTGCACCAGCGTCGTCGATTCCGGGTCATAGAGCGACTGCTCCCCGGACAGCAGGCCCGCCTCGCGCAGCAACGACTCGATGAATTCGTTGCCCGCGTCGGTCAGGCTTGCGCTGCGCAGCTTCTCGTCGATCGTATAGTGCTCCGCCTCCAGCCGCGGGATCAGCCTGTCCACCGCAACATAGAGGTCCGAGCGGTCCTGCGACGGCCCCGAGATGATCAGCGGCGTGCGCGCCTCGTCGATGAGGATGGAGTCCACCTCGTCGACGACAGCGAAGTAATGCCCGCGCTGGAACATCTGGTCGAGTTCCGAGCGCATGTTGTCGCGCAGATAGTCGAAACCCAGTTCGTTGTTGGTGGCATAGGTGATGTCGGCGGCATAGGCGGCGCGCTTTTCCTCTTCGGGCTGCTGCGGGACCACAACGCCGGTGGTCATGCCCAGTTTCGCATAGACCTTGCCCATCCATTCCGAGTCACGCCGCGCCAGATAGTCGTTGACGGTGACGATATGCACACCCTTGCCGGTCAGCGCGTTCAGATAGGCCGGGAAGGTGGCAACCAGCGTCTTGCCCTCGCCGGTCTTCATTTCGGCAATGTTGCCGCGGTGCAGGAAGATACCGCCGATCAACTGTACATCGAAGGCGCGCAAGCCCAGCGCCCGGAGCGCGGCCTCGCGGCAGTTGGCGAAAGCCTCGGGCAGGATCTCGTCCAGCGTGGCCCCGGCAGCGACCTTGTCCTTCAGTTCCTGCGTCCTGGCGATCAGGTCCTCATCGGACATGGCGCGGAAATCGTCTTCCATCGCGTTGATGGACTCCACAATGGGCCGGGTCTTCTTGATCAGGCGGTCGTTCGGCGTGCCGAAGACCTTTCGCGTCAATGTCCCAAAACCCAGCATGTGGTCTCCGTCTGCTTTGCCCGCGCGCGGCTGACGCGCAATCGGTTCGCTGTGCTCAAGTTTTCGTGCTGGCACCGGGGTTGCCCGTGCGCGCATGCTTCCATAGAAACGCGGCTGAGCGGGGCGGCCCCGGGCATCGCAAGGTCGTTCCGCGATGTAATGGGTGCCCCCCTGAGTGTCAATGTCGCGCGCCGGGTCAAGCGCCGGGTGTGACGCCGAAGGAGGGTTCTCATGTCGTTTTTCGCCCGTATGTCGCCGGTCGCCGCAGTCTCCGCGCTGGGGGTCGCGCTGGGTGGTGCGGCGCTGGCCGATGACGCCCCGGATGCAGGCACCGTGCTGGCCACCGTCGGCGGGGTTGAAATCACGGTCGGGCACCTGATCCTGTCGCAGCAGGCGCTCCCGGAGCAGTTCCAGGCACTTCCCCCCGAAACCCTGTTCGACCCGCTGCTGGAGCAACTGATCGAACAGACCGCGCTGATGCTGGCGGGCGCGGACAGCATCGGGATGCGTGAGCGTATCAGCATCGAGAACAACCGCCGTTCGACCATCGCCAACGCGGTTCTGAACCGCGCCGCCGAGGAAGCGATCACCGAAGACAGTCTTGCCGTTGCCTATGAAGCCTTCGTCGCCGAGTTCGAGGCCGAGGGCCCGATGCCGGAATACAATGCCTCGCACATCATCGTCGCGACCGAGGAAGAGGCGCAGGCCCTGCGCGACGAACTGGATGATGGGGCCGATTTCGCGGAACTGGCGCGCGCGCATTCCACCGACGGCGCCGCCGCCGGGGGCGGGTCGCTGGGCTGGTTCGGCCCCGGCGTGATGATCCCGGAATTCGAGGACGCGGTGGCCGGAATGGAGGTGGGCGAGATTGCCGGCCCCCTGCAGACGCAATTCGGCTGGCATCTGGTGATCCTCAACGACACCCGCGAAAGCCGCGCGCCCGAACTCGAGGAAATCCGCATGGAGCTGGAGCAGTCGATCCGGCGCCAGGCCGGGGAAGCGGAAATCGCCCGCGTGCTCGAAGGCGTCGAGGTCACGCGCACCAGCCTTGAAGGGCTTTCGCCATCGATGCTGATGCGCCCCGAGTTGCTGGACGACTGACCCTTCTGCGGATAGCGTGCAGCGGATGAACAGCCGGTCCCGCCCGTCATCCGGGGCCGGCGTCGCCGATGGGGGCACCGCATGGCAAAGAAGACCGGCAAGCAGATCCGCGCCGAAATCAAGAAGCTGAAAACCCGCAAGCTCAAGAACAGGCTGAAGAAGCTGCGCGCCCTGACCGAGGCCGAGAGCGCGGCGGAACCGCAGACGGTGGGCGCGCCCGTGGTTTCTCCCCTGGCGCCCGAAGGCGGGTTTCCCGCGATTCCCCCCATCGCCGGGGTCGGCTTTGCCACGGCGGCGGCGGGCGTGCGCTATGCCGGGCGGACCGATGTGCTGCTGGTGCGACTGGCGCCCGGCACCACCCTGGCCGGGGTCTTCACCCGCTCGGCCACCCGTTCGGCCGCCGTGCTGGACGGGCAGGCGAAGATCGGGCGCGACAGCGATGCAGGCGCGGCGATCGTCGTGAACTCGGGCAATGCCAATACCTTCACCGGGGCGGCCGGGGTGCAGGCGGTGCAGGCGATCGTGCAAGCCACGGCTGCGGCGCTGGACCTGCCTGCGGAGCGGGTGTTCACCTCCTCCACCGGGGTCATCGGCGAGGATCTGCCCGTCGACCGGATCACCGGGGCCATGGACACGCTGGTGACCGGCCTGACCCAGGGCGCCAGCGCCGAAGATGCGGCGCGCGCCATCATGACAACCGACACCTTTGCAAAGGGGTCCTGCGCGGAACTCCCGCTGGGCAACGGGCGGGTGCGGATCGCCGGGATCGCCAAGGGGTCGGGGATGATCGCGCCCGACATGGCGACCATGCTGGCCTATGTCTTCACCGATGCGCGGGTGGACCGTGCGGTGCTGCAGGAGATGCTGCGCCGCACGACAGATCGCAGCTTCAACCGGATCAGCGTGGACAGCGACACCTCGACCTCGGACACGGTGCTGCTGGCGGCCACCGGGCAGGCCGAAGCCCCCGCCATCACCGACATCGCCAGCCCCGAGGGACGCGCCTTTGCCGCCGCACTGGAGGTGGTCATGGCCGATCTGGCCCAGCAGGTCGTCCGCGACGGTGAAGGCGCGACCAAATTCGTCGAGGTGCAGGTCACCGGCGCGGCCGATGAAGCCGATGCCCACAAGGTCGCGCGCGCCATCGCCGACTCGCCGCTGGTCAAGACCGCACTGGCAGGCGAAGATCCGAACTGGGGCCGCATTGTCATGGCGGTGGGCAAGTCCGGCGCGCGCGCCGACCGCGACCGACTGGCAATTCGCCTCGGCCCGCTGAACGTGGCCGAGGCCGGGCGCGTGGCGCCCGCCTACGCCGAGGCCGAGGGAGCCGCCTACATGCGCCGGGCCGAGCTGGTCATCGGTGTGGATCTGGGGCTGGGACAGGGAACGGCGACGGTCTGGACATGCGATCTGACGCACCGCTACATCGACATCAACGCCGATTACCGCTCCTGATGTGCCTTTCATCTTGCCCGAAATACTCCGGGGGGAGTCCAGCCCCCTCGCGGGGCTGGACGGGGGGCAGCGCCCCCCAGCTCCCGCACCACAGGCATGTCGCATGAAACTGGTCCTTGTCGCCGCCGTAGCGCTGATCGACCGCGACGGGCGCGTGCTGCTGGCCCAGCGCCCCGAGGGCAAGTCCATGGCCGGCCTGTGGGAGTTTCCGGGCGGCAAGGTCGAACCCGGCGAGACCCCCGAGGCCGCGCTGATCCGCGAATTGCACGAGGAACTGGGTATCGACACCTGGGCCTCGTGCCTGGCGCCGCTGACCTTCGCCTCGCACGGCTACGCCGATTTCCACCTGCTGATGCCGCTCTTTGCCTGCCGCAAATGGGAAGGGATCGTGCAGCCGCGCGAAGGGCAGCGGCTTGACTGGGTGCGCCCGGCGGCGCTGCGCGACTATCCCATGCCTCCTGCCGACGTGCCGCTGATTCCCATCCTGCGCGACTGGCTCTAGGTCTCTGCCGCGCGTCCTGGCTTATCCCGGGCGCGGGGGGCCCCCCCGCGCCCCCCCCCCCCCCGCCACACCCACCCCCCCCCCCCGCCAGCGGCCCCCCCCCCACCCCCCCCACCC
>JAFIEE010000007.1 GCA_020832705.1 Paracoccaceae bacterium
GGCGGGGCGCAGGAGCGGCCACAGGCCGGGCAGGGCGGCCAGCAGGGCTGCGATGCCGTAGGTGATGCTGGCCGCCACTGCGGCCGCCGCATCGGTGCCCGCCAGCGGCCAGAGCGCGGCGGCCGTCGCCTCGCGCAGGCCCCAGCCGTTGATGCTGATCGGCAACAGCATCGCCATCAGCGTCAGCGGCAGCACCATCAGCGCCGCGCCCGGCGGCAGGGTGATCCCCACCGCCGCCGCCGCCGCCCAGAACCCGCCGAGATTGCAGCCCAGGATCACGAGGCTCAGCCCCGCCTGCGCGGGCCAGGTCCGCCGGTCCAGCCAGACGCGCGCGAGGGCGGCCAGAAAGCGGCGCATCAGGCCCGCCTGCGTGCCCGAACCGCCGCGCAGCGCCGCCAGAGCCACCAGCGCCCCCAGCGCCAGACCGCCGATCACGCCCCAGGCCAGCGGCGCGGGCCAGAGCCAGGCCACCAGCCCCGCCGCGGCCACCAGTCCCAGCAACACCTGCCCGGTCAGGCGTTCGATCACCACGCTGTGCGCCGCGGCCTCCAGTCCCGCGCGGTGGCGGATGCGCGCGGCGCGGCCCACATCGCCCAGCACGCCGCCGGGCAGCAGCGTGTTGCCCAGCACCGACAGGAAATACTCGCCCACCGCAGCGCGCGGCGTCACCGCAAGCCCCAGCGCCCGCGCCGTCAGCCGCCAGCGCAACGCCGACAGCACGATCTGCGCCGCCAGCGCCGCCACCGCCAGCGCTGCCCAGCCCGGCGCCACCCCGCGCAGGGCGGCGCCGATCTCGGCCGCGCCCAGAGCCCAGACCACCAGCGCCAGCGCCGCCAGCGTGACGCCCAGCCGGGCCAGCCCGCGCCCGCTCATCGCACCCCGCTGCCGAGCACGCGCATCAGCGCATCGCGCATTCCGTCCATGCGCAGCACCGGGGTCTGCGGGTCGGGGATCATGCCGCTTGTCCAGCCCAGCCGGTCGAACCGTTCCACCAGATCGGGCGGGCCGATCACATGCACCGGCACGTCGAAGCCATCCACCCCCGAGATGAAGCGCGCCGGTTCGTGATCGCCCAGCATGACGATCAGCGGCGGGTCTTCGGCATGGCGCGCGGCCCAGGCACCCACCGCCTGCAGGCTGTAGTCGATGGCCAGGCGGAACTTCTCGCGCACGCGATCATGGTCGCGCCAGACCACTTCGGGCGGGTCGCCGGTGCTGGCCCATTGGTTGAACACGGTGCCGTCGCCGATCGCCTCCCAGTCGATCACGGGCGGCACCGGCAGGAACGGCGCGTGGGAGGACACCAGCGCCACCTGCACCACCAGCGGCGTGCGGGTGCCCTGCGGCGCGGCGCGTTCCAGCCGGTCCAGCGCGTGGAGCGTGAACTGGTCCGGCATGGTCACCCAGTTGAAGCGCTCGCCCGCGTAGCCCAGATCGGCGGCGTTGTAGATGGCATCGAAGCCGAAATAATCGCCTTCGGGCCAGGGAAAGACATGCGCGGGCTTGATCGCCACCGTGCGGCGCCCCTCGGCCTGGGCGTAATGCAGCAGCGTGCGGCGCGGGCTGGCCAGCAGCGCGCGATAGCGGCCCTGCGTGTCCAGCCACATGCCCGCGGCGACCGAGCCATGCGCCAGCCAGCTTTGCCCGCCCACCATCGGCGCCCGCGACCAGCCCGCGCGCATGGCCAGACCGCGTGCGGCCAGATCGGCCTCGATCGCGCGCAGGGTGCCGGTGTGGGTGTCGATGTAGAGTGGGTTCTCGAAGCTCGACCGCCCGTAGCTTTCGACATAGATCAGGATCAGGTCGCGGTCGCCCAGATGGTCGAAGAGCGGCCCCGCGCCCGCCATCGGGTCGCGCCGTGCGGCCTCGCGGAAGGCGGCAAGGTCGGCGCGGGTGTCGCGCACCTGCTGCGCCCGCTCCAGCGCCACCCGCGCGGTAAAGGCGGCGCCGGGGATCGCCTGCCGGATCTCGGGGGGCAGGGTCCAGGCGCGGCGGGCCTGGCCGATCTCGGCCACCGCGACCGCCAGTGCCGGAACCAGCAGCACCGCCGCGCCCAGGCGCCACGCCCGCGCCCGGCCGAAGCCCGCCCAGACCCCCAGCGCCCACCACAGCGCCAGCGCCACCAGCGCCACCGCCCCCCCCGCAACCGCGACCGCCGCCGCCGCCTGCAGGGTGCCGAAACTGCCGCGCGCCAGTTCCCATGCGGCGGGGATCAGGTTGTAATCGACCATCAGGTTGAAGCCGCGATTATAGGCGATGAAGGTGCCGAAATCCGCCAGCTTCAGCAATGCGATGATCACCAGCAATGCGACCAGCAGCCCGCGCAGCACCGTCCCCGCCGCGCCGCGTCCGGCCAGCACCACCAGCGCCAGCAGCGCGGGCAGTTCCAGCGGAAACACCCCCAGCGCGCCCCAGGTCAGGGCCGCGGGATGGTTCGGCTGGATCAGCACCAGATAGAGGATCGTCGCCGCAACCAGCGCACGCAGGCCGGTGGACATCGTGCCGTGCCCCATCAGCCCGCTCGCAGCGGTGCGGGCCCGGGGCGATGGCGCAGCAGCCAGCGGATATCGACAGCAAAGGACAGCAGCATCGCGGCGAGAATGGCACCGCCCAGCGCGACCGACAAGGGGGGCACCAGCAGCGGCGCCATCAGCGCCACCTGCACCGTCATCTGCACCGCGGCCATGACCTTGCGCCAGCGTGCCTCGGGCAGGGGCGCGCGCAGCGCGGGCCAGAGCATGCCCGCCAGCAGGAACGCCGGGCGCAGACCACCGATCAGCACGAACCACGCGCCGACCTTGCCCGCCTGCCAGGCCAGCGCCGCCATGACCAGCGCAAAGACGACATCGGCCTCGACATCGAAGCGCGCCCCAAAGGCCGAGCGCAGCCCCGACCGCCGCGCCAGCCAGCCGTCCAGCCCGTCCAGCGCCAGCACAGCGGCGGCCAGCGCCACCACGGCCCAGCCGAAGCCGCCGCCGCCTGCCAGTGCGCCGGGTGCCATCACCAGCCCCGCCAGCACCGCAACACCCGCGCCCCGCGCCATGGTGACGCCGTTACACAGGCCCAGCCGGTCGTGCGGATAGGCGCCGCTGCCCAGGCCGCGAAGGATCGCCCAGCCGCCGGTCGCGCAGGCCGCCAGCGTGATCAGCGCCGCGCCTGCCGCCGCGCCGCCGTTGCCCCCCGCCGTGACCATCGTGGCGCTGCCCGCCACCGCCAGCACCGTCAGCACCGCCCAGAGCGCCAATGCCGAGCGCTGCGCCGCGGCCATGCCGGCCGGGCTGACGGAGAGGGCGATATCGGCGCGATCAACCATGGACCGGACCTAGCATTTTCACACGCGTGTCAACCACGCATTTCCCGGGTCCGGCGATCACGAGCCGGTGAACCTGCGCGGTCTTGAGACGCGCTAGGGTGACTTGCCTTCGGTGCGGGCGCATTATGTCGCCAGGTTGCGGATGCGGCGGCGGGGCGCGCCGCCTGCTGATCGGCATGACCGGCGCACCCGGAGCCCGCACCGGAACAGGAGGGCGCGATGACCATGAAAGCCGAAACAGCAACGCCAGCGACGGGGGGCGGGCGCTATCCGGTGCCGGTGCGGTTCCTGCACTGGATCGTGGCGGTGATGATCATTGCCACCATCCCCGTTGCCAACATCATGCAGCAGGACGGGCTGGCGCGGTCGACGCAGGATCTGCTGTTCATCCTGCACAAGAACGGTGGCGTGATCATCTTCCTGCTGGTCGTTGCGCGCATCCTGTGGCGCGTGCTGACCCCGGCGCCGCCCATGCCCGCGCAGATGCCCGGCTGGCAGGTCGCGGCGGCGAAGGCGGCGCATTGGGCGCTGTACGCAATGCTGCTGGTCATGACGGTCAGCGGCTATGTCCGGGTCCGCGCGGGCGGGTTTCCGGTGGAAATGCTCGATGCGCTGGGGGTGCCGCATTTCGTGCCGCGCTCGGATGCGCTGGCCGAGACCGCGCAGAGCATCCATTCCACGGGTCGGTTCATCCTTGTGGCGCTGATCCTGCTGCATGTCGGCGCGGCGCTCCAGCACGCGTTCCGGCGGGACGGCGTGTTCGGGCGCATCTGGCCGCCGCTGGGGCGCTGAGCGATGGTGCGGGCGCTGACAGTCGCGCGGCGTTGGCAGCTTGGTGCCGTGGTGGCGCTGGCGGTCGCGCTGGTGGGGCTGCTGGCGCTGGGGCTGGACCTGCCCGCGACGCACCCCTGGCTGGCTGCGCTGGTGCTGGCGCTGTTCGCGCTCAACGCGCTGTGGCTGGCGGGCGCGGCGGTGACGGCGGTGCTGGGGGTGCGGCCCCTGCCTGCGTCTGTCTTGCACGCACATGTCGGGGCCGAGGCCGAGGCCGCACCGGGCGGGCGCACCGCGATCCTGTGGCTGATCTGCGGCGAGCCTGTGGCGCCGGTCGCGGCGCGGGTGCGCGCCATGTTGGCGGGACTGGCGCGGACCGGGCAGGCGGGCGCGTGCGACATCTTCATTCTGTCGGACACGCAGGGCGCGGCGGCACGCGCCGCCGAAGCGGACGCCTTCGCCGCGCTGGGCGCCCATGTGCATTACCGCAACCGCGCCTGCCCCGAAGGCCGCAAGCCCGGCAATCTGGCCGACTGGATGGCGCGGAACGGGGGCGGGTATGACACGGTCCTGCTGCTTGATGCCGATAGCGGTTTCTGCGCCGAACGCCTGCGCGGCTTGCGCGCGTGGATGGCTGCCGACCCGCGTCTGGGGCTGGTGCAATGCGCGATCCGCCTGCGTCCCGGCGGCTCGCGGCTGGCGGCGATGCAGCGGCTCTCGGTGCGGCTGTGCGGGGCGGGGTTCGCGCGCGGGCTGGCGCGGCTTTCGGGGGATGCGGGGAATTTCTGGGGTCACAACGCGCTGATCCGCACCCGCGCGCTGGCTGCGGTCACGCCGCTGCCGGCGTTGTCCGGGCGCGCGCCCTGGGGCGGGCCGGTGCTGAGCCATGACTTCATCGAGGCCGCCGCCCTGCGTCGCGCGGGCTGGAAGGTGGTGATCGACGCCGACGCACGCGGCAGTTTCGAGGATGCGCCCGAAACCGTGGCCGAGTTCCTGCGCCGGGACCGGCGCTGGGCGCAGGGCAACCTGCAGCACCTGCGGCTGGTTGGGGCGAAGGGCTGGCATCCGGCCAGCAGGGTGCACATGCTGGCGGGGATACAGAGCTATCTGTCCGCGCCGGTCTGGCTGGCGCTGGTGGTGCTGTTCGGCTCGGGCGCGGTGCATGCCACGGCGGCGGCGGCGGTGCCGCTCGCGGCGACGCTGGCGCTCCTGCTGGTGCCCAAGGCCGCAGGCTGGGCGGACTGGCGCGGGCGGGGCCGGATGACCGCCGCGCGCCGCCGCATCCTGCGCCGCGCCTTCGGGGCCGAGGTCGCGCTGACAACGCTGTTTGCGCCGCTGGCCATGGTGCGGCGCACCGGCTTCGTGGCCGCCGTTCTGGCGGGGCGCGACTGCGGCTGGCGGCCGGCGGGGGCTGGTGGACCAGCGGCACTGGCATCGGCTCGGGCACCGGCACGGGCACGGGCACGGGCATTGGCACCGGCACGGGCACCCGGCCGGGCCGAGGCGGTGGCCGGGGGGGCGATCCTGCTGGCGGTGACCGGACCGCAGATGGCGCTTGGCGCGGGGCTCAGCGCTGCCGTGCTGGCCGCCGCGATGGTGGCGCCGGTGATCGCGCCCCTGCTGGCCGCGCCCTGGCTGGTGCGCGGGTTCGACCGCCCGCTCGGCCGCCACATCGACCGCCCCATCGACCGCCTCATCGACCGCCCCTGTGACCGGGCACCCGCGGGGCCGAACCGCGTGGCCGCCTATTACGACGCCAGCACCCGGCGGTTCCTGCGCCTTGGCGGCAGCGGGGCGGCGCTGGCCATTCACCGCCCGCTCTGGGCCGAGGGCGTGGCCGACCTGCCCGCCGCTTCGGACCATGTCAACGCGCTGGTGGCCGAAGCCGCCGAGGCCGCGCTGGGCCGCCCGCCCGCGCAGGTCTGCGATCTGGGGTGCGGGGTGGGGGGGACGCTGTTCCATCTGGCCGCGCGCTGGCCCGAGGCCGCGCTGACCGGCGTGACCCTGAGCGCCGAGCAGGTCCGCATCGGGCGCGCGCAGGCGCAGGCGCGGGGGCTGGCCGAACGCGTGCGCGTGGTGCGCTCCGATTTCACCCATCCGCCGACCCTGCCGCAGGCCGATCTGGTCATCGCCATCGAAAGCCATGTGCATGCAGCGAGCGCCGGGGCGTTCCTGCAAGCGGCGCGCGCGCATCTGCGCCCCGGCGGGGTGCTGGTGGTGGTGGATGACATGCTGGCGGTGCCGGACGCCGCGTTGACCGCGCGCGGGCGGCGGCTGCTCGATGCCTTTCGCCGGGGCTGGCGGCTGGGGCATGTCACGCCTGCCGCCGGCTTGATCGCGGCGGCGCGGGCCGAGGGCTTTGCGCCTGCGGCAGAGGCCGACCTGAGCCGGTATCTGCGCCTGAACCGGCTGCGCGACCGGGCGTTGCGGCTGGCGGGGCCGCTGGCCGATGCGCTGGGGCTGGGCCGCGTGCCGCTGTTCGCCAACATGATCGGCGGCAATGCGCTGACCGAGGCGCATCGCGCCGGTTTGCTGCGCTATCAGATGGTGGTGCTGCGCGACCGGGCCGGGAGGGTGGCGGACCCTGCCGAGGGACGGGCGGGGAAGCAGGCGGCATGATCCCGGTGTGTCGCTTTCCGGCATCTTCGGGCATGGACGAGGGCAGGAAGGAAGCGCCCGCGAAGGGTGCCCACCCACCCACCCCGCACCCTTCGCGGGCGCTTCCGGCGCGCGCGCCGGGGCTGGCATGAGACGCCGGAGCCTGTTGCAGGGCGCCGCCGCGCTGGCGCTTGGCACGCTGCCCGGCGGACCGCTGCGCGCCGACCCGTCCGGGCTGAGCACGCCCGAGTCCATTGTTGCGGCGGCACGCGCCCGCGCCCGCGCGCCCTACGCCCCGGCCGATGCGGCGCTTGTGCCCCCGTTCGACGCGCTGACCTATGACAGTCACCGCGCCATCCGCCCGCGCCCCGGTGGTGCGGCACAGATCCCGCTGGGCGGGCCGTTCCGCGCCGATCTGCTGCCGCCGGGGTGGCTGTTTGCGGACCCGGTGGCGGTGCAACTGCCGGGGCAGGGGGCGCCGGTGCCCTTTGACCCTGCGCATTTCACCTATGATCCGCGCTATTTCCCCGACGGCGCGCCCGAAAGCGCCGATCCGGCCATGGGCTTTTCCGGCCTGCGCCTGACCGCGCCGTTCAACACGCCGGACCGGCGCGACGAACTGGCGGTGTTCCAGGGGGCAAGCTACTTCCGCGCGCTGGCCCATGGCGCGGCCTATGGCCTGTCGGCGCGGGGGCTGGCGCTGGGCACCGGCGGCGCCGGCCCCGAGGAGTTCCCCGTCACCCGGCACATCACCATCTTCGGCGCCGATGAGGCAGGCGTGCACATGGGCTGCCTGATCGACAGTCCGCGCGCGGCGGCCGCGCTGATCCTGCGCATTGCGCCGGGGCGCGCAGGCGCGCCGGATACGGTGATGGACTGCGCCCTGCATCTGTTCCCGCGCGACACCATCACGGATGCGGGGATCGCGCCGCTCACGTCCATGTTCCAGCATGCGGACCTCGGCCCCGGCTTCATCGACGATTTCCGCCCCGCGGTGCATGACAGCGACGTGCTGGTGATGGACAATGGCGCCGGGGAACGCTTGTGGCGGCCGCTGACGAACCCCGCGCGGGTGGAGCTTGCGGCCTTTGCCGACGAGAACCCGCGACGCTTCGGCCTGCTGCAATCGCCCGATGCGTTCGAGCGGTTCCGCGATGCCGAAGGCGCCTATCACCGCCGCCCCTCGGCCATGGTGGAGCCGCTGGGCGACTGGGGCGCGGGCGCGGTGATGCTGCTGGAAATCCCCACCATCGATGAATACGCCGACAATATCGTCGCCTTCTGGCGCCCGGCGGACCCGTTGCAGCCGGGGCAAGAACATCGCTTCGCCTATCGCCTGCGTTGGCAGCCCGCCGGGCTGGATGCGCTGCCCGCAGGCGCACAGGCGCTGCCGCTGCTGCCGGTGCGCAGCGCCTCGGGGGTGGAGCCGGTGACGCGCGCTGGGCGTCTGTTCGTGATCGATTTCGCGCCCGGCCCGGGGGCTGTGATGCCGGATGCGGATGCCCTGACGCTGGATTTCGGCGCGCTTGCGGGCGCCGGGATCGAGGGTGCGGCGCTCTACCCGCTGGATGAAGGCACGCTGCGCGCCAGTTTCGTGCTGGTGCCCGAAAGCGCCACCGACGTGGCGGAGCTGCGCCTGCGCCTGCGCCACCGTGCGGGCGGCGCGCTCGCCGCGCCGGTCTGGATGTTGCGCTGGACGCGGGCGCGCGGGGGCGGGATCTAGGGGATGCAGGCATGTGATTCGCCGCCGCCGCTGCGCAGGAAACGTGCAAGTGCCCCCCGAATTGGCGGGTTTCTTCGGCATTTCCGGTGCCTGTGTTGCTGAAACGGGCGCATGATCTACACTTTTCGGTCTGACACGCAAAGCGAACAGGAGAATGACCATGACACGACTGATCATGTCCCGCCGCCATCTGATGGGCATGGGCCTCGGCAGCCTTGGCGCGCTGGGTCTCGGGCTGGGGCCACGCGTGGCGCGGGCACAGACGAATGTGGCACTGCAGCTTTCCTGGCTGCATTCGGTGCAGTTTGCGGGCAGCTACATCGCCGATGAACGCGGCTTCTGGGCCGAGCGCGGGCTGAACGTGCGGCTGGACAGCGGCGGGCCGAACGCGCCAGTGGAGCCGCCGGTGGTTTCGGGCACCGCTCTGGTGGGGATTTCGGCGGCCGATTACACGGCGGCCGCCGTGCAGCAGGGCGCGCCGTTCCGCATCATCGCCGTGGCGATGCAGAACAACCCTTTTGCCATCACCTCCTTGCCCGACAACCCGGTGAACAGCCCCGCCGATCTGGAGGGCAAGCGCATCGGCATGGCCACCGCCAACACGCCTGTCCTGCGCACGCTGGCCACGCTCAATGATGTCGATTTCGACGCCATCACCATCATCCCCACGCAATACGATGCCGCCCCCCTGATCGCCGGCGAGGTGGATTGCCTGCTGACATGGTCCACCGATATCCCCGTCTCCATGTCTGTGCGCGGGATCGAAGCGACGGTCATGCTGATGGCTGACTTCGGCTATACGTTGCATTCGCAGACCTATATCGCCACCGATGACTCCATCGCCACCCGCCGCGCCGAACTGGTGGCGCTGATCGCGGGCGAGGTGCAGGGCTGGGAGGAATACCGCCGCGACCTGGAGGCCGCGACCGACCTGACGCTGGCGCGCTTTCCCGATGCCGGGCTGGACCGCGACACGCAGCTTGAACAGGCCCGGCGCCAGGTGCCGCTGATGTTTTCCGACCTGACCGACGCAAACGGCTTCGGCTGGTGGACGGATGAGACCGTGGCGCAGAACATCGAGACACTGGATCTGCTGGGCATGCCTGTCAGCGCCGATTTGTGGGACCGTTCGATTCTGGAAGAGGTGCATGGCTGAGCAAAGCGCAGGGCGCGGCCCCGCGATCATCTGCGCGGGGCTGGCCAAGACCTTCGGTAGCGGCCCGGCGGCGGTGGAGGCCGTGGCACCGCTGGAGCTGACATTCGGCGCGGGCGAGTTGACGGCGCTGGTCGGTCCTTCGGGCTGCGGCAAGTCCACGGTGCTGCGCATGGTCGCGGGGCTGGAGGCGCCGAGCGCGGGCGCGGTCACGCTGGACGGCGCCGCGCCCGCCGATCTGCAAGGCGCGGGCGAACTGGCGATGGCGTTTCAGGATGCCTCGCTCCTGCCGTGGCGGTCGGTGCGCGGCAACGTGGCGCTGGCGCTGAAGCTGGCGCGCAGGCCGGTGGACCTTGCGGCGGTGGATGCGATGATTGCCCGCGTGGGGCTGGCAGGCTTCGAAGGCGCGCGCCCGGCGGAGCTTTCGGGGGGCATGCGCCAGCGCGCGGCGATTGCGCGCTGTCTGGTCACGCAACCGCGCGTGTTGCTGCTGGATGAGCCCTTCGGCGCGGTTGATGAACTGACCCGCGCGCGGTTGAACGCCGATCTGCCCGCGCTGTGGCGCGCGCAGGGCACGACGGCGCTGCTGGTCACCCATTCGGTGCGCGAGGCGGTGGCGCTGGCGGACCGGATCATCGTTTTCTCTTCACGCCCGGCGCAGGTGGTGGCCGATCTGCCGGTGCCTGACGCGGTGTCACCCGACACTGCCGACGGTCGCGCGCTGATGGCGCAGGTCACCGAGGCGCTGTCGCAGGGCTGGGACGATGATGCGGCTGCAGGGCGCCATGCCGCGCAATAAGGGGATCGCCGTGCAAGGCCCGGCGCTGCGCCTGCCGCGCCTGTCGCGCGAAGGGGCGCAGGCGCTGGCGGGCGCGCTGGGCGCGGTGCTGTTGTGGGAACTGGCGGCGCGGTGGCTGGCGGGGAGTTACCTGCTGGCCGGGCCGGTGGATGTGGCGCGCTATCTGCAGGCCAACAGCGGGCTGATGGGCCGCGCGCTGGCGATCACGCTGGAAAACGCGGCCTGGGGGTTCGTGGCGGGGAATCTGGCGGCGGTGGCCCTGGCGCTGGTGGTGGTCATGGCCCCACGCAGCCAGCCGGTGGTGGCGGCATTTGCGCTGGTGGTGTTCTGCCTGCCGCTGGTGGCCACGGGGCCGATCCTGCGGGTGTTGTATGGCCCCGGGTCGGGGCCGCAGATCACGCTGGCGGCGCTGGCGGTCTATTACACCACGTTCATTCCGCTGATGGTGGGCCTGCGCGCGGCCCCGGCAAGCTGGTTCGACCTGATGCGCGTCTATGGGCGCGGGGCCTGGACGGCCTTTGTGCAGGTCCGGATGATGGCGGCGCTGCCCTATCTGCTGGCGGGGTTGCAGATTGCCGCGCCCGCGGCGTTCCTTGGCGCGATGGTGGGCGAATTCACCGGGGCCGAGCGCGGCATGGGCGTGCTGGCCCTGCGCGCCATGCGCGGTCTGGATGTCGAGGCCACCTGGGCGCTGGCCACGGTGGCCGCAGGGGTGGCCATGCTGGCCTATGGCGCGCTGGGCTGGGTCGCGCGCGCCCTGGCCCCCGCGCGCCCCGAGGTGCTGCTGGCCCCGCCGCCCGCAACGGCGGTATCCGGCCGCGCGGGCCGGGCCCTGCGCGGGGCAGGGGTGGCGCTGGTGTCCCTTGTGCTGATGCTGGCGCTGTGGTGGGGGGTGATGGAGGCCTTCGGCCTCAACCGCTTCTTCGCCAAGCGCCCGGATGATCTGTGGGGCTTTCTGGTCACCGCGCCCAACGCCGCCGCCAACCGCGCGGTGCTGTGGGAGGCCAGCGCGCAGACCCTGGCCTTTGTGCTGCCCGGTTATCTGGCCGGGCTGGGGCTGGGGGCGGTGCTGGCCATGGTGCTGGTGCTGGCGCCGGGCATTGCGGGCGCGGTGCTGCCGGTGGCGGTGGCGCTGCGCTCGGTCCCGATTGTGACCACGGCGCCGCTGATCGTTCTGGCGCTGGGGCGCGGGGCTGCGGGGACCATCACCATCGTGGCGGTGATGATCTTCTTTCCGGCGCTGGTGGCCTGTCTGCAGGGGCTGCGGCAGGCGCCGGGGCAGGTGCTGGACGTGATGGCGACCTATGGCGCCTCGCCCCTGTCGCGGCTGGTCCATGCACGGCTTCCGGCCATGCTGCCCGCGTTCTTTGCGGCGGCGCGCATGTCGGTCCCGGCGGCGGTGCTGGCGGTGACGGTGGCGGAATGGCTGGCCACGGGCACCGGGCTGGGCAATCTGATGGCGCTGACGGCCTCGACCTCGAACTACAACCTGTTGTGGTCGGCGGTGGTGCTGGTGGCGCTGGGCTCGGCGGCGGGCTATGCGCTGGTGGGGGCGGTGGAACGGCGCGTGCTGGCCCGCGTGGCCCCCGAACAGTTGAGGTGAGTGCAATGCAGGCGGCCTTTGCCATCCCCGGCGATCTGAACACCCGCACCGGCGGCTATATCTATGAACGCCGGATGCTGGAAACCCTCAACGAGATCGGCCTGCCCACGGCGCATGTGGCCCTGATGCCCTCGTGGCCGCACCCCACGCCCGCGGCCGAGGGGGAACTGGCCGAAAAGCTGCGCGCCCTGCCGCCCGGCACGCCGCTGATCCTGGACGGGCTGGTGTTCGGCTCGATGGACACGGGCCTGCTGGCGGCGCTGGATCTGCCGGTGGTGGCCATGCTCCACCACCCGCTGGGGCTGGAGGCCGGGCTGCCCCCGGATGTCGCCCGCGCGCTGATTGCGCGTGAAACCGCGAACCTGCGCCATGCCGATCATGTGGTGGTGCCCAGCCCGCATACGAAGGCGATCCTGATCCGCGATTTCGGCGTGGCCGAGGGCGATGTTTCCATTGCCCTGCCGGGCTTCGACCGCCCCGACCCCGCCGCCGCCCCGGTGCCCAGGGCCGACCCGCCGCTGATCCTGTCGGTGGGGATCCTCTGCGAACGCAAGGGGCATGACGTGCTGCTGGCGGCGCTGGACCGGCTGCGGGACCGGCGCTGGCAGGCGGCGATTGTGGGGTTGACCCATGATCCGGGGGTCGCGGCGGCCCTGCGCCGCCAGCGCGCCGATCTGGGGTTTGACGAGCGGGTGGATTTCACCGGCGTGATCCCGGGGGAAACGCTGGACCGGCTGTGGCGGCAGGCGCATCTGTTTGCGCTCGCCACCCGCTACGAAGGCTATGGCATGGTGCTGTCCGAGGCGCTGCTTTACGGCCTGCCGGTGGTCAGTTGCGCCGTGGGCGCCGTGCCGGACACCCTGCCCGAAGGCGCGGGCATCCTGACCCCGCCCGATGACCCCGCCGCCTTTGCCGCCGCACTGGCGCACTTGCTGGACGATGACGCCGCCCATGCCGCCATGGCCGCACGGGCGCGGGCCGAAGGCGCGGCGCTGCCGGAATGGCGTGATGCGGCGCGGGTCATGGCGGGCGCGCTCGCGCGGGTCAGTTCAGGGCATAAAGGTCGCGGCTGAACACCTTGTCGCCGATGTCGCGCAATTCGGGTGTCATACGCTGCGCGATCACCAGATCGCAGTCCGATTTCAACGTGTCCAGGCGCGCCCCGTCGCAAACCAGCACATCGGCGCCGGCCTGGGCCAGCCGGTCGCGCAATTCGGCCAGCGGGTTCAGGGCCATCGCCTCGCCTTCGGGGTGATAGATGCCGATCCGCCGTGCGCCGCGCTCCAGAACCTTTGAGGCCAGAAGCGCGATCCGCGCCCCCCCGGCGGCGGGCAGTTTCGGCACCACATGCGCGGGCACGGTGCCAAAGACCTCGCACAGATGCCCGGTGCTGCGCGGCAGCCGGTTGCCGCCATAGCCGAAGCAGGGATTGTTGGCATAGGTGCCGATGCGCGGGTCCAGGCACACGCCATCGATCACCTGCCGCGCGTTCAGCCCGTGCGACAGCGCGTAGCTGTCCAGCTCGTTGAAATAGGCCACCCGCGCGGCCAGCCAGGTCTGCGAGAAGTGCTTCACCGCCTCGGCCTCGGACGGACCCATCAGGCGCAGGGGCAGGTCCGGGGTGTCGGTGGCCTGCTGGAACAGCGCGCCGACCATGGTGCCCAGCGGGCCGCGCTCCCCCACGATCAGGAAGCGCGGCGCCAGCGCATCGGCCAGCGCGGCGCCTTCGCGCAGGAATTCGGGGACGCAGAGGATCGAATCGGTGCACAGCGCGCGCCGCATCCGGTCGGTGAAGCCGATGGGCACCGCCGAGCGGATGACGATGGGCGCGGCGGGGCACATCCGGTGCGCCAGCGCGATGCGGGTTTCCAGTTCCGTGGTGTCGCAGGTGCCGCGCGCCGGGTCCAGCCGCAGGGGCACCGAAATCAGCACCATCTGCGCGCCTTCGAGCGCGGCGCGCGTGTCCAGCGTGGCGCGGATATTCAGCGCATTGGCCGCGACATGGGCATTCAGACCGGGGTCGGGCAACGGGAACTGCCCGGCGTTCACGGCCTCCACACGGTCGGGAACGGGGCCGGTCATGGTGACCGAATGGCGGCGTGCCAGCACCAGCGCGTCGGCCAGCGCCACCATGCCCAGCCCGATGATTGCAATCCGCATGTCAGACTCTCCTGCTGTCAGTTGGTGCCGAACACGTCACGGGTGAAGACCTTGTGCGCAACCGGCGCCAGTTCGGCGGCCATGCGGTTCGCCACGATCAGGTCCACATCCTCGCAGAACCGCGCGAAGTCGTTTTCGACCGGATGGCCCGCGCAGGCCGGTCCGGAATGGGCGGGTTCATGGATCACCGTGTCGATCCCGGCGGCGCCCAGATGCGCGATGATGTCCTGCACCGCGCTTTCGCGGAAATTGTCCGATCCCTGCTTCATGACCAGCCGATAGATGCCGACGCGGCGCGGGCGCCGCGCGATGATGGCATCGGCGATCACGCGCTTGCGGGCGGCGTTGGCCTCGACGATGGCGGACATGAGTTGTTGCGGGACGGTGGCGAAATTGGCCAGCAACTGCCGGCTGTCCTTGGGCAGGCAATAGCCGCCATAGCCAAAGGACGGGTTGTTGTAATCATTGCCGATGTTGGGATCCATGGACAGCCCGCCGATCACCTCGGCCGCGTTCAGCCCCGACGCCATGGCCACGGTGTCGATCTCGTTGAAGAAGGCCACGCGCATGGCCAGGCAGGTGTTGGCGAAAAGCTTGATGGCCTCGGCCTCGGTCGGGTCGGTCAGCAGCACGGGCACGTCCGGGTCCAGCGCGGCGGCGCGGAACATCTCGGCCAGGCGTGCGCCGCGGGCGCTGACCTCGCCCACCACGATCCGGGTGGGGTGCAGGTTGTCATGCAGCGCGCGCCCCTCGCGCAGGAATTCCGGCGAGAAGAGGATATCCGGGCAGCCGATGCGACTGCACAGCTTGCGGGTATAGCCGACCGGCACCGTGGACTTGATGAGCAGCAGCGCGCCGGGGTTGATGGCGCGGGCCAGCCTGACCACGGCTTCGATGCTGGATGTATCGAAGGCGTTGGTTTCGGCGTCATAGTTCGTGGGGGTGGCGATGATGATCAGTTCGGCATCGCGATAGGCATCGACCGGGTCGGTGGTGGCGCGCAGGTCCAGCTTGCCCGAGGTCAGCCAGGCGCTGCAGTCCGCATCGTCGATCGGTGCCTGCCCGGCGTTCAGCGCGGCGACGCGGTCGCGGTCGATGTCGATGGCGCAGACACTGTGCTGGCGCGCCAGAAGCACGGCGTTCGACAGACCGACATACCCCAGACCGGCAACGGTAATTCGCATCTTCTCTCTCCGCTCGAAATCAGGCGCCCGAAGGGGGGCGGATGCGTTAACCATCTGCGGACAAACGGGCCGAAATCGGGGCATTCACGGGCAATACGGTGACAATGTCGCCCGCGCGCAGGTGGAAACGTCCCCCGACCTGCGGGCTGTCAGCGCTCCCGGCGCCGAAGCGATAGGCCACTGGCCCGGTGCCGCCCGTGCGCTGCACCGTCATCGGCGCCGATGCGCCGGGCGCATAGGCTGCCGCAAGCTGCATCAGCGTCACCGGCGCCTCCCCCAGGGCGATGGTGCGCGGCGCGGCTCCGCGCAGGGCAAGCTGCACGGTCCGGGGGGGCGTCGCCGGGGCACTGTTGCGGCGGCTGGCGCGTTCGACGCGCAGCACATCGCCGTCCAGCAGGGCGGGCAGGGGGTGCCCGTGGGTCAGGAACCCGGCCAGGTTCAGCGGCTGTTCCCGCCCGCCGCGCACCAGCACCAGCGCCGCGCGTTCGGGCGCAAGCGCAAAGCCGCCTGCCGCGTGCACCGCGTCGATGGCGGTCAGGGGGCGGTCGGTCAGCGGCTGGCGGCTGGGCCGGTTCACCGCGCCGACCACCGACACGGCGCGCGCGTTGAACCCGGTGATGCGCACATCGACCTGCGGGGCCGGGAAATAGGGGCGCAGCCGCTGCGTCAGGTCGGCGCGCAATTCGGCGGCGCTGCGCCCGTCGGCGGGGACCGCGCCCAGATAGGGCAGATGCACGGCGCCATCGGCGCCGACCTGATACCCGGCGGGGGCGGTCAGTTCCGGTGCCTCGGGGGCGTGGATCTGCACCACATCGCCCGGACCGATGCGATAGGTCGCATCCTCGGCGGGCGCGCCGTGGCGGGCGACCGTGTCGGCGGTCACCTCGACCACGCGCACCGGCGTTGCGTCCAGCGCGCCGGCGTGGTCCTGGCGGCTGGGCAGGTCCGAAGGCGCCGACATGCAGCCCGCAAGGGTCAGTGCCAGCAGTGCCAGAAGCGCGGTGCGGGGGAAACGCTCAGAAACCATGGATCAACTCCGCTCGGATATCCTCGGCCTGCAGGTCGAAGCGCAGGCTGTTCGAGGCGACATTGCTCAGGATGACGACCGCCGCGACAAAGGCCGAAACCGATGCCAGCAGCAGGATCTTCGAATCGGCGCGCGGCAGCGCATCGCGCGATCCGCCGGTGTTCTGACGGGTCCATTTCTGCACATTGGGATTGTGCGAGACGAAGATCTTGAGCGCCGCGCCGCTCATCTGGCCGAACCAGGTCAGCGCCGGAAACAGCGGGTGCCAGCGCCCTGCGATCAGTCCCACCAGCCCCGAATGCAGCGTGCGGGTCAGGGCCACCCACAGGAAATAGATGGCCAGGAACGCCGGGTCATGAAACAGCGCCGCCAGCCCGAAGAACACCAGCCCGAAGAGCGGCGTCCACATGGACACCTTCTGATCCAGCAGGCAGGCATAGGTGAAATGCCCCAGCCGCCGCGGACCCAGCTTCAGCGCCTTGGACCCGCCGCGCACCATGTTGCCGAACCAGCGTTTCTGCAGGCCCCAGGTGTCGGCGAAGAAGCCCTTGCCGGGCAGGGATTCCAGGCAGAAGATGCTGGTGTCGGGGACATAGGTGATGTCCCAGCCGCGCTCCACCACCCAGCGCCAGGTGGATTTGTCATCGCCCGTCAGCATGGTGATCCGGCCCAGACGCGGGTGATGCAGCACGTCCTGCAGCAGGTTGGCGGCGAAATTCGGGTCGGTCAGGATCTGGCTGCGGAACATGGACCAGCGCCCGGTCAGCACCAGCACCCGGCCCGAAAGCGCCATCGAGGCCATGTAGACATGGCGTTGCGCCATGCGCAGGCGATACCATTCGCGGTCCGGCGTGCCGCCCTGCACCAGCGGCGTGTTGTCGATGGTCAGCGCGCCCACGCGCGGCTGGTGCAGCAGGATCGGCGCGGTGCGCGCGATGGCGCCGGGTTCCACCAGCGTGTCGCCGTCCATCAGGATGCCGGGGCAGTCCGGGGGCACGCCCAGTTCGCGCAGCCGGGCCAGCGCATCGGCCATGGCGCTGCGCTTGCCGCTGCCGTCCTGCAGGGTAAAAGCCAGCCGGATGGTGCCCGCGCGGTCGATGCTGCGGTGGACATGGGCGATCAGCGCCATGTCCTCGTCGGATGACACGGCGGCAACGACGGTGCCGTGGCCGGAATAGTCCAGGATATCGCGGAACAGGTTGCCATAGACGGCGGCGTTCATCGCATCGCCCATCTTCCAGCTCAGCACCACAACGGCGACATGGCGCCCGCGCACGGACGGGTCGGCCTCGGCGGCGCGGCGGATCATGGGGAACACCCGGCGGGTATAGAACCAGGCGCGCAGCATGTGAAACCCGCCCCAGGACCAGCGCCACAGGCCAAGAAATCCCATCGTGGCCAGAAACGCCGCATCGCCCGGGGTCAGCGTCCGCGCGGGCAGAAGGCCCACCAGCCAGACGATCAGCGCCAGCCACCCGGCGGCCCAGAGCACGGCCTCGCCGCGCGGCGAGCGGCGCAGGAAGGTGTCGGCATCCCCGGCCATCTAGAGCCCCACCAGCGACGCGAAGCCCGAGAACGGCCCGCCGGTGCGGATCATCACATTCGCCGCCATGCCCACGGGCGCGTCGATGGGCGCGCCGGGTGCGATGGCAACGCGGGCGTAGCGCTCGGCGGCGAACACGTCCTGCGGCAGTCCGGCGTGACCGGGCCAGCGGGCATCGAAATTCATCTGCGCCACGCGCCCCTGCAGACGGGTGCCGTCGGCCAGTTCGATCCGCGCCCGGTCGCCGAGTTCAATCTTGCGGGCGTCCTCGGCAGGGATCAGCGCGTGAATGGCGGCCGTCGCATCGCCGATCAGCACCGCCACCGCGCGGTCGGGGCGGGCATATTCGCCCGGTGTCATGTCGACCCGGTGCACGGTGCAGTCGCAGGGCGCCAGCACCGGTTCGCCCGTGGCGATACGCTCCTCGCGCGCGTAAAGCGCGGCGATTTCGGCGGCCAGCCCGGCCAGCCGCAATTCGGCAATCTCGATCGTGGTGCCATCGCCGCGCGGGGCGTCCAGGCCCAGCCCCAGCGGCGCCAGCGTGCCCGCGCGGGCCGCCGCATCGCGCCGGGCACGCAGGTCCAGCAACGCGGTCTCGGCGCGCAGCACTTCGGCTTCCTGCCGGGCGCGGTCGCGCTGGCGCGTGGGCGTGGGCAGCCCCTGGGCGTTCAGCGTGGTGAGTTCGGCGCGCTCCACCGCCAGCCGCCGCTCGGCCAGGCGCAGGGCATCGTCCAGTTGCGCAAGCTGTTCCTCGGCGCCCTGGGTGGAGAGGTCGGCCACAGTGCCCAATGTGGCCAGCCGCGCGCGCCATTCGGCCTGTTCGGCTTCGAGCGCGCGGCGGCGGGTGTCCAGATCGTCCAGCCGCGCGTCATGGTCGGCGGGCCGCACATGGCCCAGCACCTCCCCGGCGGCGACCTTCTGGCCGGCCTTGGCCTGCACCCCGGCGATGACCCCGGCCACCGGCACCGCGACCGTGGTCGCGGGCATGGTGACCGCCGCATACCGCGCGCGCACATTGGCAAGGTTGTTCCATGTCAGCGTGCCCGCGACCGCCAGCACCGTCGCCGCCAGGCCAAGCTGAAAGGCGGTGCGCATCCCGCGCGTGCGCGTCTCGGTCGCGGTCCGGGCGGTGCGGGTGGTTTCGGTCTCGTTGAGCAGTTGCGTCAGGCTCAGCGCCTTGTTCGCCACCACCTGATCGACGATCCGGTGCAGCACCTCGGCCTGGGCGCGGTCCAGATCGACAAAGGCGAACGCCTGCGGGGTCCGGGTGTCGGGATCGGTGGCGCGGGCCTGCACCTGCATCTCGATCCGCGTGCCGCCGCGTCCGATCAGCAGCGTCACGCCGATCACCCGGCCCCGCCCGGGCGCCAGCACGCGTGGCAGCGGCGCGGCAAGTTCGAAGCCGTTGACATCCCAGGTGGCGACCGCGTGCTCGACCCCCTGCCAATGCACCGCCATCGGCTCGGGGATACGCACCGGGCGCTGCGCCGCGGGCGCGGTGTGCGGCGCCGGAATGCCCCGCGCTTCAGGCAAATCGCCATGGGCGCCCTGCGGCGGAAGGGTCATCCATTCTGAATGCGTCATGCCACGGCTTCCAGATTTTGCCGCCCCAGAATGCGGGCGCTGCGGTCTCTGTTGCCGGTATCGGAACGAATCGTGTTTGAAATTGGGCGTGTAGCGAACAATCCCGGGGCAATGCGCCGGATTGCCTGCTGCGCCGGAAACAAAGCCGCTGGGCGTTGTTGCGGTCAAGGCGCCAGTGGCCCCGCCGGGCTCGAACGCGAAGGGGGCGCCGTTGTGGCGCCCCCCTGCCATGGTGTCGGCCCGGGCCGTGCGCTATCGCGGCTCGGACATCAGCCCCTTGATCAGCGCATAGCAGGCAACCAGCAGCACGATCGCGAAGGGCAGCCCGGTGGACACCGCCGCCGCCTGCAAGGCGACAAGCCCGCCACCAAGCAGGAGCGCTGAGGCCAGCAGCCCCTCGAAGATCACCCAGAAGATGCGCTGGCTGACCGGTGCGTTGATCTTGCCGCCTGCGGTGATGGTGTCGATCACCAGCGAGCCGGAATCCGACGAGGTGACAAAGAACACGATCACCAGCGTGATGGCGATGATCGAGGTCACGGTCGCCATCGGCAGTTCCGACAGCATGCCGAAGAGCGACAGCTCGGGCACGTAGTCGGCGACGACAAAGCCGTAGACGGCGCTTTCGGTCACGCGGTCGATCATCTGCTGGATCGCGGTGCCGCCGAAGCTGGTCATCCAGATCGCCGAGACGATGGTGGGGATCAGCAGCACGCAGATGATGAATTCGCGCACCGTGCGGCCCCGGCTCACGCGGGCGATGAACATGCCCACGAACGGCGACCAGCTTATCCACCACGCCCAGTAGAACGCCGTCCACCCCTGCCGGAACCCGTCATCATCGCGGCCCACCGGGTTCGACAGCGCCACGATCTCGGAGAAATAGGCGCCAAGGTTGCCGAAGAACTGCGTCACCAGCAGCATCGTCGGCCCAACCAGGATGACAAAGAGCATCAGCACGATGGCCAGCACCATGTTGATTTCCGACAGCCGCTTGACCCCGCCATCCAGGCCGCGGATGACCGAAATCAGCGCCAGCACGGTGATGCCCGCAATCAGGATCACGGCGAAGTTCACGTTCTCGCCCGCGCCCTCGATCCCGAAGACGAAGCCGATCCCCGCCGAGGCCTGCTGCGCGCCGAACCCCAGCGAAGTCGCCAGCCCGAACAGCGTGGCGAACACCGCCAGAATGTCGATCACATGGCCCGGCCAGCCCCAGACACGTTCGCCCAGGATCGGATAGAAGATCGACCGCACCGTGAGCGGCAGCCCCTTGTTATAGGCAAAAAGGGCCAGCGACAGCGCCACCACGGCATAGATCGCCCAGGGGTGCAGGCCCCAGTGATAGATTGTTGCCGCCATGGCGGTCAGGCGCGCGGCCTCGAACACGGCAGGGTCGGCCAGTTCGCCATCCACCACGCCGATATCGCGCATCAGCGGCTGGTCGCCCCAGGGCGTGGCGAAGTAATAGACCGGTTCCAGCACGCCAAAGAACATCAGCCCGATGCCCATGCCGGCGGCAAAGAGCATGGCGAACCATCCCGCATAACCATAATCCGGCGTGGCATCCGCGCCACCGATCCGGATCTTGCCCAGCGGCGAGATCAGGATCCCGAGGCAGACCAGAACAAAGATGTTGCCCGCCATCAGGAAGAACCAGTCGAAGCTGGAGGTCAGGAAGCCGCGCATGGCGGTAAACAGCGGCTCGGCCTGCGTCTGGAAGGCAAGGGTGATGATGACGAAAGCCACCGTCACCAGCCCCGAGACAACGAAGACCGGATTGTGGATGTCCAGCCCGAAGGGGCCGATGGAGGGGGTGATGTTGTCCTGGCCGATCTCGTAATCGGTTTCGATGATGTCCGATGCCCCCTCGGGTGCCGGAATCGACTCCTGTTCGTCTTCGGTACTCATGCGTGTTCCCCCGTTTGTTGTGATTGTTCGGTCTGGCGGCCCGGCTCAGCGCACCAGAAACACCGACACATCGCTATGCGCCGAGATCGTGGCGCCGTGCCCGGCCCAGATATAGTCGGTCACGCCCGGCACATGCGAGGCCATGACCACAAGATCGCCCTGCAATTCCTTGATCGCATTCAGCAATGTCTTGTCGGTGTCGATCGTCGGATCATGGCTGGAATAGGCGTGCGCCTCGGCGGTGATGCCATGGGCCTCGGCCTGGCTCCGGGCGAAGGCCTCGAGTTTCTGGCCGAATTCCGCCGGGTTGTGGGCAATTGGCGTGGGCACCTCTGCGGTCACCGAAACAAAGATCACGGTCGCACCGTAATGCTTTGCCAGATCGGCGGTGACCTGAAGCGCTTTCGGCAGGCGCTCCACATGGCCCAGATCTACGGGCATGACGAGTCTGCGATACACTGGCTCCCTCCTTTTGCTGTCTGACGTGGCGTTCTGACGCGGCATTGCGCAAAATTCAGGCATCCGCTGACGCCTGCTGCACGGAACCTAACACGCAAGCGAGAGGGTCAGAAACCGGGTGCGACCGCGAATGTTCAGAAAGCGACGCAAGACTGTCGCTTATGAGCCACGCCTGCGCCCCCGGACCATGTCCATGACGTGCGCGCGGGCGGTTCTGGCGCATGGGCTGCCGGCGCATGGGCTACCGGGGCATGGGGTGCCGGGGCATGGGGTGCCGGCGCATGGGGTAAAGCAGCCCGGACCGGTCCGGAGCGGGATGCGCCGCGCCTGTGCGGCGGGTGCCGGGCTCGGGTCAGACCGGGTTGGGCAATTCGCGGCCTTCCTTGAAGGCGAGTGCATTGGCGACCGCCATCAGCCCCATGTCGGTGCGCACCTCCAGCGCGGCGGTGCCCAGATGCGGCAGCAGGACCACGTTTTCCATGGCGCGCAATGCCTCGGGCACTTCCGGCTCGAACTCGTAGACATCCAGCCCCGCCCCGGCGATGCGGCCCTTCTGAAGCGCCGTGATCAAGGCGGATTCGTCGATCACGTCGCCGCGGGCGATGTTGACGATATGGGTGTGCGGGCGCATGGCGGCGAGCGCCTTCGCGCCGATCAGATGCCGGTTGTCGCCGCCGCCCGGCACCGCCACCACCACCATGTCGGCGGCTTTCATCACCGCGGCAATGCTGTCCAGTTGCCGCGCGGGCAGGCCCTCGACCGCCTTGGGCGAGCGGTTGTGGAACACCACCTCCATGCCCAGCCCGAAATGCGCGCGCCGGGCGATGGCCTGGCCGATCCGTCCCATGCCGATCACGCCCAGCACCTTGCCGCCCAGATGCAGGCCCAGCATCTGGGTCGGATGCCAGCCCGCCCAGCCCCCTGCGCGCACCAGCCGCTCGCCTTCGCCCGCACGGCGCGCGGTCATCAGCATCAGCATCAGCCCGATATCCGCCGTCGCCTCGGTCACCGCGCCGGGGGTGTTGGTGACCGCCACGCCTGCGGCCCGGGCCGCCGCCACGTCGATGTGGTTGTAGCCGACGCCGAAATTGGCCAGCAGCCTGCAGCGCGGCTGCGGCACTTCGGCAAAGACCTCGGCCGAGAACAGATCGCCCAGTGTCGGCAGCACCACGTCATAAAGCGCGAGCGCGGCGCGCATCTCGCCGGTTTTCAGCGGCGTGGTCGCCTCGCGCGCGGTGACATTGAAGTGTTTGCGCGCCTCGGCGAGCACGGGCGCGGGCAGGGGGCGGGTGATGTAGAGTTCCACGGGCGGTTCCTTTCAGTGCATGCGCTGGCCTTCGGGCACGTCGCGGTCGGGGGCGATCAGCACAACGCGGCCTTCGGCGTCCGAGACGCCCAGCACCAGCACCTCGGAGCGCATGGGCCCGATCTGGCGGGGCGGGAAGTTCACCACCGCCATCACCTGCCGCCCGACCAGTGCCGCCGGGTCATAGTGTTCGGTGATCCGGGCCGAGGATTTCCTTTCGCCGATCTCCGGGCCGAAATCGATCCACAGGCGCAGGGCGGGCTTGCGCGCCTCGGGGAAGGGTTCGGCGCGGGTGATGCGGCCCACGCGGATGTCGACCTGCAGGAAGTCATCGAAACCGATGGTCGCCGCGGGCGTGCCGCTCATTGCCCCAGCTCCCGCGAGCGGGCGGCGGCGGCGGCCACCGCGCGGGGCAGGAGTGCGGGAAACCCCGTGTCCCTGTCCATAAGCACCGCCAGCGCGGCGGCGGTGGTGCCGCCGGGGCTGGTGACATTGACGCGCAACTGTCCGGGGCTGTCATCCGATGCTTCGGCCAGCGCGCCCGCACCGGCGACGGTGGCGCGCGCCAGTTGCAGGGCCAGGTCGGAGGGCAGGCCCTCGGCCTCGGCGGCCGCCGCCAGCGTTTCGATCAGGTGAAACACATAGGCCGGGCCGGAGCCGGAAACGGCGGTCACCGCGTCCATCTGCGATTCGTCGTCAAGCCGGACCACCTGACCCACGGCCGAGAGCAGGGTTTCGGCCAGTGCCAGCCCCTCGGCCCCGGCATGGGCGTTGCCCACAATGGCGGTGATGCCGCGTCCCACGGCGGCGGGGGTGTTGGGCATGGCGCGCACCAGCGGGGTCTGCGTGCCCAGCGCGGCCGCGAAGGCGCGCAGTGACGTTCCGGCGGCCACCGAGACAAAGAGCGTGGCGCCATTGCCGAAGCCCTGCAGCGCGGGCAGCGCTTCGCCCATCATCTGCGGCTTGACGGCGACCACGACCACCGCCGGGGCCGGGGGAAGTTCGGCGTTCACGTGCACGCCCTGCGCCTGCACCCAGTCCGAAGGCTGCGGGTCGATCACATGCACCGCGCCCGGGTCCACGCCGCGCGCCAGCCAGCCCGCCAGCATGGCCGAGCCCATCTTGCCGCACCCCAGCATCACCAGCCCGTCACGGTTGACCCTGTCCATCATCGGCTGCCCCTTGCTTCCGTTGCGCGCACCCTAGGACAGGGGCGGCCCCGGCGGAAAGCGGTTTTTCGTGGTGGATGACGGGCGGGGTGAATTCGTGTTCCAGCCCCGGAGACCCGGGGTAATTCGGTGCGGTCACGGATCGAAGCCTGCAGAAAGCGCCCGCTCAGCGCCCCGCCCGCCCGCCCATGGCGCTTCGCGGGCGCTGCCCGGCGCGGGGCGCCGGGCGGGCATTGGTGCGGGCGGCGCGCAAGGGGCCGCAGCGCAAGCCCGGTCAGGCGCGGCCGAAGGCTTCGGCGATGGCAACCTTGAGCGCGGTCTCCGCGCCGTGATCGGCCCAGGCGACAAGCTGGAACGCGGGATAGAACCGCTCGCAGGCGTTCACCGCATCCAGCACCATCCGCGCGATCTGCGCGCTGCTGGCCATCTGCCCGCCGGTGAGCAGCAGCCCGTAGCGCCAGACCATCAGGCTTTGCTCTTCCCACAGGCTGAACGACCCCGACCAGAGCATGTCATTGGCCCGGTTGATGGTGTCGAGCAGGTCACCGCGCCGCGCCGCGGGGGGGTCCATCTCGAACGAGCAGATCAGCCGCAGCGTTTCATCGCCCGCCGACCAGGCCAGCGTCAGCGAATAGGTGCGCCATTGCCCCTCGACCGCCATGGCGATCTGGTCCTCGCCGACGCGGTCGAACTCCCACGCGCGGGTTTCGGCCAGCGATTCGACGATGTCGATGGGATGGATTTCGGCGGTGCTCAGATCGGTATCGATGTATGACATGCCCCTGCCCCTTGCGCCTGTGCGGTTGTTGTCACCGCCCACCAGACCCGGTGTGCCGCGCCAAGAACTTTGGCGCTCCGGGTTCCGAATTACCAGATATGGTGGTCCGAAAGACCGGGCCTGTAAAGCGGATTCTCGGCGCGGCGTGACCGTGGGGGCACCAGGGCGGGCCGCCTGTGGCGCGAATGCACGCCTTTGGCAAGCCTTCGGAGGGGCAGGGCCGGGCCATGGCGGCTGCAAAGCCGGCGCGTTCGGGCAGCCACGCGGGGATTCGCGCGGCGGCCTTGCAGGGCGTTGACGGTTGTGGTGCGGCGTGGTTTGCGCAGATATGGTCGGACACAGACCGACCGCCAGGATATCCGATGACGGGCACAACCGCATGACCCTTGCCTTCCGCTGCCTGCTGGCCACCCTTGCGGCTGCGGTGCTGGGCATCCTGCACCCCGCCGCCGCCCCCGCGAGCGCGCGCGAGGGGGCGCCGGTGATCGCCGCTGCCTCGGACCTGCAGTTCGCCGTCGAGGAAGTGGCCGCCGCCTTCACCGCCGAGACGGGCCTGCGGGTGCGGCTGGCCATGGGGTCGACCGGCAATTTTGCCCGCCAGATCCGCGAAGGCGCCCCGTTCGAGATCTTCATGGCCGCCGACGAGCAGTTCATCGCCGACCTGCACGCCGAAGGGTTCACCCGTGACGCAGGCGACCTTTATGCCATCGGACGGCTGGTCATCATCGTTCCGCAGGGGGGGATGTTGAAGCCGGACCCGTCGCTGGACCATCTGGCCGAAATGCTGGCGGCCGGACAGATCACCCGCTTCGCCATCGCCAACCCCGAACACGCGCCCTATGGCATGCGCGCCCGCGAGGCGCTGGTTGCGCGCGGGCTCTGGGAGGATCTGCAAGCCGTTCTGGTCCTGGGCGAGAATGTCAGCCAGGCCGCGCAGTTCGCGCTTTCGGGCAATGCCGAAGGCGGCATCATCGCCTGGTCGCTGGCGCTGGCCCCGCAGGTGGCGCGGCGGGGCGTGCACGCGCTGATCCCCGAGGACTGGCACGCGCCCCTGCGCCAGCGCATGGCGCTGCTGAACGGCGCCGGGCCGGTGGCCGAAGCCTTCTACGCGTTCATGATGGCGCCCGAAGCGCGCGAGATCATGGCGCGCCACGGCTTTACCCTGCCGGAGGAGTAGCGCATGGATTGGACCGCGCTGTGGCTGTCGCTGAAACTGGCGGGCTGGACGGTAGCGATCCTTCTGCCGGTGTCCGTGCTGGCGGGGCGCGCGCTGGCCTGGCGCGATTTTCGCGGCAAGCGCCTGGCCGAGGCGGTGGTGATGCTGCCGCTGGTGCTGCCGCCGACGGTCTTCGGCTTCTATCTGCTGGTGGCCTTCGGGCGCGAGACCTTTGTCGGCCAGATGTGGCAGACGCTGTTCGGCGGGCAGTTGGTGTTCAGCTTTCAGGGGCTGGTGGTGGCCTCGGTGATCTTCAACCTGCCGTTCGCCATCCAGCCCGCGCAGCGCGGATTCGAGGCGGTGTCGCGCGAGTTGCGCGAAGCGGCGGCCTGCTGCGGCATGTCGCCCTGGCGGTCTTTGTGGAAGGTGGAACTGCCGCTGGCCTGGCCCGGGGTGATGACGGCGATGGTGCTGACCTTTGCGCATACGCTGGGCGAATTCGGCATCGTGCTGATGGTGGGGGGCGCGATCCCGGGCGAGACCAAGACCATCGCCATCGCCATCTATGACCGGGTGCAGGCGTTTGACGACCGCTCGGCGGCGGTCATGTCGGCGGTGCTGGTGGGGATCTCGCTGTTTGCCATCGCCGTGACCTTCGCGCTGTCGGCGCGCGTGGGCCGGAAGCTGGGATGAGGGGGGCGGAATGCTGGAAGTGACGGCCCGCGCCGCAGCGCCGATCCCGCTGGACGCGGCCTTCACGGTCGCGCCGGGGGAGCTGCTGGCGCTGGTGGGGCCTTCGGGGGCGGGCAAGACCACGCTTCTGCGTGCGGTGGCCGGGCTGTGGCGCCCGGATGCAGGGCGCGTGGCGGTGGATGGTGTGACCTGGCTGGATACGGGCGCGGGCGTCGATTTGGCACCGCACCGCCGCAGGGTGGGGGTGGTGTTCCAGTCCTACGCCCTGTTTCCGCACATGAGCGCGGTGCAGAATGTCATGGCAGCCATGGATGCGCCGGACGGGCGCGCGGCCGCGCGGCTGCTCGATCTGGTCAACCTGCACGGGCTGGCCGACCGCCGGCCGGCGCAGTTGTCCGGCGGGCAGCAGCAGCGCGTGGCGCTGGCCCGCGCGCTGGCGCGTCGCCCGCAGGCGCTGCTGCTGGACGAGCCGTTTTCCGCCGTCGACCGCGCCACGCGCGAGAAGCTGCACGCCGAGGTGGTGGCGCTGCGCGCGCATCTGAACATGCCGGTGGTGCTGGTCACCCATGACGTGCACGAGGCGCAACTGCTGGCCGACCAGATGGTGGTTCTGGCGCAGGGGCGGGTGGTGCGCGCAGGCGCCACCGCCGAGGTCATGTCCGATCAGGAGGCGCTGCGCGCACTGGGCATCCGCGAGGTCGCCGCCATGCTGCCCGCGACCGTGGCCGAACATCTGCCCGACGACCTGACCCGGCTCACGGCGGCGGGCGGGACGCTGTATCTGCCCCGCGTCAATGCCGGTATCGGCGCGCAGGTGCGGGTCCGGATCCTGGCGCATGAGGTCATCCTGGCCCGCAGCCACCCTGCGGGCCTGTCGGCGCAGAACATCCTGGCCGGGCGTGTCAGCCGCACCGTTCCGGGTGCCGGTCCGGCGGTCATGGTTCATGTGGCGGTGGGCGGGCATGAGGTTCTGGCCCGAATCACCCGCCGCGCCGCCGCGCAACTGGACCTGCAGCCGGGGATGGAGGTGTATGTGATCGTGAAGTCCATGTCGGTCGCACGCCACCATATCGCGCCGGCCTCGGCACCGATGCCTCCCGCCGATATTCCGCAATATTGACACAGCGTCCGATTTAGTGGATATGCGGGTGCAGACGCAGCCGGAGGTTCTTGCATGTCGGACGCATTCCTCGATCATCTTCGCACCACGCTTGACGGGATCGCGGCCGAGGGCCTGATGAAGCGCGAGCGGCAGATCACCTCGGCCCAGGGCGGGCGGGTGCAGGTGGACGGGCGCGCGGTCATCAACCTGTGCGCCAACAATTACCTTGGCCTCGCCGATCACCCGGCGCTGATTGCGGCGGCAACGCAGGCGATGGCGGATCACGGCTTCGGCATGGCCTCGGTCCGGTTCATCTGCGGCACGCAGGACCTGCACCGCGCGCTGGAGGCGCGGCTGGCGCGGTATCTCGGCACCGATGACAGTATCCTGTTCGCCGCCTGTTTCGATGCCAACGGCGCGCTGTTCGAACCGCTGCTGGGCCCCGAGGATGCGGTGATCTCGGACGCGCTGAACCATGCCAGCATCATCGACGGGATCCGCCTGTCCAAGGCGCGCCGCTTTCGCTACGCCAATTCCGACATGGCGGATCTGGAAGCACAGTTGAAAGCGGCGCGGGCGGGCGGCGCGCGCCATGTGATGATCGCCACGGACGGGGTGTTCAGCATGGATGGATATCTGGCGAAACTGCCGGACATCCGCGCGCTGGCCGACCGTCATGATGCGCTGCTGATGGTGGATGACTGCCATGCCACCGGCTTCATCGGCCCGCAGGGGCGCGGCACCCCCGCACATTTCGGGGTGCGCGCCGATATCCTGACCGGCACGCTGGGCAAGGCGCTGGGCGGCGCGCTTGGCGGCTATGTCGCCGGGCCGCAACCGGTGGTGGACCTCTTGCGCCAGCGCGGGCGGCCCTATCTGTTCTCCAACGCGCTGCCGCCTGCGATTGTCGCGGCGGGGCTGGCCGCGCTCGATCTGGTCGAAGCGGCTGATGATCTGCGCGCGCAGCTTTTCGACAATGCCGCCTATTGGCGCGCGGGGCTGGAACGCGCAGGCTTTGACCTGCTGCCCGGCGCGCATCCGATCATTCCGGTCATGCTGCATGACGCGCACCGCGCGCAGGCAATGGCGGCGCGGCTGTTCGATCTTGGTGTTTATGTCTCGCCCTTCTTCTTTCCGGTCGTGCCCAGGGGGCAGGCGCGCATCCGCACGCAGATGAACGCCGCATTGACGCGCACCGATCTGGACGAAGCCTTGGCCGCCTTTGCGCAGGCGGGCCGCGACACGGGGGTATTATCTTGAAGGCGCTGGAAAAATCCCGCCCCGAGCCGGGGCTTTGGCAGATCGAGGCAGCGGTGCCCGAAATCGGCCCCGATGACGTGCTGATCCGGGTGCGCAAGACCGGCATATGCGGCACCGATATCCATATCTGGAACTGGGACGACTGGGCGGCGCGCACCGTGCCGGTGCCGCTGATCACCGGCCACGAGTTCGCGGGCGAGATTGTGGAACTGGGCCGCAACGTGACCGGGCTGGAGATCGGCCAGCGTTGCTCGGGCGAGGGACACCTGATCGGCCGCGAGAGCCGCCAGAGCCGCGCCGGCAAGTTCCACCTCGACCCGGAAACGCGCGGCATCGGGGTCAATGAGCCCGGCGCATTCGCCGAATACCTGCGTTTGCCTGCGTTCAACGTGGTGGCCTTGCCGGATGCCATCGACGACGAGATCGGCGCCATCCTCGACCCGCTGGGCAATGCGGTGCATACCGCGCTCAGCTTCGATCTGGTGGGCGAGGATGTGCTGATCACCGGCGCCGGGCCCATCGGCATCATGGCCGCCGCCGTCGCCCGCCATGTCGGCGCGCGCCATGTGGTGATCACCGATGTGAACCCCGCGCGGCTGGAGCTGGCCACGCAGGTCGCCGATGTGGTGCCGGTGAACGTGGCGCAACAGGATCTGGCCGAGGTGAAAGCCCGCCTGAAGATGCGCGAGGGCTTCGACGTGGGGCTGGAGATGTCCGGCAACCAGGCCGCACTGGATCAGATGGTGGAAAACCTGGTCATGGGCGGGCGTATCGCGCTGCTGGGGATCCCGCCGGGCAAGTCGCCGGTGGACTGGTCGCGGATCGTGTTCAAGGCGATTACCATCAAGGGCGTCTATGGCCGCGAGATCTTCGAGACCTGGTACAAGATGATCGCCATGCTGGAAAACGGGCTGGACGTGCGACCGGTCATCACGCACCGCTTCGCGGCCGGGGACTTCGCGCGCGGGTTCGAGGTGATGCGCAGCGGCACGTCCGGGAAGGTGGTGCTGGACTGGCGCTGAGGCCCGCGCCGGGGAAACCCCCGGGCGGCAACGGGGCGGCGGTTGCGTCCCGGTCCTGCTGTCACTTCCTGTGCAACCTGTCCGGAAGGTCCTTGGTCACGGTGCACCCTGGCGCCGGGCGCGCCGGAATTCATGGTTGCTCCGGCGCATGGGCTGCGGTTGGCCGGTCATGGTTTCGTCTTCGTGCCTGCAAGACCGGGCGCCGGGCCGGTGCGTTTGGCGCGTTTCAGGGCGGCGTCAAGGGCCTCGGCAAACCGGGCGCGGTCGGCGCGGCTGAAGCTGCGCCCGCCGCCCTGCCGGAACGGGTCGGCGGCGCGCAGGTCCGCCATCAGGTCGCGCATGGCCAGCGCGTTGCCGATATTGGCCGCGGTCAGCACGCTGCCGTCATGGCGCAAAACCTGCGCGCCCGCTTCCACGGCGCGCGCCGCCAGCGGCATGTCCGAGGTGACCACCACATCGCCCGGCCCGGCGCGCTCGGCGATCCAGCGATCGGCGGCATCCGCGCCCTGATCCACATAGACCACCTGCACCAGCGGATGGTCCACAGGGCGCAATCCGCCGTTGGTCACCAGCTTCAGCGCCACGCCGTGGCGCAGGGCCGTCAGCTCGGCCTCGGCCCGGACGGGGCAGGCATCGGCATCGACATAGATGCACGCCACGCCCGTCACCGGCGCAGCGCGCGGGCGTGAAACCGGATGTGGCTGGCCATGAAGCTGGAGACGAAGAAGTAGCTGTGGTCATACCCCGCCTGCATCCGGAACGCGCCGGGCTGGCGCCGCGCCGCCATGGCCTGGGCCAGCGATTCGGGCTTCAGCAGGTCGAGGAACTGGTCTTCGGTGCCCTGATCGATCAGCACCTCGCCGTCGAAGCCGCGCGCGCGCATCAGCGCGGTGGCGTCATGTTCGGACCAGCCGCTTTCATCCGCGCCCAGATAGGCGGCGAACTGCTTGCGGCCCCAGTCGCTGGCCACCGGGTTGGCGATGGGCGCAAAGGCCGAGACCGAGGCAAAGCGCCCCGGCAGCCGCATCGCCAGCGTCAGCGCGCCATGCCCGCCCATGGAATGGCCGGTGATCGCCTGCGCGGCCTCGTCCAGCGGGAAGTTGTTGAACAGCACCCGGGGCAGGTCCTCGGTCACATAGTCCCACATCCGGTAATGCGCCGCCCAGGGCGCCTGCGTGGCGTTGACATAGAACCCCGCGCCCTGGCCCAGATCATAGGCATCGTCATCGGCCACGCCTTCGCCCCGGGGCGAGGTGTCGGGGAACACCAGCGCCAGCCCGCGGCGCGCGGCGTGTTCCTGCGCTCCCGCCTTGACCATGGCGTTTTCATGCGTGCAGGTCAGCCCCGACAGATACCACAGCACCGGCACCGGCCCGCGCGCGGCCTGCGGCGGCAGGAACAGGCCAAAGGTCATCGCGCACCCCGTGGCGCGTGCCTCGTGGCTGTAGACACCCTGCACCCCGCCGAAGGCGCGGTTTTCCGATATCGTCTTCATGTTTCCCCCTTGCGGTCCGCTCGTTTCGCACAGCCTGTCAGAACGTGCCCACCCAGGCAATCACCACCGGGATGGTGGCGATGCTGATGATCGTGGAGATCAGGATCGCCGCCGAGACCCGCGCCGGGCCGACCTGATACTGCTGCGCCAGGATGAACACGTTGCCCGCCACCGGCAGCGCGGCGGCGGCGATCATCACGCCCGCCATGAACGGATCGACCCCGAAGACCAGCAACGCCGCCACCGCCACCAGCGCCGGATGCAGCACCAGTTTGCCGAAACACAGCCAGGTGACGATCCCCAGCCGTTCCACCCGCTTGTCGGCCAGCGAGGCGCCGATGGCGAAGAGCGCGCAGGGCGTGGCCGCAGCGCCCAGCAGCGTCATGAATTCATCCACCGGCGCGGCCAGTCCCAGCCCCGTGGCAGACCAGGCCAGCCCCGCCGCCATGGCCATGACCATCGGGTTCTTCAGCACCGCGAGCGCCAGCATCCGCGGCAGTTCCGCCGAGATCCGCCCCTCGCGCGCGAGCGTGATCAGCATGACGAACAGCGACGAGAACACGATCAGGTCGATGGTCAGGATCATCAGCACCGGGGGCACCGACTCGGGGCCCAGCAGCACCACCAGCATGGGCACGCCCAGAAACCCGGTGTTGCCGATGGTCGCCGTATGCGCCTCGATCGTCGCCTCGGCCAGGGGGCGGCGGCGGGCGAAGGCCACCGCCATGACCAGCCCGTAGAGCATCAGGCACGCCCAGAGATAGGCCGCGAAGGCGCGCGCATCGAACAGTTCGCCGATGCTCAGGTTGGCCGAGAACCCGAACAGCATCGCCGACAGCGCGAAGTAGAAGACGAAGCGCGTCAGCCAGGCGGTCGCCTCGGGACCGAACAGTCCCAGCCGACCCGCGCCAAAGCCCAGGCCGATCACGGCAAAGAACGGCAGGGTCTTGACGAAAACCTCGAACATGGCCGGTCCGGTAGCAGATGCCTCGGAGCCTTGCCAGCACCTGCGGGCTTTTCCTGCGGGTGCGAACGCACTAATCTTGCCTCAGCCGGGAGGGATGATGACAGCAGCAGCACCGAAGCTTCGCAAGGGCCGGAAATTCGACCAGGTGATCGAGGGCGCGCGCGACGTGTTCATGGCGCATGGCTTCGACGGCGCCGGCGTGGACGAGATCGCGCGCGCCGCCGGCGTGTCCAAGGCCACGCTCTACAGCTACTTCCCGGACAAGCGGGTGCTGTTTTCCGAGGTCGCGGCGCGCGAATGCCTGCGCCAGGCCGATGCGGCGCTGGCCAGCATCGACCTGACGGCACCGCCTGCGCGGGTGCTGGATGCCGTGGCGCGGCGGATCATCGCGTTCTTCGCCTCGGACTTCGGGCAGGCGATGTTCCGGCTCTGCGTGGCCGAAACCGCCCGGTTTCCCGAACTCGGGCGGCGGTTCTATGAAAGCGGGCCGCTGATGGCGCGGGCAAAGCTGGGCGACTACCTGCGCGCCGCCGCCGCGCGCGGCGAGCTTTGCATCGACGATGTGGACCTGGCCGCCGACCAGTTCGCCCATCTGTGCCATGCCGATCTGCATGACCGGCTGCTTTGCGGGGTGCAGACGCGGTTCTCGCAGCCCGAAATCGACCGCGTGGTCAAGGGCGCGGTGCGCATGTTCCTGGCCGCCTATGGACGCGGGGCTCCGGTTCAGGGCGCCAGCAGCGCCACCGCCGCGCCCACGCCATAGGCGACCGAGGCGCCGACCACGCCGACGCCCAGCATTTCGGCCAGGCAGCGCCCGGTCGGTTCGGCGCTGGCCCGCGCGCGCACCAGCGCCAGCCCGGTCACTGACAGCGCCGTCATCGCCACCGAGAGCGCGAACACCTGCGGCGTGGGGCTGAGAAAGAAATACGGGATCAGCGGCACCGCGCCGAAGGTGATGAAGGCGCCCACCGTCAGCGCCCCGTTCAGCGCGGGTGATTCGAACCGGTTGTCGGTCATGCCCTTGTCATAGACCATCATCAGATCGCCCAGCATTTCGGGGTTGCGGCAGATCAGCCGGGCGGCCTCGTCCGCATCCTCGGGGCGCATCCCGTGCGCAACCAGATGCCGCGCCACCTCGGCTTGCCCGGCACCGTCGCTGTTGGCATAGCGCGCGATCAGCGCCCGGCGCTGGCTGCCATAGACCTGCTGCTGCGAGCGGGTGGACAGATACTCGCTCAGCCCCATGGACACGCCATCGGCAAACAGGTTGGCCAGTCCGAAGATCAGCACCGCCAGCGCGCCCACCGCAGCGATGGATTCGCTGGCCGAGGCACCGGTGAACCCGGCCACCACCGCGAATGTGGTGATGGCGCCGTCGTTGCCGCCATAGATCACCGGCCGCGGGTTGTGGCGCATGGCGTGCGCGGTGTCCGCCAGCCTGCGCCGCAGGAACGCCCGGGGCATCAGCGCACGGAGGCCCGGGGGGATGCGCGGCGGTGCATGGCCCGGCACGCCCCGGGGGGGCCGGCACGCGGAACGCGTTGCCGGACGGGGGCAGGGCCCCCCGTTCCGCCCGCAGGGCCAGAAGGCTTGCGCGCGGAACGCGCGCGCCGCAAGGTCACGCCCGGCAGGGGGAGGGACGCCGCGGCGCTCACTCCCATTCGATGGTTCCCGGAGGCTTCGAGGTGATGTCATAGGTCACGCGGTTGATCCCGCGCACCTCGCCCACCAGCCGTGTGGCCGTTTCCGACAGGAATTCGTGGCTGAACGGGTAGTAATCCGCCGTCATCCCGTCCACGGATGTCACCGCGCGCAGGGCGCAGGCGTAGTCATAGGTCCGTGCGTCCCCCATCACGCCCACGGTGCGCACCGGCAGGATCGCCACGAAAGCCTGCCAGATCTCGTCATAAAGCCCGTGCTTGCGGATCTGGTCGATGAACACCGCATCCGCCCGGCGCAGGATTTCCAGCTTCTCGCGGGTGATCTCGCCGGGGCAGCGGATGGCCAGGCCCGGGCCGGGGAAGGGGTGGCGGCCGATGAAGCTGGGCGGCAGGCCCAGTTCACGCCCCAAGCTCCGCACCTCGTCCTTGAACAGTTCGCGCAGGGGTTCGACCAGCTTCAGCCCCATCTTCTCGGGCAGCCCGCCGACATTGTGGTGGCTCTTGATCGTCACCGATGGCCCGCCACTGAACGAGACACTTTCGATCACGTCCGGGTAAAGCGTGCCCTGCGCCAGAAACGCCGCGCCTTCGATCCCGTCGGCGTAGTGCTGGAACACATCGATGAACAGTTTGCCGATGGTCTTGCGCTTTGTTTCCGGGTCGGAAACGCCCTCCAGCGCGGTCAGGAAGCGTTCGGATTCATCGGCATGGATCAGCGGGATGTTGTAATGGTCGCGGAACATGGTGACCACTTCCTCGGCCTCGCCCAGCCGCAGCAGTCCATGATCCACAAAGACGCAGGTCAACTGCTCGCCGATCGCCTCATGGATCAGCACCGCGGCCACCGAACTGTCCACCCCGCCCGACAGGCCACAGATCACCCTGGCATCGCCGACCTGTTCGCGGATCCGCGCCACCGCTTCGGCGCGATAGGCGCCCATGGTCCAGTCGCCGCTGAACCCCGCCAGCCGGATGAAGTTTTCCAGCAGTTTGCGCCCGTTGGGGGTGTGGTGCACCTCGGGGTGGAACTGCACGGCATAGAAATGTCGCGCGGCATCGGCAATCATGGCAAAGGGCGCGCCGCCGGAGGTGCCGATCACCTCGAAGCCTGGCGCCAGTTGCGTGACCCGGTCGCCATGGCTCATCCAGACCTCTTCGCGGCCGGTGGCGAACAGGCCGTGAAAGATGCCGTCGCCCCGATGCCCCGGCGCGGGTTCGACAAAGGCGCGCCCGAACTCGGCGTGGTGGCCGCCTTCGACCGCGCCGCCAAGCTGCGCCATCATCACCTGCTGGCCGTAGCAGATGCCCAGCACCGGCACGCCGAGGCCGAACAGTGCGTCCGGCGCGCGCGGGCTGCCCGGGCGCGTGACCGAATCCGGGCCGCCCGACAGGATCACGGCGCGCGGCGCGCGCTCAGTCAGCAGCGCGTCAGTGACGGTCTGATAGGGGTGGATTTCGCAATAGACGTTCAACTCGCGCAGGCGCCGCGCGATCAGTTGCGTCACCTGGCTGCCGAAATCGACGATCAGCAGCAGGTCATGGGGCGTGTTCTGGGTCATGGCCACGCAATAGGGCGCGCGCCACCTGTGCGCAAGATCCTGCCTTAGCGCCGCGCTGGGCGCGGCCACGCCCGGCCCATGTCGTTTTGCACCCTGAAGCGCCGCAAACCGGCGGCGCTCGGGGGCGGGGCCTGCGTATGAACGGCGCATCCGGTGCGGGCAGAACCGCCCCGGCCACGTGCGGCGAAAAGGGGGTCGGCATGTCAGACGCAGCAGCGGACGCAACCGGGGCATCGGCAGGAGCGGCATCGGCGCGGCGCGCACGCGGCGGGGGCGGTGCGGCACGGCGCGCGGCGCGCACGGCGGTCAGCGTGGAAACCGCGCGCTACATCACGCGCAATATCCCCGATTTCGAAGTGCTGAACGCCGAGGCGCTGGAGATCATCGAGACCAACGCCGAAACCGTGCTGGCCGAGATCGGCGTCAATTTCGTCGACAACCCGCAGGCGCTGGAGCGCTGGCGCGCCGCCGGGGCCGAGGTGACGGGCGAGCGGGTGCGCATCCCGCGCGGGCTGGCGCGCCAGCTTTGCGCAACGGCCCCGTCAACCTTCACGCAAGCCGCCCGCAATCCGGCCCGCAACGTCGAGATCGGCGGCCGCAACCTGGTGCTGGCGCCGGTCTATGGCCCGCCCTTCGTGCGCTCCGCCGGCGGCGGGCGGCGCTATGCCACCATGGAGGATTTCCGCAATTTCGTGAAACTGGGCTACATGTCCAAATGGCTGCACCATTCGGGCGGCACCGTGTGCGAACCCACCGACGTGGCCGTGAACAAGCGCCACCTGGACATGCTGCTGGCGCATATGACGCTGTCGGACAAGCCCTTCATGGGATCGGTCACCGAACCCGAGCGCGCCACCGATTCGGTGGAGATGGCAAAACTGCTGTTCGGCGCCGACTTCGTGGATGCGAACGCGGTGATGACCTCGCTCATCAACATCAATTCGCCGCTGACCTTTGATGCCACGATGATGGGCGCGCTTGAAGTCTATGCGCGCGCCGGGCAGGCCTGCATCGTCTCGCCGTTCATCGTCGGCGGGGCGATGGCGCCCACCACGGTGGCGGGCACGCTGACGCAGGTGCTGGCCGAGGTGCTGGCAGGGGTGGCCTACAGCCAGCTTGTCCGCCCCGGTGCACCTGTGATCATGGGCGCCTTCGTTACCTCGATCGACATGAACTCGGGGGCGCCCACCTTCGGCACGCCCGAGGCCGCGCTGATCACCTATGGCGCGGGGCAACTGGCCCGGCGTCTGGGGCTGCCCTACCGTTCGGGCGGAGCTTTCTGCGGATCGAAACTGCCCGATGCGCAAGCCGCCTATGAAACCGCCAACAGCCTGAACATGGCGCTGCTGGCGGGGGTGAACTTCATGCTCCATGCCTGCGGCTGGCTGGAAGGCGGGCTTGTGGCGAGCTTCGAGAAATTCGTGATGGATGCCGACCAGTTGGGGGCGCTGCATCATCTGGCGCGCGGCGTGGACATGAGCGACAACGGGCAGGCCATGGACGCGATCCGCGAGGTCGGCCCCGGCGGGCACTATCTGGGCTGCGCGCACACGCAGGCCAATTTCAAGGATGCGTTCTGGCGCACCGAGCTTCTGGATTACAAGCCCTACGAGACCTGGGACGAGGAAGGCGGGCGCGACACCCAGGCGCTGGCCGAGGCACGGGTCAACCGTATGCTGGCGGATTACCAGCAGCCGCAACTCGATCCGGGCATCGCCGAGGCGCTGAAGGATTATGTCGCCCGGCGCAAGGCCGCCGAGCCGGACGCTTTCGGGTAAGCGGCGCCCCGCGCGCTGGAGCGGCGCGCGTCTGAAGCGCCGTGACCTTGCGGAGCGCGCGCGCCGCGCGCGCAAGCCTTTTTGCCCTGACGGGCGGATGGGGGGCTCTGCCCCCGCCCGGCAGCGCGTGCCGCGCGCCGGTCCCCCCGCGGGGCGGCCCGCGGGTCAGCCGGGGCGCGCGTCAGTTCGCGCATCAGTTCGCGCGTTGCACCGCGCGCACGAAATCCCCGATCTTGGCGCGCCCGTCGTCGGCGGCGATGGGGGCGGATTGGGTGGCGTGGACGCTGAGCATCAGACCGTAACCGCCCAGCGCAAAGGCCGCGCGCCAGTGATCGGCGGCCAGCCGGGCACCGGGGTTGGGGCTGGTGTCGCGCACATGCAGATAGAGCACCCCCTGTGCGATGCGGCTGTCCAGAATGGTGACCGTGCGCGGGTCATCGGCGCGGCTGAGCATCGCGCGCCCCTGCGCCGTGGCGAAGAAATCCGCGTAGTCCCGCGCCGATCCGGGGCCGTCGGACGCGGCATAGGTGGCGCTGAGGATCGCATAGTGCCGCGGTCCGCGCCGGGCCCCGGCCAGCACGTCGCAGCCGCCCAGCAGCACGAAGCCCGCGCCGTCGGCGGCTTCGCTGTTTTCAGGGTCCACGCAATAGCCGCGCGGCCCGGCGATGCGCAGCCCGCCCGGGTCGCTGAACACGCGCGTTTCGGTGCCGCCGCGGCTGAGGTCGGGCACCGCGCGCCCGAGGTCGAGGCACCCCCCCAGAGCCAGCACCGCCACGAGCGCAAGGCGCGTGGCGGCCCGCCGGGGGGGCGCCCCCTTGCGCACCGTGTCAGATATCCATGTAGACATGGGCTTCGGCTTTGGCGCCCGGATGCGTCACCGCGCCAAGCCGGGTGGAGCCGACCTGCATTGCGTATTTCCACAGTGCGCCCGAGGCATAGATGGTCTGGCGCGGGCCTTGCCAGTCTGCCTTGCGCGCGGCCAGTTCGTCTTCGGACAGGTCCACGGACAATTCGCCCCTGAGCGCGTCGATGGTGATCATGTCACCATCGCGCAGCAGCGCGATGGGGCCGCCATGCGCGGCCTCGGGGCCCACGTGACCCACGCAGAAGCCGCGCGTGGCGCCGGAAAACCGCCCGTCGGTGATCAGCGCCACCTGCTTGCCGCGCCCCTGTCCGCTGATGGCGGCGGTGGTGGCCAGCATCTCGCGCATGCCGGGGCCACCGGCGGGGCCTTCGTTGCGGATGACAATCACCTCGCCGTCACGGTATTCGCGCGCCTTGACGGCGGCAAAGGCGTCTTCCTCGCATTCGAAGACGCGGGCGGGGCCGGTGAAGACCTGCTCTGCCTCGCTCATGCCCGCAACCTTCACGATCGCCCCTTCGGGCGCAAGGTTGCCTTTCAGGCCCACGACACCGCCGGTTTTCGTGATCGGCGTGGCCGCAGGATAGATCACGCGGCCATCGGCCTCGCGCGTGACGATGTCCAGCTCCTCGCCCATGGTGCGGCCGGTGGCGGTCATGCAATCCTCATGGATCAGGCCCAGCTTGCGCAGTTCCTTCATGACAACAGGCACGCCGCCGGCCTCGTACATGTCCTTGGCGACGAATTTCCCACCCGGTTTCAGATCGACGAAATAGGGCGTGTCGCGGAAGATGTCGCAGACGTCGAACAGGTCGAAATCGATCCCGGCCTCATGCGCGATGGCGGGCAGGTGGAGCCCCGCATTGGTGGAACCGCCGGTGCAGGCCACGATCCGGGCGGCATTTTCCAGCGACTTGCGGGTGACGATATCGCGGGCGCGGATGTTGCGCTCGATCAGGGTCATGACGGCCACGCCCGAGGCCTCGCAATACTGGTCGCGGCTTTCATAGGGCGCGGGCGCGCCGCTGGAATTGGGCAGCGCCAGGCCGATCGCCTCGGACACGCAGGCCATGGTGTTGGCGGTGAACTGGCCGCCACAGGCGCCCGCCGAGGGGCAGGCCACACGCTCGAGGATCGCAAGCTCGGCGTCCGAGTAATTGCCGGCCTGATGCTGGCCCACGGCCTCGAACACGTCCTGCACGGTGACGTCGCGGCCATCCAGCCGCCCCGGCAGGATCGAACCGCCGTAGATGAACACCGACGGCGTGTTCAGCCGCACCATCGCCATCATCATCCCCGGCAGCGACTTGTCGCAGCCCGCAAGGCCCACGATCGCGTCATAGCAATGCCCGCGCATGGTCAGTTCCACCGTGTCGGCAATCGCCTCGCGCGAGGCGAGCGACGAGCGCATGCCCTCGTGCCCCATGGCGATGCCATCGGTCACGGTGATGGTGGTGAATTCGCGCGGCGTGCCGCCGCCCATCTTTACCCCGTGTTTCACGGCCTGCGCCTGACGGTTCAGGGCGATGTTGCAGGGCGCGGCCTCGTTCCAGCAGGTGGCGACACCGACCCAGGGCTGGTGAATTTCCTCCTCGGAGATGCCCATCGCATAGAAGTAGCTGCGATGCGGGGCGCGGGCCGGGCCTTCGGTGACGTGGCGCGAGGGCAGGCGGGACTTGTCGAAACGGCTCTGGCTCATGGGCTCCTCCCGAAATCTGGCCGGATGCTGGCTTGGGCTCCGGGATAGCGCCGGGCCGGGGCGGGGGCAAGAGCGGTTGCCCCTTGCGGGCGCTGGATCAGCGATGGTGCGGACGCCACAGCGCCAGCGCGACCCCGCCCAGCACCAGCGCCGCGGCCAGCCAGAAGCGCAGGTCCGGCACCTCGGCCAGCAGCACGAACCCGCCCGCCGCGGCAATGAGCGGCACCGAAAGCTGCGCTACCCCCGCCCCCGAAGCGCTGAGCCGGGGCAGCACCGCATACCACAGCGCATAGCCCAGGCCCGAGGTCACCACCCCCGAGACGATGGCCAGCGCCATGCCGGGGGCTGTCGGGGCAACCGTGTCCGGCCAGGGCAGCAGCACCGCCAGGGCCAGCGGCGTGGCAAGGGCGAAGTTCGCCGCCGTGGCGGCCAGCGGGTCCGACGCCCGGCGCCCGGCGAGCGAATAGACCCCCCAGCCAAGCGCTGCGGCCAGCATCAGCGCCGTGGCCAGGGGCGGCAGGGGCGGCACCGGCCCGGTCGGCCACAGCAGGACCGCCAGCCCGCCGAAGGCGAGCGCCGCGCCCGCGATCCGGCGCGCGCCCGTGGCCTCGCGCGCCAGCAGGGCGCCGGCGAACATGGTCACCTGCACGCCGCCGAACAGGATCAGCGCGCCGACACCGGCATCAAGCGTGACATAGGCGTAGGAGAAGCCAAGCATGTAGAGTGCGAGCGCCAGGGCCTGCAGCGCCCGCCCGGGGCCGCGCAGCGCAGGCCATGCGCCGCGTCGCAGGGCCACCAGCGCCCAGAGCGCCAGCGCCCCCGCGCCCAGCCGCAGCGCCGCGAAGGCGCCGGGACCGATCAGGCCCTCGGCCAGCGCCAGCCGGTTGAGCACCGAATTGGCGGCAAAGGCGGTCATCGTCAGGGCGGCAAGAAGAAACAGGCGCATGGCGCTTCGTGCCTGCCCCGGCGCCCGACCGCAAGCCCCGCCGCCGCGCGCCGCCGCCCGCTGGCGCCCGCCGCCGCCCGCTGCCGGATGCGGTCCGAACCGGTCCGCCCCGGCGACTGGCGCGCAAGGGGCAACGGGGCGCTCCCGCCCGTCTTCCGTCGGCTGACG
>JAFIEE010000158.1 GCA_020832705.1 Paracoccaceae bacterium
AACGCCTGTGCCGTCGCAGGGAACCTGCGGCGGTGGCAGGGGGCGGGAGCGCCCCGTTGCCCCGGGGGGCCGGCATTGCAGCGGCGCGCTGTTCCGGGCCGGGGCTGGCCGGGCCAAGGCTTATGGACGCGCCGGTGCGGCTGCGGTATCACCCCCCGCGCGGCCAACCGGTGGCCGAGGGTGCGGGGCCTGCGGACCTGACGCCTGCCCGGGCGCAGGCGGGTGCGCAAGTCTGAGCGAAGGAGTTGCAAGAGCATGTCATCACACGGCCCCGCGATCCCCATGACCGCCACAAGGGGCGGGGCGCTCAGCGGCAGCGCCGAGGTGCCGGGCGACAAGTCCATCAGTCACCGGGCGCTGATCCTGGGCGCGCTGGCGGTCGGTGAAACCCGGATCGAGGGGCTGCTGGAAGGGCAGGATGTGCTGGACACCGCCGCCGCCATGCGCGCCTTCGGCGCCGAGGTCACGCGGCACGGGCCGGGGCGCTGGAGCGTCCACGGTGTCGGCGTGGGCGCCTTCGCCGAGCCTGCGGCGGTGATAGACTGCGGTAACTCCGGAACCGGCGTGCGGCTGATCATGGGCGCCATGGCGACCACGCCCGTCGCCGCCACCTTCACCGGGGACGCCAGCCTGAACAGCCGGCCCATGGGGCGGGTGACGGACCCGCTGGCGCAGTTCGGCGCGCGCGCCTTCGGGCGCAGCGGCGGGCGGCTGCCGATGACGGTGATCGGCGCGGCCGATCCGGTGCCGGTGCGCTACACGCTGCCGGTGGCTTCGGCGCAGGTGAAATCGGCGGTGCTGCTGGCCGGGCTGAACGCGCCGGGGCAGACCGTGGTGATCGAACCCGAGCCCACGCGCGACCACACCGAGCGGATGCTGCGCGGTTTCGGCGCCGAGGTGGCGGTCGAAGACACCGCCGAGGGCCGCGTGATCACGCTGACCGGACAGCCGGAGTTGCGCCCGCAAACCGTGGCGGTGCCGCGCGACCCGTCTTCGGCGGCGTTTCCGGCCTGCGCGGCGCTGATGGTGCCGGGGTCTGATGTGCGCATTCCCGGCGTCAGCCAGAACCCCACCCGCAACGGCCTTTACCTGACCCTGCGCGACATGGGCGCCGACATCGCCTTTGAAAACCCGCGCGACGAAGGCGGCGAGCCGGTGGCCGATCTGCGCCTGCGCCACGGGGCCGGGCTGCGCGGGATCGCGGTGCCGCCCGCGCGCGCGGCCAGCATGATCGACGAATACCCGGTGCTGGCGGCGCTGGCCGCCACCGCCGAAGGTGCAACCGTGATGCGCGGGATCAGGGAATTGCGGGTCAAGGAATCCGACCGGATCGATGCCATGGCGCGCGGCCTTGAGGCCTGCGGCGTGCGGGTCGAGGAAACCGAGGACAGCCTGACCGTGCACGGCTGCGGCGCGCAGGGCGTGCCGGGCGGGGCCACGGTGGAAAGCCGCCTGGACCACCGTATCGCCATGAGCTTCCTGTGCCTCGGGCTTGTGTCCCGGCAGCCGGTCACGGTCGATGATGCCGGGCCGATCGCGACCTCGTTTCCGGTGTTCGAAGCGCTGATGCGGGACCTTGGGGCGGATATCCGGCGCGTCGGGTGAAGCGGGGCGCCTGATACGGGGCGCCTGATACGGGGCGCCTGATACGGGGCGCCTGATACGGGGCGCCTGATACGGGACGCCTGATACGGGGCGCAGGGTGAACAGGAGCAGGCACATGGCATTCACGGTCGCTGTCGATGGTCCCGCCGCTGCCGGCAAGGGCACGGTCGCCCGCGCCCTGGCGGCGCATTTCGGGTTCGCGCATCTGGACACGGGGCTGCTGTATCGCGCGGTGGGCGCCAGGGGCGGCGACCCGGTGAACGCGGCGCGGTCACTGACCGAGGCCGATCTGGCGCGCGACGACTTGCGGACGCTGGCGGCGGGCGAAGCGGCCGGCCGTGTCGCGGCCATCCCCGAGGTGCGCGCGGCGCTGGTGGCGTTCCAGCGCGATTTCGCCGCACGTCCCGGCGGCGCCGTGCTGGACGGGCGCGATATCGGCACGGTGATCTGCCCCGATGCGGCGGTGAAACTGTTCGTGACCGCCGCGCCCGAGGTGCGCGCCCGGCGGCGCTGGCTGGAAGCGGGTGGCGACGGCGCGCCCGAGCCGTTCGCGGTGGTGCTGGAACAGGTGCGCGCCCGCGATGCGCGCGACATGGGCCGCGCCGACGCGCCCCTGCGCCCGGCGGCGGACGCCGTCGAGCTGGATACCTCGGACCTGAGCATCGCGGCGGCGGTGGAGCGTGCCGTGGCGCTGGTGACCGCGCGGCTGGGGCGGGCACCCGGCGGCTGACGTCAGTCGCGGGCCGGGCCGGGTTGGGCCTGCGGGCAGCGGGCAGGGGCCAGGGCGCAGCGGGGGCAGGCAGCAGACGGCAGGGGGCTCTCCCGCCCGTCGTGGGGGGGGGGGGGCGCCCCCGCGCCGGGGGGGGCGGCGCCCCCCGCCCCCCCCCGCCGGGGGCGGGGGGCGCCGGCGGCCCCCCCCGCGGCCCGCTCTCCATGACCGGACGCACGCGGCCATTGCCCTTGGCCCGGCTTCCGCCGCCGTGCCAGCGCTTTACCGCCATTCCACCAAATCGGCGCCACAATTCAGCTTAAGATAGAGTCACGCAAGGTCTTTTCACCGGACTTGCGTCAACAGATGGATCAGGTCAGCCATGGTCCGACCAGAAGGTTCGGGAGACGCGTCAGGCCGCGCATGGATGCGCAGCGAAGATGGCGGGGTCAGTGTCGAATTCGTCCTGTGGGCGCCGCTGCTCATGGTTTTCCTGTTGCTGGTCGCGGACAGCACCATGGCGTTTCTTGCACAGGGCGCCATGTGGCACGCGGCGGGCGAGATCTCGCGCGCGGTGGCGACCGGGCGGATGACCATCGCCGAGGCCGAAGCCGCCGCCATGGCGATGGCGGGCTACACCGCCGCGTTCCAGCACATGGGCGACTTCATCGTGGTGCGGCTCTCGCGCCCGTTCGAGGGGATCGGCACCGGGATCGTCCTGTCCTTCACGGGGGCGATGGAAGTCCAGATCGTTCAGCTTGTCGAGCCGGGGGTAGAGATATGACGCTCGCTGTTCATGCGGCCATGCGCCGTCTGCGCGCCACGGTTGCCCGGATCGACCCGGCGCCGAAACTGTCCGCGTTCCGCCGCGACGACGCGGGCAATGCGTCCATGACCGGGTTGATGCTGGTGTTCGTGCTGGCGCTCATCGGCGGCCTGTCGCTGGATCACGCGCGCGGGGTCAGCGCCCGTGCCGAGGCGCAGGCCGTGGCGGATGCGGCGGCGCGGGCTGCGGCGATGCGCCTGCGGGACGGCGAGGAAGCCGCCCTTGATGCCGCCGCAGAGGTGGCCGGGTTTCACCGGGCGGGCCTGCTGAACCGCGACGAGATCACTTTCCTGAGCTACACGGAGGACGGGTTCCGGCCCGCATCCGCAGCCGATGGCGGGACGCCGGATTCGGTTTCGGTGGTCACGCGCCGGAGCGCGGCGAACAACAACCCGCTCAACACCGTCCTGCTGCATCTGTCCGGTGTCGATGCGCTGAACGTCTCGGGCCGGGCGATTGCCGGGACCCGCGGTTCGGGCCGGTTCCTGCATTGCAGCGGCGGCGGGTTCTTCGCCGCCGGGCGCGCGGTCGGCAACAGCTCGAACGACTATACCGATGGGTTCTGCCTGCACGGTGAACAGGGTGTGCAGATCCACAATCAGAACCGGTTCGAAACCGGCACCGTGGTCAGCATGCCCGACCTTGGTGACTTCCAGCGCCACAACAACAATCCCGGCGCTGACGAGGCCCTGCGTGAAATGGGCTACGATATCACGCTGCCCGGCCAGATCCCGGCGATGATCGCAGCACTGCGCGCGGGCAGTCCGCAGGATATGGACCTGCCGGAATTCGTGACCTTCGGACCGATCCACCGAGACCGCATCCGCAGCAACGAGAACCTGTTGCGCGATACGCTTTTCGTTGTCGATGGTGATGTGGAACTGCGCGGCGGGCGTCACTTTGAAAACATCGCCATCGTCGCCAGCGGCGATATCAGTGTGGCCGCCAATGTCGTTCTGGACAATGTGATCCTGGCGGCCCAGGGGCGGCTGGAGTTCAATTCCAATGTGCGCATCGGCGGCACCGAGGCGGATTATTGTTCGCGCGGTGCCTATGGCGCCTATCTGCTGGGCGGTGAAGGGGTGAGGTTCAACTCCAACAACGAGTTGCGCGGCGTTCTTGTGGTTAGCGGTGGCGACATCCGGTTCAATTCCAACAACCGCGCCACCAGCGGTGTCTATGCCGAGGCGGCGGGCGACATCCACTACAACAGCCGCCAGCAACTGCGCGGCTGCCTGCCCGGGCTGGAGGACGCGTTCACCGGGCGGGAAGCGGAAACGGCGGGGCCGGTGGCGCTGTTGCGCTGAGCGAAGCGTTGCACGTGCGGGGCCGCGGGCCGGTCACTGCGCTGGTCCGGCCCGCGGCCGCCCATGCACCCAGACCGCGCCGATGGCGCGGTCGTCGCCCATCATGATGGTGGGAAACAGCGCCTCCCAGATGGTTTCCGCCCGCGCCGCCGCCTGCGCGATGGCCGGGGTCGAGGCCAGGTCCAGCACCACCAGATCGGCCTCCATCCCCGGGGCCAGATTGCCGACGCGGTCATCCAGATGCAGCGCCCGGGCCGAGCCGCAGGTGGCCAGCCACATCAGTTCCGCCGGGTGCAGCGCGCGGCCACGCAACTGCGCCAGCTCATAGGCCGCCGCCATGGTGCGCAGCATGGAAAAGCTGCTTCCGCCGCCGGTGTCGGTGGCCAGCCCCACCACCTGACCCGCGGCGCGCAACCCGTCCATGTCGAACAGGCCCGAACCGATGAATGCATTCGACGTGGGGCAATGGACCAGTCCCGCGCCCGCCTCCAGCAGCCGGGCGCGCTCCCGGTCGGTCAGGTGGATCGCATGGCCGTAAACCCCGCGCGCGCCCAGCAGACCAAAGCGTTCGTAGACATCCAGATAATCGCGCGCCTCGGGGAACAGATCGCGGACCCAGGCGATTTCCTCGGTCTGTTCGCTCAGATGGGTCTGCATCAGGCAATCCGGGTGCGCCGCCCAGAGCGCGCCCAGCGCTTCAAGCTGTCCGGGGCTGGAGGTCGGCGCAAAGCGCGGCGTGATGACATAGGACAGCCGGTCCACCCCGTGCCAGCGCGCCAGCAGCGCGGCGCTGTCGTCATATGCCGTTTGCGCGGTGTCACGCAGCCCCGGCGGCGCGTTGCGGTCCATGCAGGTCTTGCCCGCCAGCGCCCGCAGCCCGCGCGCCTGCGCCTCGGCAAAGAAGGCGTCCACGCTGGCGGGGTGGATGGTGGCGAAACTGCACGCGGTGGTGGTGCCATGCGCCAGCGCCAGGTCGAAATACCGCGCGGCGATGGTGCGGGCATGGGCCGGATCGGCGAAGCGCATTTCTTCGGGGAAGGTGTAGGTGTTCAGCCAGTCGATCAGCCGCTTCCCCCACGACGCAATGATCGCGGTCTGCGGGTAATGCACATGCGCGTCGATGAACCCGGCGCAGATCAGTGCGGGGCCATAGTCATGCACCCGCGCCTGCGGATGCGCGGCGCGCAACCGCGCTGCAGGGCCGACTTCGGTGACGCGCCCGCCATCGACCAGCACCGCGCCGTGGCGCTCATGCCGGGCGGCTTCGGGCCCCTGCGCAAAGGGATCGCCGGAGAAGCTCAGGGTCTGGCCAAGCAGCAGGTCGGGCATGGGGCGCGCGTGTCCGGGAAGGGTGGCGGGGCGGGATTGGCCCCGCCTTCATAGCCCGCCCGCTTGACGCCGGGCCAGCGGATTGTTCCGGTCAGCGCAATTTCCCTGCCCTGATAGCGCTGACACGCCTGCATGCGATGTTGCATTGCAGCATGGCTTGGTATACCAGGGCATGCCAAAATCGCATGCCATCGCATACCGGGCGCGGGCCCGCTCATTCCAGAAGAGGTGGTCATCCATGTCCAGCCATATCCGCAAGCACGATATTTCCGTCGATCCGCAGGTTCTCCGCTTCATCGAGGACCGCGCGCTGCCCGGCACCGGGGTCGCGCCTGAAACCTTCTGGCAGGCGTTGAGCGACCTGGTGAACACGTTCGGCCCGCGGCAACGGGCCCTGCTGGAACGGCGCGCCGACCTGCAGCGGGCCATCGACGCCTGGCATCTGGCCCGGCGCCCGCAGGGGCATGACGCGGCCGCCTATCGCGCGTTTCTGGAAGAGATCGGCTATCTCGTCCCCGAGGGCCCGGGTTTCGAGATTGCAACCGAAGGCACCGACGCCGAAATCGCGCAGGTCGCCGGGCCGCAACTGGTGGTGCCGGTGATGAACGCGCGCTATGCGCTCAATGCCGCGAATGCGCGCTGGGGCTCGCTCTATGATGCGCTCTACGGCACCGACGCGCTGGGCGACACGCCACGGGGCGGCGGGTTCGACGCGGCGCGCGGCGCGCGCGTGGTGGCCAAGGCAAAGGCGCTGCTGGACGAGATCGCACCGCTGGCGCAGGGCGGGCATGCGGATGTGCAGGGCTACCGGGTCGAAGGCGGCGCGCTGGTCCCGGCGCTGCGCGATCCCGCACAGTTCGCGGGCTGGCGCGGAGATGCGGCGCGCCCCGAGTCCATCGTTCTGAAGAACAACGGCCTGCACGTCGTTGTCGAGATCGATTCCGCGCATCGGATCGGGCGCGATGACGCGGCGCATGTGGCCGATATCCGCCTGGAATCGGCGCTGACCGTGATCATGGACTGCGAGGATTCGGTCGCCGCCGTGGATGGCGACGACAAGGTGCTGGCCTGGGGCAACTGGCTGGGGCTGATGCAGGGCGATCTGGAAGAGCGCGTGACCAAGGGCACCGAAAGCTTCATCCGCCGCCTGAACCCGGATCCGGTGTTCACCGCGCCCGACGGCGGCACGCTGGCGCTCCGGGGCCGGGCGCTGATGCTGGTGCGCAATGTGGGTCTGCTGATGACCAACCCGGCCGTGCTGGACCGCGATGGAAACGAGGCCTTTGAGGGCCTTCTGGACGCCATGGTGACCACGCTCTGCGCGCTCCATGATCTGCGCGGCGCAAACGGGACGCGGAATTCGCCTGCGGGCAGCATCTATGCGGTCCAGCCCAAGCTGCACGGCCCCGAGGAAGTGGCCTTTGTCGACGCGATGTTCACCCGGATCGAGGCCGCGCTGGGGCTGGCGCCCAACACCGTCAAGCTGGGCATCATGGACGAGGAACGCCGCACCAGCGTCAACCTGGCCGAATGTATCCGCGCCGCGCGGCACAGGGTGGCGTTCATCAACACCGGCTTCCTGGACCGGACGGGCGACGAGATCCACACCGCCATGGAAGCCGGGGCGATGATCCCCAAGGGCGAAATGCGCCATTCCGTCTGGTTGCAGGCCTATGAGGACCGCAACGTGGATATCGGCCTGGCCTGCGGCTTGCGCGGGCGGGCGCAGATCGGCAAGGGCATGTGGGCCATGCCCGACCGCATGGCCGAGATGCTGGAGGTCAAGGTGAATCACCCGCTGGCCGGGGCCAACACCGCCTGGGTGCCCAGCCCCACGGCGGCGACGCTGCACGCGATCCATTACCACCGCATCGATGTGGCCGCGCGGCAGGCAGAAATCGCCGCCACGGTCGCATCGGGTGGGCCGCGCGCCGATCTGGACGCGCTGCTGACCCTGCCGCTGGCCGAGGGGCGGTCGTTTTCGGAAGCCGAGATCACGCGCGAGGTCGAGAACAACGCGCAGGGGATCCTGGGTTATGTGGTGCGCTGGGTCGATCAGGGCGTCGGCTGCTCAAAGGTGCCCAATATCGACAACGTCGGCCTGATGGAGGACCGCGCCACCTGCCGGATCAGCGCGCAGGGGCTGGCGAACTGGCTGCACCACGGGATCGTCACCGAAGATCAGGTCATGGCCGCGATGCGGAAGATGGCCGAGGTGGTGGACGGTCAGAATGCGGGCGATCCGGCCTATGAGCCCATGGCCCCGGGCTTCGAGGGCGAAGCGTTCCGCGCCGCCTGTGATCTGGTGTTCCGGGGGCGTGAACAGCCCTCGGGCTATACCGAGCCGGTGCTGCATGCCTGGCGGTTGCAGCGCAAGGCGCGTGGCTGGGGCGCCTCTGCCCGGCGCGCATGACGGTTGCAGCGGGGGGGGGGGGGGGGGGGGGGGGGGGGGGGGGGGGGGGGGGGGGGGGGGGG
>JAFIEE010000159.1 GCA_020832705.1 Paracoccaceae bacterium
AATCCACAATATGAACGCAGCCCCACCCGCGCGGCTTGCAATCCAACCGGTCCGGGCCGCCGCAGCGGGGGGGCGCGCCGGGCGCGGGCCGCCACAAATCCGGCCCCGGGGGCGGGCGGCGCGGCCCGCATCCGGCGCCATGCGGCGGCCGAGTGGGCCAGCAGCAATTCGCCGTCGGGGCCGCGGTCGGCATCGATGGCATAGCGCGCGAGGTTCTGCGCCACGCGCGCGACCGAATCGGCCTGAAACGCGGCGAAGTCGCGCGCCCCCGCTGCGCCCACGCGCAGCCGGATCGCGCGGTCCGACAGCTTGCTGCTGCCCGCGCAGACAAAGCCGCCATTGCGCCCCGAAGCCCCCCAGCCGGGTTGCGCCGCCTCCAGCACCACCACATCGGCGCCGAAGCCTTCGACCTGCTCCAGCGCCGCGTTCAGCCCGGCGTAGCCCGCGCCGATGATGGCCACATCGGCGCGGGTGCGCCCGTGAAGTGCCGCGCAGGGCGGCAGTGGCGGCGCCGTGGCGCGCCAGTGGCTGTCCGGCCAGCATGCCGGGTCATAGGCTTCGGCATCGTAAAGTCGGGACAATGGGGCACTCCCGGCGGCCTGTCCGGGCAGGCGCGGCGATGCTTGCCAAACCCGGAAATTTGATCATATTCTGGCGCGGATCCACCCCGGAGGCAAGAACATGGCACTGCAGGACGCAGAGAACGAGGTCGATGCCGCGCTCGATGGCGCGCGCAGCGGGCGCGTGCGGCGCGGGCAGGTCTATGAAAACACCTTTGGCGGGGTGATCAGCTTCCTGCGGCGCAGTTACAGCAAGGCGCTTTCAGGCGTCGATCTGGCGGTGACGGGGGTGTGTTTCGACCAGGCGGTGACCAACCGCAGCGGCGCCCGCTTCGGCCCGCGCGCGATCCGCGAGGCCTCGACCCTGCAGGCGGCGGACCCGCCCTTTGGCTGGGGGTTCGACCCGCTGAGCACGCACCGGATCGTGGATTACGGCGACATGGCCTTTGACTACGCCCGGGTGCAGGATTTCCCGGGCGCGCTGCACGCCCATGTCGCCACCATTCTGGAGGCCGGCGCGGGATCGCTGGTGCTGGGGGGCGACCATTACATCACCCTGCCGATCCTGCGCGCCCATGCCGAGGCCTTCGGACCCATGGCGGTGATCCAGTTCGACGCGCATTCCGACCTCTGGCCGGATGACGACATGGACCGGATCGACCATGGCACGATGATGTACAAGGCGGTGAAGGCGGGCTATGTGGACCCGGCCCGGTCGGTGCAGATCGGCATTCGCACCGAATGTCCGGATTATCTGGGGGTCAACGTGATCGACACATTTGCAGTGCATCGCGATGGTCCCGTGGCGGTCGCGGAGCGGGTGCGCGGGATCGTCGGCGACGCGCCGTGCTATGTCAGCTTCGACATCGACGCGCTGGACCCGGCCTTTGCGCCGGGCACCGGCACGCCGGTCTGGCACGGTCTGACGCCGAACCAGGTGGCGGTGATCCTGCGCGGCCTGCGCGGCATCGCCATGACGGGGGGCGATGTGGTCGAGGTCTCGCCGCCCTTCGACCCCACGGGTGCGACGGCGGTGGCCGGGGCGCATGTGGCGACCGATCTGCTGTGTCTTTACTGCGCCGGCAACGGGCCGCGGGGATGATCAAGCTGGCGGCATTTGTGGCGCTGGGCCTGGGGGTGGCGTTGCTGGCCTGGATCCGGCTGGCGCCGCACGACCCGGCGCGCTGGCACGAGGATCCGACGCTGGTCAGCCGTCCGGGCACGCCGAACCATCACCTGATCCGGCTGGTCGGGGGCGATGCGATCGCCCCGATCTACGACACCACGCCCGAGGTTCTGGCGCGCACCATCGACGGGATCGCCCAGGCCGACGGCGCCGAGCGGATCGCCGGATCGGTGGCGGACGGGCACATGACCTATGTCAGCCGGACCCGGTGGATGGGCTATCCCGACTATACCTCGGTCCGGGTGGCCCGGGCGGGGCAGGGGGCGACCTTTTCGGCCTTTGCGCGGGCGCGCTTCGGGCGGTCGGATTTCGGCGTGAACCGCGCCCGGCTGGAGCGGTGGCAGGCCGCGCTCGATGCCACGTTCTGAGGGTTTGCCGGAAGGCGCATACGCCGGGGCGTGACCGCGCGACCTTTTGCGTTGACCTGGCGGAGCGCGCGTTTCCGCGCGCAAGACCTCTGGCCCTGCGGGCGGTTGGGGGCGCTGCCCCCGTTGCGCCCATGCGGGCGCGACTCCCCCGGAGTATTTGCGGCAAGCTGAAAAGGCCACCGGGCGGGCGGTGTGGTGCGCGATCCGCGTGCGGGGGCGCGGGCGGGGTGCCCGGCGACCGGTGGGGCCTTTCGGCAAGACGGCGCAGCGCCGTGGCGTGCAGAGGGTGTGCGGCGGTGGCGTCAGTTGGCGCGGAACTCGCGCATCAGGAAGTCCGGGACATGATCGCCCATGCCGACCACGGCGCCGCGGCGTGGCTCGCGCCGGTCATCGGCACGCTCGTGGCCGCGCTCCTTGTCCTTGCCGCGCTCCCTGCGCCGTGCGCCGGGGTCCTGACGGGGCGCGGCGCTGCGGCTTGTGGCGGCCGCCGGCGCCGCGGTGGCATCGGTTTCCGCGACGGGCGTTTCGGGGGCGCTTTGCGGTGCGGCTGTCGCGGGGACGTCGGATGTGGCCGGGGCGGGGGCTTCAGCGCGCGTTGTCCTGCGCGTGCGGCTGCGCCGTGTCCGGGCGGGGGCGTCCCCGCTGGCCGTGTCTGCGTCTTCGGTGGCCTGGGTGGGCAACGTCGGTGCGCCGAGCGGAGAGTCGGCGCGCGGCAGCGGTTTGCGAATCAGCCCCTCCACCGCCGCGATCAGCTTGTCGTCGGCGGGCGTGGCGATGGTCAGCGCCTTGCCCGCACGCCCGGCGCGCCCGGTGCGGCCGATGCGGTGGACGTAATCCTCGGGGTGGGTGGGCACGTCGAAATTGAAGACATGACTGACCGAGGGCACATCGAGCCCACGCGCGGCCACGTCCGAGGCCACGAGGATACGCAGCTCGCCGTTGCGAAACCCTTCGAGCGTGCGGGTGCGCACCGACTGATCCAGATCACCGTGGATGGCGGCGGCATCGATCTTGTGCTTGCGCAGGGATTTGGTGAGGACGTCCACCTCGACCTTGCGGTTGCAGAACACGATGGCATTGGTCAGTTTATCGCCCTCGGACTCGATCAGGGCGCGCAGGCATTTGCGCTTTTCGCTCGCGGCGCGGTCGCGGCGCGGCGGTGTCACCGTGATCAGCACCTGTTCGATGGTTTCGGAGGCGGTGGCCTGGCGCGCGACCTCGACCCGGGCAGGGTTCTGAAGGAAAGTCTTGGTCAGCCGCTCGATCTCGGGCGGCATGGTGGCGGAGTAGAAGAAGGTCTGCCGGGTGAATGGTGTCAGCTTGAAGATGCGTTCGATATCCGGGATGAACCCCATGTCGAGCATGCGGTCGGCTTCGTCCACCACCATCACTTCCACCCCGGTCAGCAGCAGCTTGCCGCGTTCGAAATGGTCCAGAAGCCGCCCCGGCGTGGCGATCAGCACATCCACGCCGCGGTCGATCAGCTTGTTCTGTTCGCCGAAGGCCACGCCGCCGATCAGCAGCGCCTTGGTCAGCTTGGTGTATCTGGCGTAGATGTCGAAGTTCTCGGCCACCTGGGCGGCGAGTTCGCGTGTCGGCGCCAGCACCAGCGAACGCGGCATGCGCGCCCGGGCGCGGCCGCGGCCCAGCCGGGTGATCATCGGAAGGGTGAAGCTGGCGGTCTTGCCGGTGCCGGTCTGGGCGATGCCCAGCACGTCGCGACCTTCGAGCGCGTGCGGGATGGCCTGCGCCTGGATCGGGGTGGGGGTTTCGTATCCGGCTTCGGAAACGGCCTTGAGGACCTTCGGGTCCAGCGAGAGGTCGGAGAATCTGGTCATTTGCGTCCATTTCGGGCGGTATCGGACCGCACCCGTTGAATGGGACGCAATATCGGCGCCCCGGCGTCGGACCGGACGGCTTGCGCGTGGGTGGCAAGGGGCGGGGCCGGTGTCCCGGTCGCACATGCCCGCACCCGGCGCGCGTGTCCGGAGTGGTTCTGGTGGCGTGCTGCCTATCCCAAATGTGCTCACAGGTCAATTCATTGGCTGTACGCCCCTTGTGCGGGCGGTGTGGCGCCGACGTCGCAGGTGCCGGGCATGTGCCATGCCGCCGCCCCTGGGGCACTGGTATTGGCGCCACGATGATGTAAGGTTAAGCATCCGTAAACCCGAAGCCGTGGCGTAAACCATATTTTCGCCACATGCCGCGGGCAGGAGCGGGCATGAACACGTCAAACCCGGAACACGCAAACCCGGACCCGAGGATGTCGGCACCGATGCAAGACCCGAAAGCGGCCGCCAACCCAGCAAGGCCGTCCCCGGCCCGCCCGAAGCTGATCGGCGCCCCCGAGCCTGCGCCGAAATGGATACCGTCCGCCGCCCAGTTCGACACCATCCGCGCGCTCATCAAGTCGGTGCTGCGGGTCTCGTCGGTGTCGATCTCGTTCGACGGGTCGGACCTGTTGCGCACCTCCGGGGTGCGGGCCGGGTTCATCGGCGTTCCGCTGGTGCGCAACGGCGAGCTTGTGGGCGCGCTGCGGGTGCTCGATTCGGCCGATCGGGCCTTCACCGCCGAGGAAAGCGCCCTGCTCGAAGGGTTCGCGGCGCTGGTCGTGGACCAGTTCGAGCTGTGGCAGCAGGCCAGCCGCGACCCGCTGACCGGCGCCATGAGCCGGCGCGCCTTTTCCAATGACCTGCACAAGGCGGTCGCTGCCAGCGCGCGGATGGACGAGGAAACCACGCTGATCCTGTTCGATCTGGACCATTTCAAGAAATGCAACGACACCTTCGGCCACGCGGCGGGGGATGCCACGCTGGCCGCTGTCGGGCGCGCGGTGGCAGGAGAGTTGCGCGCCTATGACACGTTCGGGCGGCTGGGGGGCGAGGAATTCGGCATCCTGCTGTCGGTGCCGCTGGCCGCCGCGGTCGAGGTCGCCGAACGCGTGCGCCGTGCCATCGCCCGCACCGAGGTTCCGGGCCATCCCGCCCTGCGCATCACCGCCTCGTTCGGGGTGGCGCAATGGTCCGGGGCCATGGCGGATGCCGCGGCGCTGATGGATGCCGCCGATGCGCGGCTTTATGCCGCCAAGCAGGCCGGGCGCAACCGGGTGCTTGACACGTTACCGGCCCCGGCGCTGTCGGTGGTGGGCTGATCGGGGCAGGGCGCAGGCCCCCGCGCGGTCGCGCGGTATTGTCCAGCGTGCCCCATTTTGGGCTTTGAATGCTTGCCCGGAATCCATAAATGAGAGAGGAAGCAGAACAGCAGGGGGCGCGACCGCCCCCTCAAGGGAGTGGATCATGCTGAACAATATCGGTCCCGCGGGGCTCATCGTCATTGCCGTTGTCGTGCTGGTGCTTTTCGGCCGGGGCAAGATCAGCGCGCTGATGGGCGAGGTCGGCAAGGGCATCACCGCCTTCAAGAAGGGCGTCAAGGACGGCACCGAAGAGATCGAGGACCAGACCCGCGATCTGGGCGAGACCGCGCGCGATGTGACGCCCGAGGAGAAGAAGGACAAGGTCTGATCCGTTGCCGTCGCCTTCGGGCTTGCAGGGCCTTGGGGGCCGGTTGCATGCCGCAGGGCCCGGCAGGCTGGGGGGCGCGCAGGCTTCAGGGCAGCGGCCCGCAATGCGGGCGGCACCGGCGCGGGTGAAAGGAAACCGAGCGCATGTTTGACATCGGCTGGACCGAACTTCTGGTGGTGGGGGTCGTGGCGCTGATCGTGGTTGGTCCCAAGGACCTGCCGAAGATGTTCCGTGCGCTGGGCCAGTTCACCGCCAAGGCCCGCAACATGGCCCGCGAGTTCCAGCGCGCCATGGACGCCGCCGCCGATGAAACCGGCGTGAAGGATGTGGCGCAGGACCTGCGCAAGGCGACCTCGGCCCGGAACATGGGGCTGGATGATCTGGATGATCTGGCCCGCGGCGGCAAGCGCGGCACCACCTCCGGCAAGTCGACCCGCCCCGCAAGCCGCAAGCCTGCCTCTGCCGCCGACGGTGATTCCGACCCCGAAGGCGAAGCCGCAGCCGATGCGGAACTTGACACCGTGGCCCGCGAGATGGAGAAGCTGCGCGCCGAACGCGCCGCACAGCGCGCGCAGGCGCGGCCCACCACTCAACCCGGCACCCCACCCGGCACGAAGTCGGCGTCGGGCTCGCCGTCAGGCACGGCGCCGGGCACGGCGGATGACAGCGGATCCGCCGGCAATGCCCCCGCCAGCAGCGGCCCGGCCCCGGCCCCGCGCAGCGAAGGCCCCGCATCATGAGCCCGAAGGATGACATCGACGATCACAGCGCGCCGCTGATCGAACACCTGGCCGAGTTGCGCAGCCGCATCATGCGCTCGCTGCTGGCCTTCCTGGTGGCCATGGTGATCTGCTTCACGGTCTGGAATCCGATCTTCAACTTCCTCACCCAGCCACTCTGCGCCTCGCTCGAAGCGCGCGGACAGGAATGCAACCTGATCCTGATCAAGCTGCAGGAAGGCTTCTTCGTCGCCATCCGCATCTCGATGCTGGGTGGCTTCGTGCTGGCCTTCCCGGTGATCGCCACGCAACTGTGGCGCTTCGTGGCACCGGGGCTCTATCGCTCGGAAAAGGCCGCCTTCCTGCCCTTCCTGCTGGCCTCGCCGATCATGTTCTTCCTGGGCGCGGCCTTCGCCTTCTACATCGTCACCCCGCTGGCGTTCAATTTCTTCCTGAACTTCCAGCAGGTGGGCGGGATGATGGCCGACCCGGATGTTGTCGGCGAGGCCGCGCCGCTGGCGCAGGCGGGCGTGACCTTCCAGGGGTCGGTGAACGAATACCTCAGCCTGACCACGCGCTTCATCGTCGCCTTCGGACTCTGCTTCCAGTTGCCGGTTCTGCTGACGCTCATGGGCAAGGCCGGGCTGGTCTCGGTGGCGGGGCTGAAATCGGGGCGCAAATGGGCCGTCGTGGGGATCCTGACCATGGCCGCGCTGGTCACCCCGCCCGATGTCATCACCCAGATGATCCTGTTCACGGTGGTCTACGGACTCTATGAACTGTCGATCCTGCTGGTCGGCCGGGTGGAGCGCAAGCGCAACGCGGAACTGCGCGCGCAGGGCCTGCTGGACGAGGACGAGGCCGGCGCATGAAGGATCACGCCCCGCCCGATGACACCCTGAAGCGCATTGCCGCGGCACTGGAGCGGCTCGCCCCGCCCGCCGCGCCAGCGCCCGATTTCGCACAGGCCGAGGCCTTCGTCTGGCATGTCACGCCGGACCGGCTGGAGCCGGTGACGCAGGTCAACCGCGTGGCGCTGGACCTGCTGGTGGGAATCGACCGGGCCCGCGACACGCTGCTGGCCAATACGGTGCAGTTCGCCCGCGGCCTGCCCGCCAACAACGCGCTGCTGTGGGGCGCGCGCGGCATGGGCAAGTCCTCGCTGGTCAAGGCCGTGCACGCCGCCGCCGCGCAATCCGTCCCCGACAGCGCCCTGAAGCTGGTGGAAATCCAGCGCGAGGACCTGCCGTCCATCGCCCGCCTGCTGGAGCACCTGCGCGCGGCCCCGCAGGTGCGCTTCATCCTGTTCTGCGACGATCTGTCGTTCAGCCACGATGACCAGCACTACAAGTCGCTCAAGGCGGTGCTGGACGGCGGGGTGGCCGGCCGTCCGGACAATGTGGTGCTCTATGCCACCTCGAACCGCCGCCACCTGATGCCGCGCGACATGATCGAGAACGAACGCTCCAGCGCCATCAACCCGTCCGAATCGGTCGAGGAAAAGGTCTCGCTCTCGGACCGGTTCGGCCTCTGGCTGGGTTTTCACCCCTGCGATCAGGACGCCTTCCTCGCCATGATAGACGGCTATTGCACCGCCTACGGCCTGCGCATCGACCCCGCCACCCTGCGCGCCGAGGCGATCGAATGGCAGGCCACCCGCGGCAGTCGCTCCGGCCGCGTCGCCTGGCAGTTCTTCACCGATCTGGCCGGGCGCCACGGCCTCCGGCTCTGAGCGCCCCGCACGCGCTGCAATGCACCCGCTCCGACACGGCGCCGCCGGGACCAGCCCCCCGTCGCCCCATCATCTGTGCGAAAATATCCTCAGGGGGTGAATGCGCGCGGCACGCGCGCAGAGGGGGCAGAATGC
>JAFIEE010000160.1 GCA_020832705.1 Paracoccaceae bacterium
CCGATTTCTTCCACCCGCCAAAGGTGTGATAGGCCAGCGGCACCGGGATCGGCACGTTGATCCCCACCATCCCGATATTGATCCGCGCGGCGAAATCGCGCGCAGCATCGCCGTCACGGGTGAAGATGGCCGTGCCGTTGCCGTATTCGTGGTCCATGGCCAGACCGATGGCTTCCTCGTAGCTGGCCGCGCGCACCATCGACAGCACCGGGCCAAAGATCTCCTGCTTGTAGATATCCATGTCCGGGGTCACATGGTCGAACAGGTGCGGGCCCACGAAGAACCCGTCCTCATAGCCCTGCAGGCTGAAGTTGCGCCCGTCCACCAGCAGCTTCGCGCCCTGCGCGATACCGCTGTCCACCAGCCGCAGGATGTTCGCCTTGGCCGCCGCCGTGACCACGGGGCCGTAATCCACATCGTCCCCGGCCGTCCACGGCCCGACCTTCAGCTTCTCGATCCGCGGCACCAGCCGCTCGGCCAGCGCATCCGCCGTGCCCTCGCCCACCGGGACCGCCACGGAAATCGCCATGCAGCGTTCGCCCGCCGCGCCATAGCCCGCGCCCACCAGCGCATCGGCGGCCTGGTCCATGTCGGCATCGGGCATGATGATCATGTGGTTCTTGGCGCCGCCAAAGCACTGCACCCGCTTTCCGGCCGCACAGCCGCGCGAATAGATGTAATGCGCAATCGGGGTGGAGCCGACAAAGCCGATCGCCTGGATGGTCTCGTTGTCCAGGATCGCGTCCACCGCTTCCTTGTCGCCGTTGATGACCTGCAGCACGCCATCGGGCAGCCCGGCCTCCTGGAAGATCTCGGCCAGCATCAGCGGCACCGAGGGGTCGCGCTCGGAAGGCTTGAGGATGAAGGCATTACCGCAGGCCAGCGCCGGGCCCATCTTCCACAGCGGGATCATGGCCGGAAAGTTGAACGGCGTGATGCCGGCCACCACGCCCAGCGGCTGGCGCATGGAATACATGTCGATGCCGGGGCCGGCGCTGTCGGTGAACTCGCCCTTCAGCAGATGCGGCGCGCCGATGCAGAATTCGATCACTTCCAGCCCGCGCTGCACATCGCCCTTGGCGTCCGGAAAGGTCTTGCCGTGTTCGCTCGACAACGCCTCGGCCAGCTTGTCCATGTCGCGGTTGATCAGGCGCACGGCCTCCATCATCACGCGCGCGCGCTTCTGCGGGTTGGTGGCGGCCCATTTCAGCTGCGCGGCGGCCGCGGCGGCCACGGCGGCGTCCAGTTCGGCCTTGGAGGCCAGCGGCACACGCGCCTGCACCTCGCCCGTGGCCGGGTTGAACACATCGGCGAACCGGCCCGAGCCGCCTGCAACCCGCTTGCCGTCAATCCAGTGCGAAAGTTCCTGCATGTCATCCCCTCCAGTCGATGTTGCACGCAGGATACCCTTGCATTTTTCCCCTGCATAGGGGCAGTCTTCCAAACAGGTCTTGCATTTCTGCAAAGGGCGCGCCGGTGACCGACTGGGATGACATGCGCGTGTTTCTGGCCGTGGCGCGCCATGAAAGCCTCAGCCGCGCGGGCCGGGCGCTGCGGCTGGATCCGGCCACCGTGGGCCGCCGCATCGCCCGGCTGGAGCGGACACTGGACGCACGGCTCTTCACCCGCTCGGCCCAGGGCTATGCGCTGACCGAGGATGGCCAGCGCCTGCTCACCCACGCCCAGACCGCCGAAACCGCGCTTGCGGGCGCGCGGGATGCGCTGCACAGCGGCCCCGGCGGCCTGCGCGGGCAGGTGCGCATCGGCGCACCGGACGGTTGCGCCAATTACCTGCTGCCGCAGGTTGTGGCGGCCATCTGTGACGAAAACCCCGGACTGGAAGTGCAGATCGTGGCGCTTCCGCGCGTCTTCAACCTCTCGCGGCGCGAGGCCGACATGGCCATCGCCGTCTCTGCCCCGGAAACCGGGCGCCTGAGCGTGCAGAAGATCACCGACTACCACCTGCACCTGGCCGCGGCGCAAGACTACCTCGCCCGCACGCCGCCGCTGAGGACCATGGCCGACCTGCGCGCGCACCGGATGATCGGCTACATCCCCGACATGATCTTCGACAAGGAACTCGATTACCTGGCCGATATCGGCGTGCAAAGCCCGGCGCTGACCTCGAATTCGGTCTCGGTGCAACTCAACTGGGTGCGTCAGGGCGCCGGCGTGGCGGTGGTGCATGATTTCGCCCTGCCTGCCGCGCCGGGGGTGGTCCGCGTGCTGCCGGATGCCTTTCGCCTGACCCGCGCCTTCTGGCTCATCCGCCATGGCGACGACCACCGCCTCGGTCGCCTGACCGGTCTTGCCGAAGCGCTGACACGGGGCCTGCGGCGCGAGGTCGCGCGGCTGGAAGCGGCCTCCTGAACCCGCGCCCACGAAAAGGCGCGCCCACGAGACCCGCGGGCGCGCCCGTTCGCTTTCCCGGCGCCGTTACTCCGCAGCAATCGCCGCCGGGGCCGACAGGCTCTCCGGCTCGGCATCCGCGATCAGCGCGCGGTGCAGCGCCGCGATGGCCGCGTCCATGCTGTCACGTTCCACCAGGAACTGAACCTCGATCCGGCGCATCCCCTGCTGCAGCGCCATCGGCCGGATACCTGCCGCTTCCAGGGTCTCCAGGCCCCGCCGGGCAACGGCCAGATCGCTCAGGTCGGAGCCGATCACCGCCACCATGGCCAGCGGCTTCGTGGACAGCTCGGCATTGGGGAATTTCGCGCTCAGGTCGCGCTCCGCCCGCCGGATCGCCTTGAGCGAACCGTCCAGCCAATGGATGATCGTATTGGCGTTCGAGGATTTCGACACGATCCAAAGGTCATGGCGCGTCAGCGCATCCAGGATCGCGGCGTCATAGCCCTTCACCCCAACCATATCCGGCTCGTGCAGTTCGAAGCCGAAGACCGGCAGCCCGGTCACCATTTCAACCCGGCCCGGCGCGCCGCCCTCGGGTCCGATCAGCGTGCCCGGGTCCTCGGGCTCGAAGGCATGCTTCACGCGCAGCCTTACATCGGCCCGGCGCAGAACGCGCGCGGCGTTGGGATGGATCGCCTCCATGCCAAGGTTGGACAACTGATCAGCCACATCGAAGCTGGTGCGCCCGATCTTGCGCACCGCGTCCAGCCCGACCACCTTGGGATCGGCCGAGGACAGGTGGAACTCCTTGTGGATGATCGCCTCTTCCGCTCCGGTCAGCGCCGCCAGATGGGCAAAGACCACCTCGGAATAGCCGCGGTCATACTCGCGCATCAGCCCTTCTGAGCATTGCGCATAGCCGGTGACGATCGGCAGCTCCTCGGCAAGGTCGATCCCCTCCATCGCATTGCGCAACCGCTCTTCCAGCGTCGGGTGCCCCTCGTCGCGCCAGCCGGTCAGGTCCACGAAACGCGCGTTCACCCCCTCGCGCTGCAGCATCAGCGCCGTGACAAAGGCCGAATGCGCCTCACCCAGCCCCGAAAGCAACTCGCGCAGGGTCATCATCTGCGTGTCGATCCGGAAATGCCCGTAAGAGCCCAGCCGCTGCAGATCGATCATGCAGGCCCGCGCCCCCTCGATCCGGTCGCGCACAAAGGCATCGGCGCGTTCGCGGTCGCCATCGTGCTCCAGGATTTCGCCATGAATGCGCATCATCTCGGCCGCCACGGCCTTGAGCGCCTCGCCCCAGCCGGACCCGGAATCATCATTGGCGAAATGGGCATAGACCCCGCGCTCGCCGGATTTCTTGTGCTCCAGCAGCAGGTTGGTGATCCCGCCATAGGCCGACACCACAAAGACCCGGCCATAGACCGACGCGCCCTCGCGCCCGCCAAGCCAGAGCGTGTCCAGCAATTCGCGGCTCCGGCTCATGCAGGTGCCACCGATCTTTTCGACTGTATGTGCCATGATCCTTACGTGCAGCGCGTTCGCTGCCCCTTCATCTTGCGTCAAATACTATCGGGGGGTGAATTGGGCCGCGGCTGCGGCTCAAGAGGGGGGCTGAAGGCCCCCTTTTCCCCGCTCAGACCGCTTCCGTCGGCGCCGCGTAGGACCCGTCCTCGCGGTGCACTTCCTTGCCGGTCACCGGCGGGTTGAAGCAGCAGGCCAGCACCAGCTCTTCGTCGCAGCGGATGGTGTGCTTGTCGTGCTGGTCCAGCGCATACATCACGCCGGGGCGGATCTCATGCACCTCGCCCTTCGCGATGTCTTCGATCGTGCCCTTGCCGCTGATGCAATAGACGCTCTCGAAGTGGTTCTTGTAGTGGAAAGTGTGCTCACTCCCCGCGGCGATGGTGGTGATGTGAAAGGAAAACCCCATCCCGTCATCGGCCAGCAGCAGGCGCACCGATTCCCATTGTTCGGCAGCCACACGCCGGTCGGTTTTCTTCTCTGCGTGAAAGTCGCGTACGATCATGTCGGTTACTCCGCTGCAATCCGGGTTGTATCGGCCAACGCATCCTGCACTGCGGCCTCGATGGTATCCAGCCCGGCTTCGAACTGCGCCTGCGGAATCGTCAGCGGTGCGAGCACCTTGACCACCTCGTCATGCGCGCCCGAGGTTTCGATGATCAGCCCGCGCGCGAAGCAGCGCGCGCAGATATCGGCGGCCAGCGTGCCCGAGCCCACGTCCACGCCCTGCATCATCCCGCGCCCCTTGACCCTGGCACCGGGCACCATGGCCGCGATCCGTTTCAGCCGTTCGGTCAGCACCGCGGCCTTGGCCTCGGTCTGTTTCTGGAACGTGTCATCGGTCCAGAACTTCTCGAGCGCCACGCGGGCAGTGACAAAGGCATGGGTGTTGCCGCGGAAAGTGCCGTTGTGCTCGGCCGGTTTCCAGATGTCCAGCTCGGGGCGGATCAGCAGCGCCGCGAAGGGCAGCCCGAAGCCCGAGAGCGATTTTGCCAGCGGGATCAGGTCCGGCTCCAGGCCCATGCCTTCGAAGCTGAAGAAAGCGCCGGTCCGGCCGATCCCTGCCTGGATGTCATCGGCGATCAGCAGCGCGCCATGCTCCCGGGCCAGCGCCGCGATCCCGCGCAGGAATTCGGGGCTGGCGGCATTCAGCCCGCCCTCGCCCTGCACCGGTTCGATCAGGAACGCGGCCGGCGCGTCGATCCCGCCCGAGGGATTGTCCAGCATCGCCCGGATATAGGCGAGGCTGTCCACGCCCTCGATGGCGCCCTCGAACGGCATCCGCACCACGCCGTGCAGGGACATCCCCCCGCCGCCGCGCTTCCCGGCATTGCCGGTGGCCGCCAGCGCGCCCATGGTCATGCCGTGAAAGCCGTTGGAAAAGGCGATGATCGTCTCGCGCCCCGTCACCTTGCGGGCCAGCTTCATCGCGGCCTCGACCGCGTTGGTGCCGGTGGGGCCGGTCATCATCACCTTGTGGTCCATCCCGCGCGGGCGCAGGATCAGCCGTTCAAAGGTTTCCAGAAAGGCCGCCTTCGGCGCGGTGTGCATGTCCAGCGCATGGGTGATCCCGTCGCTGCTGATGTGCTCCACCAGCGCGGCCTTCATGTCCGGGTCGTTGTGACCATAGTTGAGCGAGGAACACCCGGCCAGAAAATCGGTATAGGCGCGCCCGTCGGCCCCGGTCAGGGTGGCGTTGCGGGCGGTGGTGAATTCCACCGGGAAGCTGCGGCAATAGCTGCGCGCTTCGGATTCGCGGCGGGTGTAGATGTCGGTTTCGGGTTTCTTGTCGGCGGTCATGGCGTCAACCTCGCTGGTTGCCGTGAAAGGGAAAGCGCAGGCCGCGTGCTCCGGTCAGAGCACGCAGGCAGGCGATGGAAAATGATGGATGGGCTCAGGCGGCCTTGCGCGATGCCGCGGCATCAAGCGAAATGGTCACCAGGTGTTCGGTGGCGTGTTCGCCATCGAAATGCGCCTCGCGCTCATAGTGCGGCGCATGGCTCAGGTCGCCGCCCAGACGGCGCGCAAAGCCGCGGAACAGTCCCCACGATGCCTTGTTGTCGCGGGTGATCGTCGTCTCCATCTGGCGCACGCGCGCGCAGACGGGGCGGTCGATCAGCGCATTCAGCATATGCCGACCGAGCCCGGTGCCCCGCATGGAGCCGCACACCGCGACCTGCCAGACAAAGACCGTGTCCGGCTTGCCCGGCGGGATATGCCCCGAAACCCAGCCGACAACCGTGCCGTCCTGTTCGGCCAGCACGCAGGTATCGGCGAAATGATCGCACTGCACGATGTTCATGTACATGGAATTCTCATCCAGCGGCTTGCACCGCGCGACCAGATTCCACACGTCCGAACCGTCGGCCTTGGTCGGCCTGCGCAGCCGCAGGCGCCCTTTTGACGTTTCGATCAGTTTGTGAATCGTCGCATTCATGGGTCCGGATTCCTGTCCTGTTCCTTCGGTCTACAAAATATAGCGACCGCGGCTCATAATGCAACCCGGGGCAGAAACCGCCCCCTGTTGACATATTTCAGGCGTTCTTTCGGGCATTTAGGGCTAAACTTCCGCCTGAATCATGAGCGATCTGAAAATTTTTATTTCGTTAGACTAATGATAGATGTATCGAAGGTAATCCGAGCGCCACACACGGGCCTTGCGGCGTGTTGCGCTTGCCTTTCAGGCAGCTTCGCCGCAATCTGAGGCACCACACCCGCCTTGCGCGCCCGCCAGCATGGGTCCGGACATGAAACACCGCGCCGATTCCACATTGATCGCCCTGCGCCGGATTCTCCGCGCGCTCGACAGCAACGACCGCGCCATCGCGCGGTCCTCGGGGCTGTCGAATGCGCAGATGCTGGTGCTGCACGCGCTGGCCGACAGCGGCCAGGAGATGCCGCGCGACATCGCGCGCCGCCTGGGCGTGTCGCAGGCGACCGTGACCGCACTCATCGACCGGCTGGAGGCGCGCGCGCTGGTCCGGCGCGAGCGGCGGCAGGCCGACCGGCGCATGGTCTGGGTGATCCTGACCGATGCCGGGCGCGCATTGCTCGATGCCGCCCCGGACCCGCTGCACGACCGGTTCATCCGCCGCTTCGACGCGCTGCCGGACTGGGAGCAGGCGATGCTGGTCGCCGTGACCGAACGGCTGGGTCATCTGTTCGATGCCGAAAGCGTGGAGCCCCTGCCCGTGACCGAGGAGACGGGCCGGGACAGCGCCCCACGCAAGGCCGTCTGAACCGCGCTCACCCTTTACACGCGCGTCGCGGTGATTATGTCTGGCACCCGGAGCAACGCCCGAACGGAGGCCCTCATGCGCAAGCCCGAAACCCGCCTCAAGGCGCTGGACCCCGTGTGGCATCGCATCCACGAAGAGGCCCGCGCCGCCGTTGCCGAGGAACCGCTGCTGGGCGGCATGTTCCATTCATCGATCCTGCATCATGACACGTTCGAGAAGGCGCTGGCCTTCCGCTTCTCGCTCAAGCTGGCCTCGGGCGAGATGAGCGAGCAGATCCTGCGCGAAGTTGCCGACACGGCCATGACCGACGATGCGGCCATCGGGGCCGCAGCGCGCGCCGATCTGGTGGCCACGTTCGAACGCGATCCCGCCTGCAGCCGGTTCCTGCAGCCGCTGATGTATTTCAAGGGCTTCCAGGCGCTGCAGGCCTATCGGATCGCGCATTGGCTGCACGCGCAGGGACGGCTGGATTTCGCGTATTTCGTGCAGATGCGGGTGTCCGAGGTGTTCGGCGTGGACATCCACCCCGGCGCGCGCGTGGGGCGCGGGATCATGATCGACCATGCGCATTCGATCGTCATCGGCGAAACGGCTGTGGTGGGCGACAACGTGTCGATGCTGCATTCGGTGACCCTGGGCGGCACCGGCAAGGAAGACGGCGACCGCCACCCCAAGATCGGTTGCGGCGTGCTGATCGGCGCCGGGGCCAAGGTGCTGGGCAATATCCGCGTGGGCGACTGCTCGCGGATCGCCGCCGGATCGGTGGTGCTGGAAGAGGTGCCGCCGAAATCCACCGTCGCCGGGGTTCCGGCGCGGATCGTGGGCGAGGCCGGTTGCGCCCAGCCGTCGATCACCATGGACCAGATCCTGCGCGGCGAGGTCTAGGCACGCGCACCCGCTGCTGTCCGCGTTCCACCCGCCCGGATCGGCGTGAATCGGCGAAGGGGCGCTCCCGCCCGTCTTCCGTCGGCTGACGCCTCCGTCATCCCGTTGGGGGGG
>JAFIEE010000161.1 GCA_020832705.1 Paracoccaceae bacterium
CCGGCACGCCCCGAGGGCGCTTTCGCGACAAACACGACGCCGTGCGCGCACCAGTCAGCCCCACGCCTCATCCGGCGCGATTGAAGCGGCGGCGCGGGCGGGCTACCTGTGGCGCAAGCCCACCGAAAGGACGCCCCATGACCAACCCGCTGCTGGAAGAGTGGCAGACCGACTTCGCCCTGCCGCCCTTTGACCGCATCACCGACGATCACTTCGCGCCCGCGTTCGAGGCCGCCATGGCCGAGGGGCGCGCCAACGTTGCCGCCATTGCCGCGAACCCCGATGCGCCGAGCTTCGCCAACACGATCGCCGCACTGGAACTGGCCGATGCGGCGCTGGACCGGGTGGCGGGGGTGTTCTTCAACCTGGCGGGCACCGATTCGAACCCGGCGCGCGAGGCGCTGCAGCGCGACCTGTCGCCGAAACTGTCGGCCTATGCGTCCGAGATCACCTCGAACACCGCGCTGTTTGGGCGGGTGCAGACGCTCTGGGAGGGGCGCGACGGGCTGGGGCTGGACCCCGAACAGGCCCGCGTGCTGGAGCTTTACCACCGCATGTTCGTGCGCGCGGGCGCGGCGCTGGAGGGCGCGGACGCGGCGCGGATGACGGCGATCAAGGCGCGGCTGGCCGCGCTGGGCACCCAATTCGCGCAGAACGTGCTGGCCGAGGAACGCGACTGGATGATGCCGGTTCCGCCCGAGGCGCTGGCGGGGCTGCCCGGCTTCCTGCGCGCCGCTGCCGAGGAAGCGGCGCGGGAGCGCGGGCAGGCGGGCGCGGTGATCACGCTCAACCGCTCGCTGATCGTGCCGTTCCTGGAGCATTGCCCGGACCGCGCCCTGCGCAGGCGCGCCTGTCTGGCCTGGGTCTCGCGCGGGGAAAACGGCGGCGAGACCGACAACCGCGCGGCGGTGAAGGAAATCCTGGACCTGCGCGCCGAACGCGCGGCCCTGCTGGGTTATGACAGCTTCGCCGATTTCAAGCTGGAACCGGAAATGGCGCGGACCCCGCAGGCGGTGCGCGATCTGCTGATGGCGGTCTGGAACCCGGCGAAAGCCGCCGCCGAACGCGACGCCGCCGTGCTGGAGGCGATGCTGCACGCCGACGGGCACGACAGCCCGCTGGAGCTCTGGGACTGGCGCTACTACGCCGACAAGCGCCGCCGGGCCGAGCATGATCTGGAGGACGCGGCGATCAAGCCCTACCTCGGTCTGGACGCCATGATCGCGGCCGCGTTCGACTGCGCGCACCGGCTGTTCGGGCTGGAGTTCCGCCCGCTGGACGTGCCGCTGCACCACAGGGACGCGCGGGCCTGGGAGGTCACGCGGCAGGGGAAGCACATGGCGGTCTTCATCGGTGATTACTTCGCCCGGCCCAGCAAGCGCTCGGGGGCCTGGTGTTCGGCGTTTCGCAGCCAGCGCAAGCTGGGGGACGCGCGCCGCGCGGTGGTGGTCAATGTGTGCAACTTCGCCAAGGGCGACCCGGCGCTCCTGTCCTGGGACGATGCGCGGACGCTGTTTCACGAGTTCGGCCATGCGCTGCACCATATCCTGTCGGATGTGACGCATGGCTTTGTCTCGGGGACGTCGGTGGCGCGGGACTTCGTGGAACTGCCGAGCCAGCTTTACGAGCACTGGCTGACGGTGCCCGAGGTGCTGCGGACCCATGCCCGCCATGTGGAGACCGGCGCGCCGATACCCGCCGAGATGCTGGAGCGGTTGCTGGCGGCGCAGAACTTCGATCAGGGCTTCGCAACGGTGGAATACGTGGCCTCGGCGCTGGTGGATCTGGAATTCCACGCGGGCCCGCCCCCCGCCGACCCGATGCAGCGCCAGGCCGAGGTGCTGGAAGGTATCGGCCTGCCACGCGCGATAAGGATGCGGCATGCGACGCCGCATTTCCTGCATGTGTTCGCGGGCGACGGCTATTCCAGCGGCTATTACAGCTACATGTGGTCCGAGGTGATGGACGCCGACGCCTTCGCCGCCTTCACCGAGGCGGGCGATCCCTTCGATCCGGTGGTGGCGCAGCGGCTGGAGGATTGCGTGCTGGCCGTGGGCGGGTCCGAGGAGCCGGAGGCGCTCTACACCCGGTTCCGGGGGCGGATGCCGGGGGTGGCGGCGCTGTTGCGCGGGCGCGGGCTGGCGGCCTGAACCCGCCCGTGTCGGCGGCGTGACCTTGCGGAGCGCCCGCGTGCCGCGGGCGCAAGCCTTCTGGCCCTGCGGGCGGAGGAAGGGTGCATTCTGCCCCCTCTGCGCGCGTGCCGCGCGCATTCACCCCCTGAGGATATTTGTGCACAGATGATGAGGGCGAAGGGGCGTCTGCCGGGCGGGGGCGGGCGGGCCCCGGATGCGGAAACCCGGGGCGGCGGGATCAGTCGGGGATGCGCGCCGGGTCGCGGTCGCGGGTCAGCACGCGGCGGCTGGTTTCGCGCGCGACCACGCTGAAGCCGTGTTTCTGGTAGTTGGCCAGCGCGCGGGGGTGATCCAGCGTGTTGGTGTTCACGCTCATGCGCGTCACCCCGTCGCGCGCCCAGCCGGTCAGGATCGCCGTGCGCAGGAGCCAGCTTCCGAAGCCCCGCCCGATCACCTGCGGCACCAGCCCGAAATAGGCCAGGTTGCACACCCCGTCCTCGCGCCCGTCGAGCACGAAGAATCCGTGCGGCCAGCCCTGTGCCATGAGCGTATACATGGTGACGTCCGGGTCATGCAGCCAGGCGCGCAGATCGTCCTCGGGGGTGTCATGGTGGTCGGTCCAGGCGTAATCGCGGCCCACGGCGTCATACATGGCCAGGAAATACCACGGCGGCGGGGCATCGGCGCGCAGGAGCGCGCCGTCCATGCCCGCGGGTGCCGGGGGCCATGGCCAGGTCGGTCGTTCGGTCATCTCGAGGTAGGTGATGACATAGTCGACCGTGCTGCCGGCGCGCAGGAGCGTCATGGGCCGGTGTCCACCTTCAGGTCCGGATACATGCCCCATTCCGCCCAGGACCCGTCATAAAGCGCATGTTTCCGGTGGCCCAGCCGTTCCAGAGCCAGCGACAGCACCGCCGCCGTGATCCCGGACCCGCAGGAGGTGATCACCGGTCGCGCAAGATCGACACCCGCAGCGTCAAAGGCCGCGCGCAGCCCGGTTTCGTCCTTCATTGTCCCGTCCGGGTGCAGGAGTTGCATGAAAGGCAGGTTGCAGGAGCCGGGAATATGCCCGGCGCGCAATCCCGGGCGGGGTTCGGGCACCTCGCCCCGGAAACGGTCCGGGGGGCGGGCATCGACGATCTGCGCCTCGCCCAGCTTCGAGGCTGCGGCCACCTGGCTCACATCGCGCACCAGATGGGCCTGCCGCTGCACGGTGATGTGGCGGTCGCGCAGGACGGGGGGCATATCCTCGACCGGGTGGCCCTCGGCCTGCCACTTCGGAAAGCCCCCGTCCAGCACCGCCACGTCAAGCTTGCCCATCAGCCGGAACAGCCACCACACCCGCGGCGCCGAGAACATCCCCATGCCGTCATAGACCACCACCTGATGCCCGTCGCCCACGCCCATGGCCCGCATGCGGCTGATGAATTTCTCCACCGGCGGCGCCATGTGGGGCAGGTCGGAGCGGTGATCGCTGATTTCGTCGATGTCGAAGAAGCGCGCGCCGGGGATATGCGCGGCATCGTATTCGGCGCGCGCGTCGCGCGCCATGGCCGGAAGATACCACGACGCATCGAGCACCCGCAGATCCGGATCATCGAGGTGCGCCGCCAGCCAGCCGGTCGAAACCAGTGTTCTCGGGTCGTCCGCCGCCATGGTGCCGTGCCTCCCTGGGTGCTGTTTCCGGTGCATGCCTGAGCGCGGTTCAAACTGGCACAGCGCGGGGCCAAGCGCAACGCTGTGCGCATGCCCGGGGCGCGCAAGCCCGGGGCGCACGGGTGGCCGAGGGCTTTCGCGGGGACCGGCGGCGCGCTATGAGGCGGTGCATGGACCTGATCGGCGAATACGATGCCCGTGTCGAGGCGGGCACCCTGCGCCCGGACGCGGCCCAGCGCGCGGCGCTGGCGCTGTTCGACCCGCTGATCGCGCACCTGCGCCGCCCGGCGCCGCCCACGGGGCTTTTCGCGCGGATCGTCCAGCGCCCGCCGCCGCCGCCGCCGGGGCTTTATCTGTGGGGGGGCGTGGGGCGCGGCAAGTCGATGCTCATGGACCTTTTCTTTGACCATGTGCCCCTGGCCGCCAAGCGCCGCGTGCATTTCCACGCCTTCATGCAGGAGATCCACGCCGGCATGCACACCGCCCGCCAGAAGGGCGCCGAGGATGCCCTCGCCCCCGTCGCCGAGGCCGTGGTGCGCGACCTGCGCCTGCTGGCCTTTGACGAGATGCAGATCACCGATATCACCGATGCGATGATCGTGGGGCGGCTCTTCCAGAAGCTGATGCAGGGGGGGGTGGTGATCGTCACCACCTCGAACCGGCCGCCCGATGACCTTTACAAGGACGGGCTGAACCGGGCGCTGTTCCTGCCGTTCATCGCGCTGCTGAAGGAACGGATGACGGTGCACGCCCTGCAGTCCGAGACCGATTACCGCCGCCAGCGGCTGAAGGGCGCCGAGGTCTGGTTCTCCCCCGCCGATGCCGGGGCCGAGGCCGCGATGAGCCGCATCTGGGATGACCTGACCGGCCATGACCCCGGCACGCCGCTGGAACTGACGGTGAAGGGGCGCCAGGTGGTGCTGCCCGCGCATCACAACGGGGTTGCATGGGCGAGTTTCTGGGACCTCTGCGGTCAGCCGCTGGGGCCGGGGGACTATCTGGCCATCGCCGAGGCGGTGCGGGTGCTGATGATCGCGCGCATCCCCATCCTGTCGGCGGCGAATTACAATCAGGCCAAGCGCTTCGTCACCCTGATCGATGCGCTTTACGAGGCGCGGGTGCGGGTCATCGCCTCGGCCGCCGATGTGCCGGAGCGGCTCTATATCGAGGGCACCGGCGCCTTCGAATTCGAACGCACCGCCAGCCGGCTGCGCGAGATGCAGGGGGCGGCGTGGGGGAAGGCGTGAGGCGGCGGAGATGATGGTCCGGCGCCGGTGTCCGGTGCGTCGCAGGCGATGCCCGGAGGGGGGGCTTCGAGTCCATCAGCGACATCCAGGCAGGCCGCAGCATGGGAGGAACCTTCGCAGGCGCCGCATCGTGTCCGGCCCTGAGCCGACCTTCGTGCCAAGCGCAGCAGATGGCCGTAGCCAGCCTGAAACTCCGTCAGGCAGCCGCCGCCAGATGGATATGCAGGTAAGGGGAAATCGAACACAGTGCCGAAAAACGCCCAGCACGTTGCTAAGCCTTGTTCGCTTTAACGCAAGATTCAGAATAGCTTTAATTGACGAGCGCCGGAAATATGTTCTTTGACTTCGAGGATTTTGGCATCTGTCTTCAATTTGGTGCCTGCGAGGGTCTGAATTTCTTCGATTTCGCAGCGCAGGGTGTCGTTCTTTGACAGGACGACTTCCGAACGGTCCAGCCGATGCAAGAAATCCTGATCTTCCATTGTGGCGGTGAATGTGTTTGTGCCGTCGGTGAAGCGCCAGAGATAACCTTCGGCAAATTGTGCGCTAACGATTTTTAGCAGGGCTTCACGCTTCGTCGTGGTTTCAGTCTTATCATCGTCTTCCGGCTCGGGGACCTTAACCGCCGCAATGTCATCCTTGGTAAGGATGAGTTCAGGCGTTCCGTCAGGCTCTTCATCGAAGGAAACCTTGTTGATACCCTTCGCATTGAGGGCAGTTCCGACGAATTTCTCAGTGGCCTCGCGGGTGCGGTAGTCCTCGAGAAGAACGACCGTCCGCTGGTTAACGACAATGGTTGTCGGGCCGACGGTTATCGAGGTGGTTCCGTTTTCATTCTTTTCGGTCTTGTCGGGACGCTTGCCTCTCAAGAAGCGTAGGGCGACAAAAAGGCCGACCGTTCCCATTCCGACAGCCTTTCCGCCTTTTATTAGAAGGTCTAAAAGCTGGTCCGCCGCTGTGACTCTGTCTGGGTTCGCGGTGACCATATCTAGAAGGTCGGTGACGAAGCTGACATCCAAGGAAAGCAGGGCAACGAAGCTGCCCTTTTCAGTGGCGCGTATTCGCAGCTTGGCTTCTGCGCGATCCTTGTTAAGCGCCTGATTTGCCGCAGTAAAAAGTTCGCCGAGCGCAAGAAGCGCCGGCGCGAGATCGGCGACATCAATTTCGCCGTTCTCGACAGATGGTCCGTCAAATCCGATTTTGAAAGTGCTCACCACTGCCTCATACCTTTTTGTCGGGCAGCATACGGGCGAAGCGTTAGCTTGTCATTCCGAATTTTGCGCAGTCCGAACCGACCGAAAACTACGCAGCTCTGCCGTTCGTCCAGGGAGCCGCGAACGACCGCTTCTCCGCCTCTGCGTCGATCATGCTGCAACAGCGAAGGCACATGGGTGGATGGCGCGAACGGCAGAAAGGTCCCGCAAACCCGCCCCCCTTGCGTCACCATTGCCCCAGCGCGTCCTGCCACGCAACCAAACCCGGCCACATCGCGCGCCCGCCTGCCGCCCCCCGGCCCTTACCCCCGCAACACCGCCCCGGGGTTCATGATCCCCTGCGGGTCCAGCGCGGCCTTGATTGCACGCATGGCGGCCAGCTTGGCCGGGTCGCCGTAGCGTTCCAGATCGCCGACCTTCAGCCGCCCGATCCCGTGCTCGGCGCTCACCGACCCGCCCAGATCATGCACCAGATCGTGCACGCAGCGCTGGATCGCACCGCGCTGCGGTTCATGGTCGGCCCGGCGCCCGCCCGGCGGCGGGAACACGTTGTAATGCAGGTTGCCGTCGCCCAGATGCCCGAAGGCATTGACCCGGAAATCCCCGATCCGCGCCAGCGCCGGCCCGGCGCGGTCGATGAATTCCGCCACCGCCCCCAGCGGCACCGAGATGTCATGGCTGGAGATCGCGCCGATATGGCGGTTCGCCTCGGGGATCGATTCGCGCAAGGCCCAGAAGTCGGCGCGCTGACCCTCGGACTGGGCGATGACCCCGTCACTGACCAGCCCGGCCTCGAACCCTTCGGCGAACAGCCCCTCCAGCGCCGCCTCCGGATCGCCCCCCGCGGCCAGGCCCAGGTCGACCAGCACCATCCAGTCCGGCGCCGCGGCGAAAGGCTGGCGCACCTGCGGCATGGTCTCGGCCAGAAACCGCAGCCCCATGCCGGAGATCAGCTCGAAGGCCGAGACCCCCTCGCCCAGCCGCGCCTGCGCGCGCGCCAGCAGCGCCAGCGCCGCCGCCGGGCCATCGACCACCATCAGCGCCGCGCCGTGGCGCGCCGGGCGCGGAAAAAGCCGCAGGCAGGCGGCGGTGATCACCCCCAGCGTGCCCTCGGAGCCGATCAGCAGGTGGCGCAGGTCATAGCCGGTGTTGTCCTTGCGCAGCCGTTTCAGCCCGTGCCAGACCGACCCGTCGGGCAGCACCGCCTCCAGCCCCAGACACAGGTCGCGCGCATTGCCGTAACGCAGCACGTTCACCCCGCCCGCGTTGGTGGCCAGCAGCCCGCCGATCCGGGCCGACCCTTCCGAGGCCAGCGACAGCGGAAACAGCCGCCCCGCGTCATCGGCGGCGGCCTGCACGTCGGCCAGCACCGCGCCTGCCTCGGCCACCAACACGTTCTCGGCCGGATGCACCGCGCGGATCGCGCGCATGCCGGACAGCGACAGCAAAAGCGGCGGCGGCCCCTCCCCCATCACCTGCCCGCCCACAAGCCCGGTGCCCCCCCCCCGCGGGCCCAGCGCCCCCCGCGCCGCCCCGCCCTATCTGCGGCCCCCCGGGCGCGCGGGGGACGGGCTGATCTCCTACCGGATCGGGCCGGATGGCGTGCCGGTCGAGGTGGAC